>RBWT01000100.1 GCA_004010275.1 Streptomyces huasconensis
GGTCCGCCGCGGCCGCCCGGCGCAGGGCGCGGTCCCGGGCGGTCTGCCGTGAGGTCGGCGCGGCGGAGAGCGCCGCCGCGCGCAGGGCCGGGACGGCGCCGCCCCGGCTGCCGTCCGCCGCGACGGTCAGCGCGGTCGCGACGGGCGTCCGGTCCCGTGGCCGCCAGGGCCCGGTGCAGCCGACGTGGCAGGGCCGGGGCACGGGCCTCGTCGAGGGCCGAGGCGAGCAGCCGGTGGGCGGCGCGGCGCCGGGCGGGCGGGGCACCGGCGTACAGGGCGCGGCGCAGCCCGGGCACGTCGAAACAGATCCGGTCGGCCGTGCGGCGCGCGAGCCGGCCGCCTCCGCCGGGAGCAGGGCCGCCACGTCGAGCCCGGCCGCCGCACCGGCCCGCAGGACGAGTTCCGCGTCGGCGCCCGAACCCACCGCCCCGGGCTCGTGCGCGGCGCTGCCAGGAGCAGCAACTCGCGTGTCTCCGCGGGGAGTTCGGAGGGGTCGACACCACCGTACGCGGGCCCGAAACCGGCACACAGCCGCCGGGGCAGCGGGGCCCGCCCCGCCAGCTGATCCGGCGTCAGAGCGGCGACGAGCGCGCGGAGCGCCCCCGGGTTGCCGGCCGCCGCGTGGAGGAGTTCGTCGCGTACGACGGTGTCGCGCCGCCCCGCGTCACGTCGTCGAAGAGCGCGGCGGCTTCGGGCGGCGTGAGGGGGTCGAGGTGGACGACGGGCAGCCCCGCCAGGTGCGGATCGTCCGCACGGCGGGCCGCGACGGAGAGGATGAGACCCACCGGATGCGGTCCGCCGAGGCGACGCGCGGCGAACCCCAGGGCGGCGCGGGAAGCCGCGTCCCACAGGTGGGCGTCGTCCACGCAGACCAGCAGCGGGTGCCCGCCCGCCAGCTCGCGCACCACGGCGAGCAGGACCCCCGGCTCCTTCGGCAGCGGACGCGGCGCCGCCCCCGTACACCACAGGGAGTGGACCCCGCTGTACGGGATCAGGCTCTCGGCGGGGACGGCGCTCGTGCTGAGCGCCGTCCCGACCGGAGGGAACGGAACGAGCGGACGGCGTGGGCGAGCAGCGTGGTCCGGCCGAGCCCCGGCGCCGCCACCAGCATCAGGGCTCCGCCCCGCCCGTCGCGCACGCCGGTCAACAGGGCGTCGATGGAGTGCAGTTGAGCGCTCCGGCCGTACATCCGGAGGGGACCCGTCGCAGTCGTCAGTCCGGCCACGACCGTCACGTTACTTCCACGTAAAACTTCTTGGAAGCCTCTCAGGAGGTGTGCGGGCAGTTGCCCCGGTACTCCTCGATCGTCGTGCTCGGCCGGGGCAGCGGGCAGAGGAACCGCTCGTACCGCACGTCGTTGTCGATGAACCGCTTGAGCCACGAGACGCTGTACTTGGCGATGGTGGTGTTCGAGGTGTTCGGCGTGAAGTGGCTCGCGCCGTTCAGTTCCAGATACGCCTTGTCGAGAGAGCCGGGAAGGCTCTCGTAGAAGGGCTCGGAATGCGAGGAGACCGGGGCGACGGTGTCGCCGTCCGCGCCGACGACCAAGGTGGGCGTCCGCAGTTCGGGCCACGTCTTGTCGAGATTCCAGCCGGTCAGCGGGATCGCCGCCTGAAGTCCCGGCCTGCTCTTGGCGGCCTCCAGTGAGCCGCCGCCGCCCATCGAGTGGCCCATGACGCCGAGCCGGCTGCTGTCGACGCGTCCGCGCACGGTGCTGCGCTGCGTCAAGTAGTCAAGAGCCGCGAGGAGTTGGTCGCCACGGCTGTCGGGCTGGTCGACCGTGGTGAGGGTGTCGATGGTGAAGACGACGAAGCCCTGCGAGGCGAGCCGCGGGCCCAGCCACGAGATGGACGACTGGGTGGCGGTGAAGCCGGGGGAGATCGCCACGGCGCCGAACGTGCCGTCGGCGGTGCTCGTCGGGTAGTAGATGGTGCCGCCGCCGAACCCGGTGACGCCCAAGGACGGCACGCGGGTCTCGGACACGGCGTAGTGGCCGCGGGGGGCCTCGATGCTGGAGACGGTCGGCTCGGGACCGCGTTCGTACGGATTCTCCGCGGCGCCCGCGCTCCCCGACTGGGCGGTGACCATCCCGCCCACGGCCAGGAAAGCGGCGAGCGACGCCCGCAGGAGGCGCGGCCGCAGCCGTGACCTGCGCGAGGACGGAGGGCTGCCGGGGGTCTCGACACTGAGCTGCTGCACGACGGTCGCATCCTTTCGACGGTGCGATGACTGGCAGCGGCTACTGTCCGGGCGCATCCGTCCCGGGCACATCGGCGAAATCACCGGTCTTGAACGGACTGACGCCCTGAAAGACGACTTCGGGGTGGCGCGCGGCCGGCCCGTCGAGCAGCGGCGCCCGCTCGCCGCGCAGCCACTGCTCGAAGAAGGCGCCCACGTACGCGCGGGTGATCTCCTGGGAACGCTCACCGGAGAGCGGCACCTCGGGGTCGACCACCCCGGCCTGCCCGGCGAGAACCGGAAGGTCGGTGAAGGTGAAGTGCCCGGAGCCCCGCACGGTGAGCCAGCGCTTCCAGCCGTCGAGACCCTGCCAGGTGCGGTCCCAGTTCTTGCCGTCCCCGTGGCCCGGGGTGTGCTCGACCTCCGTTCCGAGCATCAGGAACGGGCGGCCGCCGATCCCGTCGGGACCCGTGTGGAAACTGCCGTCCATGTTCAGGCCCGCCCGCACCCGGGGATCGGTGGTCATGGTCGCGAGCGCGGCGGCGCCTCCGATGGAGTGCCCGCCGGCCCCGATCCGCCGGCCGTCGATCATCCGCGCGTGCCGCCAGGAGGACTCACCGCCGGTCAACCGGTCGATGACGTACGAGAGATCCTTGGCCCGCCCCTCGGTGACGACCTTGCCCATCCCCGGCTGCTCGGCGGGAGCGCAGGCCCGGCAGGTGAGCATCCGACCGCCGGGGAAGGCGGTGCCCACGGACTCGTACGCGTGGTCGACAGTGGCGACGACGAAGCCCCGCGAGGCCAGGTCCTCCGCCAGGTGGGTCAGGGTGGAGCGGGGCGCGGTGAACCCCGGGGAGAGCACGACCAGCGGGAAGCGCCCCGGCGCGGGCCGCGTCCCGGAGCGCGCGAAGGTACGGGTGGAGCTGTACGCGGCGGGGGACACCTGCCCGTCCACCTGCCAGGCCTCCAGCAGCAGCCGGGCCTCCTCCTCGGAGGTGTACGGGACGGGGTGCCCTCCACCGTGGCGGCCCGGGTAGTGGACGGACACCATCAACTCCCGCGCGCCCGCCGAGGACACCCACGGATCGCGGCGGCTCTCGTCGACAAGGTGCAGCGTGTCGCGCCCCACCGCGTAGGGCCCGGTGGGGCGCGGCAGACGCAGCGGAGCCGTGGCCGCCGCGTCGGCCGCTTTCGCGTCGGCGGCGTCGGCGTGCGAGGGGCGGGCGGTCGCGGTGCCGTCGGAGGGCGAGGCGTGGGCTGTCGCCGTGCCGACGGTGGGCGCGACGAGTGCGAGGGCGAGGGCGGCGACAACGGCATGTCTGCGCAGCGGAGTTCGGGAAGGGGCCATGTCACAGGAGGCTAGAGCGGCGGGGGAGGGGGCGCGTCGACCCATGGGCGGACAGGGACCAGACCGTAGAGGTACGTGGCTGTCAGCTCCTGGTAGGAGGCGAGACCTGGCCACGGCCGGGTGAGGCGCGGGAGCGGTCGGTCGGCGAGGGCGGCCGTGGGCGGGGCCGCGCTTGCGCGACGCGTCCTCCGCCCACGGCCTTTGGCCGCCGTCTCGGGGGTGACAGCGGCGTCCTCAGCGGCGCCGACCCCGCTGAGGCGCACAGGAGGCGCAGGGAAGGCGCGGCACGCAGGTGGCTGCCCGCGGAAGGGGCGGGCCCTACGCGTCGCCCACCGCCTCCCGCAAGAGCGGGCGCAGCCGACGCATGCCGCGCCGCGCATGGCTCTTGACCGTGCCGAGCGGCCACCCGGTGCGCTCGGCGATCTGTGCCTGTGTCAGCTCCTCATAGAACGTCAGACACAGCACCGTCCGCTGCGGCACCGGCAGCAACGCCAACTCCTGTGCCACCAGCACCCGGTCGAGCACCACGTCCGCCTCCTCCCGGTATGGCCGCTCCCGGGCGAACCGCGTCCCGGCGCCTTCGGCGAGGGCCGCCCCGCGGGACCGCGCGGCCAGGGCCTCCGCGATCTTCCGCCGGGTGATGCCGCGCAACCACGCCGCGGGAGTGGCGGCTTCGGGGCGGTAACCCGTCCGGCCGTGCCACGCGGCGAGGAACACCTGCTGCGCGACGTCCTCGGCCTCACGGCTGTCCCCCAGCGCGCGCCTGGCCTGGTCCCGCACCCGGGGCGCCCACTGCCGGTACACCGCTGCGAGCCACGCCTCGTCGCCGTGGGCCGCCCCGGCGGCCGGAGCTTCGCCGCTGTCCGGTACTTCGGCTCGTGAGGGATGCGGCACCGCTGTGCTCATCGACGCCCGTCACCTCCTTGTCGCCCCTGTCAACCGCCCTGCCCCAGGCGGCGATCGGTCAGGCGGGTCGCGGCCCGGGTCACGGCTGGGCCATAGTCGGAGCAGCTTCGCGTACCCGGCAACCCGCGTCGTTTGTGCGTCGTATCGTGAGCGGATGAACGATGCGGCAGTCACCACGGGCGCTCTGGCGAGGCGGCTGGGCGTGTCGCGACGACGCTGCGCACCTGGGACCGCAGATACGGTTTCGGTCCCGCCACCCGCGAGCCCGGCCGCCACCGCCGCTGGTCGGAGCGGGACATCGCGGTGGACGAGGAGATGGGCCGCCTCACCTCACTCGGGGTGCCGCCGGCCGACGCCGCCCGTACGGCGCTCAAGCGCGGCTCCGACCCCGCCGGTCCAGGCATGCCGTCGCCCCGGGAGGCCCCCGGCGCCCGCGCGGGATCACCCGACGTCTTCGTACGGCAGCGGCGGGGCCTGGCGCGCGCCGCCGTCCGCCTCGACGCCCCCGTCGTCCAGGACTTGCTGACGGGGGCGGTGGAGCGGCACGGCCTGATCACCGCGTGGCAGGAGGTGATGGTGCGACGCTGCTCGCGGTGGGCCGCAAGTGGGAGGAGGCAGGCGACCGTTACGTGGAGGTGGAGCACCTGCTGTCCTGGCACGTCTCCCGCACCCTGCACCGCTGCGCCCCCGCCCCCGACACCGCCCCGCCCCCGACGGCGACGCTCGTCCTGGCCTGCGTGCCCGGCGAGCAGCACGCGCTGCCCCTGGAGGCACTCAGCGCGGCCCTCGGCGAACTGGGCCTCCCCCAGCGCATGTTCGGCGCCGCCGTACCCGTCGAGGCAGTCTCGGCGGCGGTCCGCAGGACGGGCCCGGCGGTCGTCGTCCTGTGGTCGCAGGCCCGCTCCACGGCGAGCGTGCCGCTGGCCCGGCACATCGCGGACACCCGCTGGGGCGTGCGAGGCGCCCGAGGCAGGCCCGTCGTCATGCTCGGTGGACCGGGCTGGGCGGGCCCCGCGGTACGCGGCGCCCTGCGGCCGACCACCCTCCGGGAAGCGCTGACACAGATCGGCAAGGTGTGCGGCGACCACTCCAACGCCGCTGTCCGGCAACGCGGTTGACGTGCGAAGCGCGTCGGCACCCTTGACACGTGCGTACTGTTTCGCGACCTTTGAGCATCGCCGAGCAACCTGGAGAAGTGGCAGGACGCCGACGCCGACAGCGCGTCATTGGGGGGAGCGGTCGCCCATGCGATCCAAGAGCGATGACCCGCACGCCGTACCAAGGCGGGCGGGCTGAGGTGGACATCAGCATCCACACACTCGACGGGCTGAGCGACCCGCTCCGCACGGCCTGGCACCGGGCGATGGACGAGTCACCCGAGTACGCCAACCCGTTCCTGGCGCCCGAATTCGCCGAGGGTGTCGGCAGGTTCCGCGGCGGCGCCCAGGTGGCGGTGTTGCGAGAGGGCGGTGAGCCCGTCGGCTTCTTCCCGTACGAGCGCAACTCCTTCGGCGTCGGCCGGGCGATCGGCCTCGGACTCTCCGACTGCCAGGCGCTCGTGCACCGCCCCGGAGTCGTGTGGGACACCGAGGAGCTGCTGAAGGCCTGCCGGCTCTCCGTCTTCGAGTTCGACCACCTCGTCGAGGAACAGAAGCCGTTCGGCGCCCACGTCACCGGCACGTTCGCCTCACCGGTGCTCGACCTGACGACCGGCGAGGGCGACTACGCCGAGTGGCTGCGCGGCGCCTACCCGAGGCTGGCCAGGACGACGCTGAAGAAGGAGCGCCGGCTGGTCCGCGACCTCGGCGAGATGCGGTTCGTCTACGACGAGCGCGGACCCGCGCGTGCTGCGCGCCCTCATGCGCTGGAAGTCCGCCCAGTACCGCAGGACGGGCCGCATGGACCGGTTCGCGCGGCCGTGGATCGTCGACCTGGTGGAGCACCTCTTCCAGGTCCGCGAGGAGCACTTCACCGGGGTGCTCTCCGCGGTGTACGCCGGTGACCGGCCGGTGGCCGCCCACTTCGGGCCGGTCTCGCGCACGGTGTTCGCCGCGTGGTTCACCGCGTACGACCCCGAGTTCCGCTACTACTCGCCCGGAACGCTGATGCATCTGCGGATGGCGGAGGCGGCCGGGCGGCACGGCATGCGGACCATGGACCTGGGGCGCGGCGACAAGGAGTACAAGGACTGGCTCAAGACGCGGGAGCTGCGGGTGGGCGAGGGCTTCGCGACGCGCCCCCACCCGGTCGCCGCGGCGCACCGCATGTGGCGCAGACCGGTGCGCGGCCTGCGCAACACCGTCCTGGCCCACCCCAGACTCAGGGAACCCGCCGACCGGCTCCTGAAGACGGTCGGCGCGCTGCGCACGTCGGCCCGGGCCGCCGAGCCGGATGACCGGGCCCGGCGACTCCTCACCGCGACGACCTCCGGACCAGCGGAAGCGAAGGGTGCCGATGCCCTACGGATCACGGCTCGCCGCACAGATGACACGACGGCTCGGCCGCCCGTGCCTGTACACACCCTCGGCCCGGCTGGCCCTCTACCTGGCGCTGCGCCGCTGGTGCGCGCCGGGCGCACGTGTCCTGATGTCACCGGTCAACGACGACGTCATCCTCTTCGTGGTCCTCGCGGCAGGGCTGCGCCCGGTCCAGGCCCCCGTCTCCGTCTGGGACGGCAACATCGACCCGGCCGCGGTCCCGGAGTCGACCTGGCGGAACGTGGACGCCGTACTGACCACCAACCTGTACGGGGTTCCGGACCGCGTGGTCGAACTGCGCCTCCGCTGCGACCAGTTGGGCATACCCCTCTTCGAGGACGCGGCGCACGCGATCGGCACACGCGTCGAGGGGCAGCCGATCGGCACCTTCGGGAAGGCGGCGGCGTTCAGCCTGTCCAAGCACGTGGCGGGGATGGCCGGCGGTTTCCTCGCGGTCGAGGACGCCCGGGAGCGGCGCGAGATGGAGCGGCTGCGCGACGAACTCCTCGTGCCGGGCCGCCTCCCCGGCGACCTCGCCACCACGCTCCGCCCCCTGGCGCGCTCCGCCGTGCGCGGCCTGCACCTGGTGCGCCCGGTGTGGCGGACGATGCAACACCTCGGGCTGCTCGAACGCGACACGTTCCGCATGGACCTGCGGCCGCGGCGGCTCGCGGAGTGCGCGCGCCACGCGCCGAGCCTGTCGGCGTACGAGCCATGGGTGCGCGTCGACCTCCACGGCTTCCGCGAACGCCACAGGGCCCTGGTGCGCGGCCAGTTGAAGGCGCGGATGGACCGGCTCGACGGAGATCTCACCCGGCGCTCCGTGGGCGTCTCCCTGCTGGCGGGCACCGCCTGGGCGGGCCGGGCGCTGCGCAACCGCACGGCGGAGGAGGGTCCGCTCCCTCTCTTCCGCGTGCCGCTCCTGGTCGAGGACCGCGACGTTCTCCTCGACCGCCTGGTGGACCACGGCGTGGTCTGCGGGTACGTCTACGACCCTCCGCTCGACGACTACGCGGGCGCCGAGTTCGTCGAACCGTCCCCCGATCCGTCGGCCGCCCGGTGGTTCGCCTCGCACACCCTCCCGGCCGACCCGCTCCTAGCCCGCAGGATCATCAACGCCCTGGCGAAGGAACGGGCCAGGCCCGCGCTCCCGGAGACACCGGCCCCCGACTCCGCGCTAGGTTCCGGGCCCTCACCCGAGAGAGGCGCGGCGCCAGCGAAACCCCAAGTCAGGTAGGGACGTTCGGGCGGTGGCCGCGCCCGAACGCATCAGCGCAGTCGTCGCGCCTTGTGCTGCCGGACCGTCAGACGCGCGTCGACCTCCACGGAGCGGGGTGCGGCCGCCGCCCTCACCTCGGCGACGGCCCGCCGCGGCGAGGTCGTGCTGCACCGCCTCCGGGCGGCCGTCGGCGGCCAGGACCAGCGTGACGTGTGCCCGCAGCCGCCGGGGGCGGCCCAGCAGCGTCACCTGGGCGCGGACCACGCCGTCGACGGACTCCGCCCGTTCGGCCATCGCCGCGGCCAGCGCCGGACCGGACAAGGTCACGCCCGGCTGCCCCAACGGCAGTTCACGCAGGCGTCCCGCACGGACCTGCGCCCACCCCCACCAGAGGAACAGCAGAACGCCGACGCAGAGCGCGGCGATCACCAGGGCAGGCCACCAGCCCTGGTCACGCTCAGCGGCCGAGCGCCTCCCCGTCGAGCCAGGTCCTGCCCGCGGGGAGCCGAGGCCAGTGCGCGGGCAGCCGGTCGCGGACGAGACGGGTCGTCGAGGCCAGCGCGGCGCCCGAGACCAGCAGCACCGCCCCCACCCCGAGCAGGGCCGCGCGGTTGGTGGCCGTGACGGAGCGGCTCACTCGCGGGGTGCTCCCGGGCGTCGCACCGGCAGCCGTGGGCGGTACGTCCGCTTCCGGTGGCACGGGGGCACGCCAGGCGGGCTCGGCGCGCACCCGGACCCGCAGCCGCGGGGGCCTCGCCAGACCGCAGGCGGCCAACGCCTCCTCCGCGGTCTCGGCCACCGTACGGCGCGCGGACTCCAGGTCGCCGAAGGCGAGCCCGGCACGCACGCGCGCCCGGAGCCGTCCGCACCGACCGTACCCGGGTGAGGCCGGGCAGTTCCGCCACGGCGTCCCGCAGCAGCGTGGCCACGGCCCGCCGGTCGAGGCACCGCCCGGACCCCCGCGGCCGGGCCCGCCATGGGCAGCGCGCGCCGCCGTCCCGGCGTGAGGGCCAGGACAGCAGCCATACGCCGAGCAGGAAGACGGCGGCCGCCAACGCCGCGCCGGGCCAGGTGCCGCTGTCCGGGCCGTGCGTGGCCAGCCACTCCGTCAGCCGGCCGCGCCACCGTGCGGGCGGACGTCCGGCCGCATGGACGGATACCACGTCGTACAGGAACAGCCCGCAGACCGCCGCGCCGCCGAACGCCAGCACCGCGACGGGGAACCGGCGCGGGGACCAGGGCCGCCGCGCCCGGTTCCCGCCCGTGGGCTCCACCACCTGCTCCGCCGCCGACTCCGCCGTCTGCTCAGATGCCGCGGCCACCGCCTCGTACGCGGCAGGCGGCCCGGCAGGCCCGGCCGCTGTCGGCTCGGCCTCTTCACGCGCCCGCTCGCGCAGGTCGCGGACGCCGGACCCGCGCCGAGGGCACGGCGAGACCGGTGAGGCGGGCCGTGCGGTCGGCGACGTGCGACCGTACGCGTTCACCCGCCTCGTCGAGCACCGCCGGGTAGGGGAGGGCCACGGTGACACCCACCTCGGCCCGGCGGCCGCGCACCACGGCCGAACCCCGGCGCACTTCGACCTCGCCCGGGGCCAGCGCCTCGGTGGCGGCCCGTTCCGCGATGCGGCGCACCGCGCGCTCGCCACCGTCGTCGTGGCCGCGCTCGGCCGCGGGGGTCGCGCTCATCGCCGCCCCCGGTCACGGCCGCCGAGGAAGTCCCGCAGGTCCGTGCCGCTGTCCACGAGACGCCCCGCGACGAAGCCGACCGCGCCCAGCGCGGCGACCACCAGGAACGCGCCGAAGCCGCCGAACCAGCCGGCGAACCCCAGGGCCATCCCGGCGATCATGCCCACCAGAGCTGTGCTCACCACTCACCTCACCCCACAGAAGGAGACGTCACGCGAACAGGGACGTCACGGCCGCACCCGCTGCCCCGCTACTCCACCCGCGTCTCACCGGCGGACTCCGAGGTGTCGTCGTCGGGCAGCCGTACGTCGTTGACCGCGACGTTGACCTCGACGACTTCGAGGCCGGTGATCCGCTCCACGGCACCGATGACGTTCTCGCGCACGTCATGGGCGACGTCGGTGATCGGCACGCCGTACTCGACGACGATGTCCAGGTCGATCGCCGTCTGCCGCTCGCCGACCTCGACCTTCACGCCGCGTCCGACGTTGGGGCGCCCGCCCGGGACCCGGTCGCGCACCGCGCCGATGGTCCGCGAGAGGCCGCCGCCCATGTCGAAGACGCCGGGGATCTCCCGCGCCGCCATCCCGGCGATCTTCACGACCACCACGTCGGCGATGGAGGTCTTCCCCCGGGTCGCGGCCGGCTCGCCCGCGCCGAGCCGCCCGTCACGGTGGTGGTCCCGGCCACCGGGGCGGTGCCCGCGCTCTTCTGGGCCGCGCCCGTGGCGCCGCTGTCGCTGCCACCGGACGTGGTCACGTTCGCATGGATGTCCTGAGTCGCCATACCGGCATCTCCTCGTCATCGAAGTCCTGTGCGGGGCAGGTGGCTGAACGGTCGATCGGCCGTCCGGCGGCCTGCCGCTCCGCCGAGCGTTCGGTACCCGGACCGGGTGCCCGGCTCCGTGCTTGTCTGACACGGACGGCGGGGATTCGTTACGCGCCTCGGAAGAACTGCTCGTTCCGGGAGGTAACGTGCCCTCGCCGCGTAACGCCGGCGGCCTTCCGTGTGTCGTACGAGCACGACCTGGATGAGAGGAGCCGCGTGTGCCCGGGGACCGGGGCGGAGCGCCGCAGGACCCAGCGGAGGAGTCCGCGCGGCGCGAGGACGGATTGCTGGCGGTACGGGCCGGGGAAGGTGACGAAGAGGCCTTCGAGGAGCTGGTGCGACGCCACGCGCCCGGCCTGCTGCGGCTGGCGACGCGGCTGCTGGGGAGCAGGACGGAGGCCGAGGACGCCGTGCAGGAGTCGTTCGTGAGCGCTTGGCGCAAGCTGCCGGAGTTCCGGCGGGACGCCCGGTTCGGCACCTGGATACACCGCATCGTCACCAACCGGTGTCTGAACGTGCTGCGCGCCCGCCGTCCCGCCGTGGACCTGGAGGGCGTGCCCGAGCCGCAGGCTCCCGAGCACGAGGCATCGCCCGCCAGGGTCGCCGAGGGGCACGCGGCCGTGGCGGACCTGAGCAGGGCGATGGCGGGACTGTCACCGGAACAGCGGGTGTGCTGGGTGCTGCGCGAACTCAACGGCCTTCCCTACGAAACCATCGCCGAGTCGGTCGGGATCAGCCCGGAGGCGGTGCGCGGCCGCGTCTTCAGGGCGCGGCGCTATCTCACGGAGGCGATGGCCGCATGGCGGTGAACGAGGGAACCGGACCGGGCGAGATGCGCGAGACGGCCACCGGGGAGAGCCCGGCGGACGACCGCGCGGAGCGGGACCGCTGCCGTGCGGGCGGGAGTTGTGGAGTGTGTGGGAGCGCCGGGAGAGCGGCGAGCCCGATCCGCACGCCGACGGCTGCCCGCACTGCACCGGGGCGCTGAACACACTGCGCCATCTGGAGGACGTCGTCTCCGCCGCGCGTGCGTCGGAGCCGCCGGAGCCCGAGGAGGCCGACGCCTCCGCGCTCGTCGGCCGCGTCATGGACGTCGTCCGGCTCGAACTGCGGCCGGGCCGGACGCTGCCGCTCGGCGAGGGAGGCCGAGGACGCCTGGATCGTGGAGGCCGCCGCCGCCCGGGCCGTCCGCGCGGCGGCGGAGACCCTGACCGGGGTCCGTGCGGGCAGTTGCCGCATCGCGGTCCGCCCCCAGGACGGCGCGCCGCCCGCCCCGGCGGGGCGCCTGCGCCGGGGCCCGGTCGAGATCCGCCTCGAAGTGCAGGTGGCCCTCACCCGGAACCTCCAGGAGGTCGCCGAGCGCGTCCGCCGGCGGGTGCTGGAAGCGGCCGCCACCGAGCTGGGCATGCCGGTCGCGACGGTCGACGTGACGATCATCGACCTCATCGACGTCATCACCGATGACAGCAACGAGATGGGCGACGGCGTGGAAGGGTGGCGGCCGTGACGGAGCAGCGCGCAACCGGAGACCTGACCGACACGTCGCGAGGGCGGTCCTCGGCACGGCCGGGGTCGCCTTCCTGCGGCCGGGTCTTGCCCAACTGCTGCGTACGTCGGGCCCGTTGGCCCGCGTTCGGGCAGGGGGCGCCGGCAGGCCGTCGCACTCCTCGGGTGTCCGCGTGACACGGCTCGGCGGCACCGGGCGGTGGCACGTCGAGGTGCACCTCGTGCTGCACCGGGGCCACCGCGCCGTGGACGTGACCCGGGCGGTGCGCGCCGCCGTCACCGAGGCCCTGCGCGGGGAGGCGGGGAGCCCGCCTCGGGTGTCCGTGACCGTGACGGGGCTGGTGTGAGGCCCTGAGGTGGCGTGTTGCCGTTCGGTGACATGGAAGACAGAGCTGTGACGTGCGCGAGGGCAACGCCCCAGGGGCGTCGCGGGTCGTATGGGGCATGAGGTCGAAGGGCGGACGGACCTGCCCGAAGCAGACCGAGCGAACCATGTGGGGGAGAACGATGAGGACGAACGTACGCAAGAACAAGGGTCTGTTCGCCGCGGCGGCAGTGGTGGCCGTCGCCGGGGTCGCCGCCGGGACGGTGCCGGCCTCCGCGGCCGACACGCCCCGCTTCCTGGCGCCTGCGAGCTGCCGCCGCACGCGTCGTCGCCCTGGTACGCCGGGCCGGTGACGTCGGGGCAGCCCGACCCGCTGCCGATGTGCGTCGGCGAGGGCCTGCCGTCGACCTCGGTGCACCGCACGTACCGCACCGACCTCGACACCGGGGCGCTCCAGGTGACCGTGGTCGAGCGCAGCGAGCAGCGGGCCAAGGAGTTCGCCGCCCTGCTGCGCAAGAAGCTCGACGGGTGCGCGGAGACGGTGATGAAGCAGAACCCCGAGATCACCGCCTCGCAGAAGTACTACGGCAAGGTGAACGCCGAGGAGGGCGCACACGTCTACGGCGTCCACACGGTCGCCTCCTGGGGGGCCAACGACATCAACATGTTCGCGGTCGGACGCGACGGCAACACGGTGACGCTCGTGACGTGGGGGCAGATGGGCACCTTCGCGGACGCGCAGGTCGGCGACTTCAAGACCACCACCGCCACGGCCGTCAACAAGCTCTACTGACCCTCGGCACATCACACCGCCCCGCGGCCTCGGCTCCTGTCCCGCGTGTCCGGAGCCGAGGCCGCGCCGTTCCGGCGGGGGGGCGGCGCTCCGCAGGCGGTAGCCGTCGCCGTCCCTGACGACGTGGCCCGCGGTCGGCGGCGGGAAGTGGCCGCCCAGCAGCAGCGTCCCGGTGCCGGCGAGCCCCGCGAGGAGTTCCCGGCGGCTGCGGACGGCCTGGTCGGGGTCGGTGTCCACGCAACTGGTGATGCCGGGGTGGCGCATCTGCACCGGGTGGTGCACGCAGTCCCCGGTGACGACGGCGTCCTGGTCGCCTCCCTGGAGCCGCACGGCGACGTGCCCCGGCGTGTGCCCGGGGGTGGACAACAGACGGATGCCGTCGGCCACTTCGGCCTCGGGGCCGGTCATGTCGACGAGGTCGAGCAGTCCGGCGTCCCGGATCGGGTGGACCGAGTCGCGGAACATCTGCCGGCGCGGTTCCTCCAGGTCGCTGCTCGCCCAGTGGTCCCATTCGGTGCGGGACGCCACGTAGCGCGCGTGGGGGAAGGTGGGGACCCAACTCCCTTCCTCGTGGCGGGTGTTCCAGCCGACGTGGTCGGTGTGGAGGTGGGTCAGGACGACCAGGTCGACGCTTTCCGGCGCGAAGCCCGCCGCCGTGAGCCGGTGGAGGTAGTCGGTGTCCAGGCCGTGCCAGGCGGGGTTGGCCCGGGTCTTGCCGTTGCCGATGCCCGTGTCGATCAGTACGCGCAGACCGTTCGCCTCGACGGCGAACGTGTGGCTGGCCAGACGCAGGACGCCGTCTCCGTGGCGAAGTCCGGCCGGAGCCACGGGGTGCCGCCCACGACGTCGGGAGTGGCGGCCGGCAGCAGCCAGGGGCCGGTCTGCGGAGGGAGCGCCACTTCGTCGATGCGGTGCACGAGCAGATCGCCCACGGCCCAGCTCGGCGGTGCGGGGCTGTCGGCGGACTGCGGGGAGGCGGTGTTCAGGGCCATCTCGGGTCGGTCCCTCCGGGTCGAGGAGAAGTAAAAGCAATCTCTTTGCGTTTAGGCAACGGTATGCCGTACGGTCCACTAACGCAAATGTTGAGCTTTTACAGGGAAGGAACTCCCTTGGCCATGGCGACGACCCCAGATCCGCGTCTGCTCCCGCACGAAGTGGCCCAGTGGGCGCGAGGTGCCGGGCTCCCGCTCGACCCCGGACGGCTCGACCTCGTGACGGCCACCGCCAACCACATCCGGAGCGTCATCGCCGTACTGCGCGATCTCGACCTCGACCTCGATCCCGACGTCGACCTCAATCCCGATATCGATCCCGCTGAGGGAGTACCGGTGTCGGCGCACCCGGCGCGGGGCGCGGAGGAGGGGCGGGACGATGCGGCCGTATGAGCTGACGCTCGCCCAAGCGGCGCGGGCGATCGCGGCGCGGGAACTCTCGCCCGTGGAGCTGACGGCCTCGGTGCTGGACCGCATCGACGCCGTCGAAGGGCACCTCGGTGCCTACGTCACGGTCCTCGCCGACGCCGCGCGCCAGGCGGCCGCCCGGGCCGAGGAGGACATCGCGGCGGGGCGGCGCCGCGGCCCCCTGCACGGTGTCCCCATGGGCCTCAAGGACCTCATCGACGTCGCGGGTCTGCCGACCACGGCCAGCTCCCGGGTCCGTGCCGCGGCCCCCGCGGCCGACCGCGACAGCACGGTCGCGAGCCGGTTGCGCGCCGCCGGAGCGGTCCTGCTCGGCAAGACCCACACCCACGAGTTCGCCTACGGGCTCACCACGCCCCAGACCCGCAACGCCTGGTCCCACGACCGGGTGGCCGGCGGCTCCAGCGGCGGCTCGGCGGTGGCGGTCGCGGCGGGCGAGGCGACCTTCGCCCTGGGGACGGACACCGGTGGCTCCATCCGCGTCCCCGCGGCACTGAACGGCGTGGTGGGCCTCAAGCCCACCCACGGACTCGTCCCCGCACGCGGCGTCACGCCCCTGTCGTGGTCCCTCGACCACGTGGGGCCGATCACCCGCACCGTCGAGGACGCCGGCCTCGTGCTCGTAGCGCTCCTCGGCGGCGCGGGGCGACACCGGGACCGCGCCCGGCCCCGCCCCTCGCCCATCCGACGGAAGCCTGACCGGCCTGCGCGTCGGCGTGCCCCGGAACCACTACTTCGACCGGGTCCACCCCGAAGTGGAGCAGGCCGTCCGCGCCGCCATCGACGCCCTCGGCGAACTCGGCGCCGAACTGGTCGGCGTCGACATCCCCATGACCAAGTACCTCCAGGCCACCCAGTGGGGGCTCATGGTCCCCGAGGCCACGGCGTACCACGAACGGACCCTGCGGACCTCCCCCGAGCTGTACGCCGACGACGTCCGCACCCTGCTCGAAGCGGGCGGACTCGTCCCGGTGGGCGACTACCTGCGCGCCCGGCGGTCCAGCACGCTCATGCGCGCCGCCTGGACACGGCTCTTCCGGACCGTCGACGTCATCGCCGCGCCGACGGTGCCCGCCACCGCCGCCCGCCGCGACCAGCAGACCATGCGCTGGCCGGACGGTTCCGAGGAGAGCGTCTCCGACGCCTACGTACGCCTGTCGGCCCCGGCCAACATCACCGGCATGCCCGCCCTCACCCTGCCGGTCGGCGCCGACACCACGGGACTGCCCATCGGCATGCAGCTCATCGGCGAACTCTTCGGCGAGGCCACGGTGGTGCGGGTCGGCCGCGCGTACGAGATGACCCGCGCCCTGGAGCCGGGGGAGCGGGGGAAGAGGATGCCGCCACACGCCACCGGGATGCCACCGCACACCATCGGCACACCGCCACACGCCACCGGGACGCACCCGGCGCCAACAACTCAAGCAATGTCTTTGCGTTAAGGTGGAGCGGTGAGCCCCAGACCAGCCGTCCGTCCCGGAGGACGCAGCGCCCGAGTCCAGCAGTCCGTGCACACCGCCGTGCGCGAACTGCAGGCGGAGGGCGGCGACCTCACCGTCCCCCGGATCGCCGCGCGCGCCGGCGTCACCCCGTCGACCGTCTACCGCCGGTGGGGAGACCTCCAGGAACTCCTCGCGGACGTCGCGGTGGAACGGCTGCGCCCCGAGGCGCCTCCGGGCGACTTCGGGAACCTGCGCGAGGACCTGGAGCGCTGGGCCGCGGACTTCCTGGAGGAGATGTCCTCGCCGCCGGGCCGCTCCTACATCCGCGACGCCCTCGCCGGTGACCCCGACGGCGGCAACGCGGGCCAGTGCTCCGCCTACGCCGTCGAACAGGTCGAGACGATCCTGCGCCGCGCGGCGGAGCGCGGCGAACACGTCCCCGGCACCGACACGGTGATGGACCACGTGGTGGCCCCGATGATGTACCGCATCCTCTTCCGCCCCGGCCTGCTCGACGCCCAGTACGCCCGCGACCTCGTCGCCACCGTGTTCTACCGCCTGATGCCGCTGCCCTGACCCGGCGGACGTTCCGAGGACTTCCTTCCCGCCCGTGAGGGCCGTTGGTCCTGAGTGACGCCCGGTCACCAGGGCAACCGTTCCTTACGCCGGTCGCCGGACCCGTCTGGCGGAGCCCCGCCGAGTAGTCATGCTGAAGGCGGGTACCGGAGCGACCGATTGACTCGAGAGTGAACGGAAGGTAGCACCGTGGGCGTCATCGCCTGGATTCTGGTCGGCTTGATCGCGGGAGCGATCGCCAAGGCACTGACCCCGGGGAAGGACCCGGGAGGGCTGATCGTCACGATGCTGCTCGGCATCGTGGGCGGACTCCTGGGCGGCTGGCTCGGCAAGCTGATCTTCGGCGTGGAGTCGATCAACGGCTTCTTCCACCTGTCGACCTGGATCGCGGCCGTCATCGGATCGGTGGTCGTCCTGTTCCTGTACCGGATGGTGACCGGCCGGTCCGCCCGCTGAGCCGGCCGCGCCGCAAGAGCGCGACAGCAGACGCAGAGCAACAGATGCAGAGCACGCATACGTAGAGCACACAGACGCAGAGCACCCAGACGGAGAGGAAGGGCAACGTCATGGCTGAGAAGACCCTGAACGGCCGCCGCGTACTGGCGATCGTCACCAACTACGGAGTCGAACAGGACGAGCTGGTGGTGCCGGTGCAGCACCTGCGCGAGCGGGGCGCCCACGTCGACGTGGCCGCCGTCTCCAGGGACGAGATCCGCACCCTCGTCGGCGACAAGGACCCCGGGAAGACCGTCGACCCGGACCTCACCCTGGCCGACGCCGACGCTTCCTCGTACGACCTGCTGCTCGTCCCGGGCGGCACGGTCAACGCCGACACCCTGCGCCTGGAGGAGAGCGCCGTCGCGATGGTCCGCTCCTTCGCGGAGTCCGGCCGCAAGGTGGCCGCGATCTGCCACGGCCCGTGGCTCCTGGTCGAGGCCGGTGTCCTGGACGGCAAGACCCTGACGTCCTACGCCTCGGTCGCCACCGACATCCGCAACGCCAAGGGCACCTGGGTCGACAAGTCCGTCATGCGCTGCGGCGCGCAGGGCTGGGAGCTCATCACCTCCCGCACCCCGGACTATCTCGACGACTTCCTCCGCGAGATCGACTCCGTGCTCGACGCGGCCGGCTAACGCGCGGAACGCGGAGAACGCCGACGGCCGGGAGGGCGGACCTCCCGGCCGTCGTGTGCGTGCGTCAGTACTGCCGGCGCCGCAGCCGGTAGGCGGTGTACCCGCCCGCCGCGAGGACCAGCGTGATCCCCGCGCACCAGACAGACGGTGTCGACGCCGTACGAACCTCCGGCCCCCGCACGCACGCCCCGCTCGGGAGTCGTCGCCCCGGCGACGGTGATCGAGTACGTGGAGCGGCCCGCGGGACAGGAGACGCTGACGGCGTGGGTGCCGGCGCGCGCGTCGGCGCGGATGGTGCCGGTGCCCGTGTAGACACCGGCCGAGCCGGTCGACAGCTGGACGTTCTGCGTGAAGACGTTCGAACGGGCGGTGGCCGACGGGGCGGTGCAGCCGCCGCTGACGGAGACGACCACCGACTGCCCGGGCCTGCCGGGGCTCGGGGTGATCGACAGCGACGGCTCGGTCCGGGCCTCGGTGTGGTCCTCCGTCTCGGCCTCGACCTGCGCCGGCGGCTCCACCGGGGGTTCGACGTCGGCCGCCGCGCGGGCGACATCAAGGCGAACGCCGCGACGGTGCAGACGGCTGCGGTGGCGGTGGGACGACGGACGCGCATGGGAGACAGACCTCGATCCTTCGCGCGGCCGGGAGCATGCCGTCCCTGCGGAGTCCGCGCTGTACCCATGCAAGGGGCAACCGGCGCCGTCGGCGCGCCGGGCACGGCCACGCGGAGTAGCCGCCGACCGCGGTGCGCCGGGCCGCCTACCGGACGGCCCAGACCAGCACCCCGCCCAGGACGAACAGCAGCCCGATGCAGACGTTGATCCGGCGGTAGGCCACGAGCACGGCGGCGAACTCACGGATCGTCGCGTTGGGCCAGAAGTACGAGGCCGTGGGCGCGCCCACCACCTGGGCCCTGACCCCGGTCCGGCGCGCGGTGAGCGCGGCACGGAAGGCGTGGTAGTTGTTCGTGACGACGACGCACCGGTAGTCGGGCTTCGCCTTCTCCATGATGGCCTTGCTGAACCGGAGGTTCTCCTCCGTCGTCGTCGAGCGGTCCTCACGCTCGATCAGCTCGGCGGGGAAGCCGTGGTCCGTCAAGTAGTCGGCCATGGCGTGCGATTCCGGCAGGTCCTCGTCGGGCCCCTGACCGCCCGAGGTGATGAGCACCGGGGGACGCCCGCGTGCGGCGAGCCGCGCGTGCACCTCCTGCGCCCGCCTGAGCCGGCTGGCCAGCAGCGGCGGCACCGTCGAACCACCGACGAGACCCGAGCCGAGGACGACCACGAAGTCGGCTTTGCGGCGGACCTGCAACCGGCCGTAGAGGAACGCGTAGCAGACGAAGCTCAGGAAGAGGAACGAGACGTAGGCCGACAGTCCGAGAGCGGCCGCCCCCACCCCGAGCAGCACCGGCGTGCGCACGACGCGGCCGTGATCACCAGGGCGATGACGCCGAGAATGCTCAGGGCGGCCAGCAGCGAGAGCAGATTGGCCGGGCTCCTGCCCTCCTTGCGCAGCATCCGCACGCCGTTGACGAAGAGCAGATACGTGAGAACGAGAATCCCCAGCGCGCCCACCGCGAGCAGCGAGAAGGCTATGACCAGGCCGGACGTCGAACCGGACCGGAGCAGGCGGGACACCCAGGCGACCAGGCCGCAGAGCACGGCCAGCCCGAGGATCACCGCGTTGCCGAACCTTCGGCGCTCACGCAGCATGCGCCAGCAGAAGACGAGGAAGAGCAGGGCCGCGGGGATATAGACGAACATCCGCACAGCGTATGGGGGCGTGAAGACACGCACGCACGGGGCCCCTTGCCGACCGGTCCCGGCGGCAAGGCGCGTCGCCGGATCAGTACCGGCTGGAGTGCGCGGACCGCTGCGGCGGAACCCGGAAGGGGCGATGCGGCCGCGTGTGGCCGGTCAGAGCGTCGGCCCTGCGGTCCTGTGGGCGCGGGACGAGCAGCTCATGGAAGAGCTCGTACCCGGCGAGCATGGCGCGGCGCAGGGACTCGGTGTCCATCTCGTCGGCGGCGGCGCGCAGCGCGGCCTCGTGCAGCTCCCGGCCGCCCTGCGCATGGCGCGGACAGTGCAGGGAGAGGGCCTCGGCCTGGCGTTCGCGCGACTCGGCGGGGAAACCGCGCTCGGCGGCCAGCCGGTTGAGGAGAGCGTTGGCCTGGGCGACCGTCTGCCCCGGGGCCTCGACGAACCGCGCCTGGAGCAGGGCCCACTCGGCGCTGTACCGCTCCCGGGCCACGCTTGTCAGGCCTTTCACCCTCAGGCCGCCGAAGCGCCGCAGCCGTTCGCTCAGCTCTCGCTCGGCGGCCTCTGTATCCCCTTGGTGCCGGGCCACCGCGCGGTCGAACTCGGGACCGAAGCGGCGCCGGAGGTCGTCGGTGGTCGTCTGGTTCAGCGGGCGGGCGAGCAGCAGCGCGGTGACGATCGCCACCGCGGCGCCCAGGACGGCCAGCATGCTTGCGGACATGTGCCTGCCTTCCGCAGAGGATTCCTCACGCGAGGCTTTCGCTACAGCGAGTTACCATTTAGGGGATGACATAAACGCATGGCGTGACATCCGCGGCGGCGATTCACCTTTCCAGGCCTGAGAAGCCCTCGCTGCGCCGCGCCACGCCCTCTCCTCCTGCCCTGTCCTCCTGTCAGGCGCCCGCCGGGCCGCGCCGGGTGAACCGGTGCCACCAGTGCCGTCGGCGAGGGTGCACGGCCCGGCCGAGCCTGCGTCCCAGCAGGAGGTAACCGAGCAGCGCGCCCGTCGTGTTGAGGATGACGTCGTCGATGTCGAAGGTCCGGCCGGTCACGAAGGCGCCCTGGGCCAGCTCGACGAGGACCATGGTCAGTGCCGTGGCCACCGCCACCCGCACCAGACCGCGCGTCCGCGGCAGCAGCACCGGCAGCAGCATTCCGAACGGCACGCCCAACAGGATGTTGCCGCCGATCTGCTTGACCGTGTCGCGGAAGGCGGGCTGGCCGAGGTACTCGCGTATGGAGTCACCGGGCCGGAAGTTGCTGTGCGTCAGCGCCTCGGAAGCCGCCGACGGCTGCAACGTCAGCCGGGCGAGGACGACGGCGAAGGCGACCATCGTGGCGAAGGCGACCAGCATCGTCACCGCCCGCACGAGCGGGGACAGTGTCGTACGGCGCGGGTGGGCGGTGCCGTCCCCCTCATCTGGTTTCGCGTAGCGGTCCGTTCGTGCCATCAGTGCCTCCTGGAAGGATCTCTGGGCGAAGTGGGCGATGTGGGCTATATGGGCAAGGTGGGCGATGTGGACCGGGCGACGCGGTGAGCGGCGCCCGAGGGCGACGGGTTCCTCACACCGCGCGTCCCAAGCGCGGCAGAGACCTCACCGCCTTCCCGGAGGGGTGTTTCTCGGAGGGTGCGACAATCTGCTGACGGACCACGGCCGTGACCTTGACCGGTGCGGGGGTCTCGTCGTCCGACGTATTGACTGCGAGGGGCCCGGGGCGTCGCCCTGCCCGGTGCCCGGTGGTGGGGAGGAACCGACGGTGATGGAGTGGCGGTACATAGCCAAGGGCGCGAGAGCGGTCCCCGAACCCATGGCCACCCCCCTGATCTGGACGGCGGCCTCCTGGGGCTCCTTGGTGCTGGTGGCCACGTTCGACCTGCTCGGCGCCCTCGACCGCACCAGCCTCGCCCTGACCGCGCTGTCTCTGCTGGCAGCGGTCCTCGGCATGCTGGGCCGGTTCGTCGCGGCGCCGGGGACGGCGCTGCTGTGCTGGGCGCTGCTCAATTTCTTCGCCACCCACCCCACCGGTGAGATCTCCTGGGCGGGCCACCGCGACCCCGCCTGGATGGCGTGCCTGCTGGTGGCGGCTCTCATGGGCACGGCGACGGCCCGACTGCTGTACGCGCGCGCCGCGTACCGGCGCGTCACTCCGTACGACGGCGCCGCCTGAAGCGGCCTACGTCACTGCACGGCGCCAGCATTGACGGCTTACGTCACACCACGGCGGCCCGCGCGCGAGCCAGTTCCACGGTGAACTGCGCCCCGGCCAGCAGCGCCAGGTTGGACACCCAGAGCCACACCAGGAAGACGACGACGCCCGCGAGGGAGCCGTAGAGCTTGCCATAGGAGCCGACGCCCGAGGCGTACCAGGTGAACAGGCCCGAGGAGAGCAGCCAGAGCGGTGCGGCCAGCAGGCCGCCCGGCATGATCTGCCGCCAACCGCGGGCCTCGGGCGGCGCGTTGCGGAAGAGCACCAGAACGAGCAGCGCCACCAGACAGACCAGGGCGGGCCACTTGAGGACGCTCCAGGCGGTCTGTCCCGCGTCGTCGAAACCCACGCGTCGCCCGAGCCCCTCCGCGAACGGACCGCTCAGCACCAGGAGCAACGCACTGGCGACGAGCAGCGCGAGGAGCGTCACCGCGGTCATGAGCACGCGGTGCGCCTTGCGCAGGGCGGGCCGGCAGTCCGGCACGCCGTGCATCGCGTGCAGCGCCCGGCGGAACACCGCCGCGTAGCTGGACGCGGACCACACTGCGCTGACCCCACCGGCGATCACCACCGTGAGGGCCGCGGAACGGGCCTCGGCCATCTCGCTGAGCGCCTGGTGCAAGGAGCGGCCCGCCTCCGCAGGGGCCCAGTCCGTGACCTCGGCGATGAGGTTCTCGGTCGTAGCGGGGCTGACCAGGCTGATGAGGCTGACCGTGACGAGGAGGGCGGGGAGCAGGGCGAGGATCGCGTAGTACGTCAACGCCGCGGCCCAGTCCGAGATGTCGTCGTTCCACATCGATATGGGGGTACGGCGCAGGGCGGTCCGTCTGCGCGCCCATGCCGAGCGGGCCCCGGTGGACGCGGCCAGGGGAGCGGAGGCCGCCCCATGCCCGTGGGGGAGCCCGGCGCACGCTCCCTGTGCGGGCGGCGGTGGACTGTCCATGGGGCTGCTCCTTCTCGCATGTGCGGCGCGGGCGCTCGCGTCGGTCGTCGGGGCCGCTTTCCGCGCCAGGTACCGCTTTTCCCGCGGGGCGCCGATCAGTCCCGCTGCTCGGCCTCGTTGCGGTTGAGTCCGTGCGCCAGTTCTTGCAGCACTTCGTGCTGTGTCTTTCCGGTCATTTCGGCGATCTGGAAGAGCAGTGCGGCACACAACGCCGTCGCGCTGTCGGCGACTTGGTCGAGATTTCCGTCGGCGGCGCGTTTCTCCGCGACGTATTCCTCCATTACCTGTTCGCCGGAAATGTACGCCGTCATGGCTTCGATGCCGGCGCGCACGCGGTCGTAGTCATTCATCGTCATGTCCGTAGACTTTCACGTCACCTCACCCGCACGCCAAAGCGGCGGCCGCCCCTGCTCGCGCCGCCCGTGCATAAGGGAGCGGCCCAGGGGCACATGGTGCACCGGAGGTTGATAACAATGGTTCCCCTTCTGATTGTTCTGCTGCTGGCTCTGCTTCTCTTCGGTGCCGGATTCGCGCTGAAGGCGCTGTGGTTTGTCGCAGCGGTGGTGCTCGTCCTGTGGCTGCTCGGCTTTGTGATGCGTTCTACGGGAGCGGGCGGCCGACGAGGCCGTTGGTATCGCTGGTAGGAAGCCGGGCCGACAGGAAACCGGCAGAAAACCGGCAGGAATCTTCAGCACAACCGCGGGCGGGGTCCGGACGAATGTCGTCCGACCCGCCCGCGTATCGTCCCCACCTCCGGCCCTGCCCTCCGGGTGATCAGGGCGATCAGGCGGCGTTCCTGTCCCGCATCCGTGGCCCGAAGCCCTTGGACGCGGATGCCCCTGCTGCTACCGGTGCCGGCGCCATGGCCGATGAAACGTCACTTCTGCCGCCAGGGATCAGACGCAGGTGATGCCGACGGGCATGCCGGGCGTGACGGACGGAAGAATCCCGCCCTTTGGCGTTGTACAGTCCGTCTTCCAGACGCACCACCACACACAGCAGAACCGCCAGCCCCGGCAGGAGCAGGACGGCGACCGCGATCATGCCGCTCCCCTTTCCGTTGCGGATGGGGTGCGGGTGCCCGGCAAACGGGCAGGCAAGGGCGTTCTGGCGTGAAGATTCCGCAACAAACCGGTACTTGCTCCCGCGCGGCTACTCCTGGCGACGCGCAAGGCCCAGTTGATGCAGGTCCTCCAGCGCGTCGAGGAGCACGGTGCGCCGGTGCCAGTCGATCCACCTGCCGATGGCACGGCTGGTGCGGTGCAGGGCCTGGAGCTGGGGCCGGGCGAAACCGTCCAGGGGGTGCGGGTGGTGGGAGGAGATGACGCCGCGCACGGTTTTGGCGTCGTCCACGAGGGGGACGCTGTGGACGCCGCGGCAGCCGGCCGAGAGGATCACGCGGCGTGAGACCTCGTCGAAACCGGGCGACGAGGCCACTTCCTTGACGGTGACCTGGTTGCCGCCGACCGCCGCCCGCGAGCAGGCGGTCTGCCCGTCGACGAACGCGAAGTGGTCGGTGAACTGCCGGGGCAGACCGGTGTGCCTCTCCATGCGCAGGGTGCCGTCCTCGACGAGCTGGACGTTGCCCATGTGCGTCCTGGTGATCTCCAGGACGCGGCGCAGGGCGGCGCCGAGCATTTCGCCCTGGTTCCTCGCGTCGAGCGTGCCGGCGCCGAGGCCGGTCAGGGGCGGAGCCGGCTCCTGTGGCCGTTCGCCGAACCACAGCGAGGTGCCCTGGGCCGGTCCCGGCAGACGGGCGACGGCGACCGCCACCTGGTGGAGTTTGATGTTGGCCCGCTGGGAGGCCTGGCGCATGAGGGCGAACGCCGCGTCCGCGTCCGGCAGGCCGTACCGCTCGACCAGCACCCCTTCGGCCAGCGCGATCTTGGGGCGGGCGCGAAGCTGCACCTCCAGCTCGAACACCTGCTCCTGAAGCTGTTGCGCCCGGGCCGCGAGCTGCTCCGCCGCCCGCTCTGCCGCCTCATGCCCTGAGGAGGGCTGCTCGTCCTGAGGGTGGGGCACAAGTTGGTGATCCGCCATGCTTTCTTTCTCCCGCGGGGGTGCCAGGAGCTGTCTCGTCGTGGTTCGACGAGCAGTGGTCGCCTGCGACGACCCCCATTCCTCGCCCCGCGGACCCCCTGGTGAGGCCCGCTCCCCGGCACCGAGGGTGACAGTAACCCGCCGGGTCCGGAACCGTCATGGCACCCCCGAAGGTCGGCCGAGAAGGCGTACGGCCCGGCACGGCCCGGCACTGTGCCGCACGGCACAACACGGCACGGCACAGACGGCGCTGGGCGGCGCTGTCCGGCGCGCAAGCATGGACGGCGCGCGCCGGGGAACTAGCCGGGTGAGCCGCTCCCCCCCCCGGCACCGCCGCGCGGTGTCGGACCACCCTCCCCGAAGGAGTCACCGTGCTCGCTGTCGGCGCAGCCGTCGTGTTCGCGACGGCCTGGATTCTGCACCTCACCGAGACCTCCACCAACCTCTTCTTCGGCACCACCAGCCTGATGCTGCTCGGCCTGACGCTGACGGCCACGCATCTGGCGGGATTCGGCGCCGGCTGGACCCCACAGCGCCGCGGGCGCCGCTGAGCCCCCGGCACCGGTACCCCCGCGTCAGTCGTACCCCACCTGCGTCAGCCGGCCGTCGCCGAGGCGTCGCTGAACGTCTGCGAGGAGTACGTCGAGCAACTCCGTGAGCTGGGCCTGCTGGTCCGGGGTGAGCCCGCTGACCAGATCCGCCTCCCGGCCCAGCACTTGGTCGACGGTGGCCTCGACGAGGTCGTGCCCGGCTCGCGTCAGCGTGACCTGAACCGTCCGTGGCCGCCCCTCGCCCGGTACGCGGGTGACGAGCCCCTCGCGTTCCGCGCGGGCCACACGCTGGGAGATGGCACCCGGCGTGATCATGGAGCGTCGGCCGAGTTCTCGTGTGCTCAGGGTGTAGGGGGCGCCGCTGCGCCGCAGCACGCTGAGGAGGTCCAGGGTCGCGGAGTCCACCCCGGCCCGGGCCAGGACCCGGCGGCGGTCGTCACCGAACAGCTTCGCCAACTGCCAGATCGGGGTCACGATCCCGATCGAGGTCGCGGGCGTACCGGGGCGCTCGCGTTCCCAGGCGGCCGCGATGTCCCGCGCCGTCTGGTCGGCGCCCCCTGCCTGATCGGCGCCCCCCCGTCGCGCGCCGCCGCGCTCGGTGCGGCGGGGGAGGGGTGGATTCACTTGCCATAGGGGGTTCTCCCGGTGTTACGTTTAGGGCTAAATGAAGGCCTTAATTTAGGCCTCAATGGAATCGGGAGCCCAGCCTATGACACGCAACGTCCTGATCACCGGCGGCGGCACGGGCATCGGCCGCGCCACGGCCCAGCACTTCGCCGAGCGTGGTGACACCGTGTTCGTCACGGGTCGCCGCCGCGAACCGCTCGACCGCCTCGCGAAGGAGGCAGGCGTACACGCCCTGGTGTGCGACCACACCGAACCCGCCGCGCTCACGGCGCTGCTGGGCGGCCTCCCGGACCGGATCGACCTCCTTGTGAACAACGCCGGTGGCAACACCGACCTGGACAGCGACCCGGACACCGGCCCGGAAGCCGACGGGGAGCGCGCTCTCGCCTCCTTCGCGCGGGCGTTCCGCGCCAACCTGGACGCGAACCTCCTGACCGCCGCGCTCACCACAAGGGCGTTGGACGAGCGGCTCGCGGCGGTGGCGCCGTCGTGCACATCGGTTCGATCGCCGCCGAGCAGGGCGCTCGTACGCGCGCGCCAAGGCGGGACTCGCGACCTGGAACCTGGGCCTGGCCCGGGAACTCGGCCCGCGCGACATCACCGCCAACGTCGTCGCACCCGGCTACATCACCGACACCGACTTCTTCCGCGACCGGCTCCCCGACGAGCGCTCGAGCAACTGATCGCCGCCACCGCGACGGGCCGCGCGGGTTCTCCCGCCGACATCGCCGGCACCGTCGCCTTCCTCGCGTCACCCGCGGCACGGCACATCACCGGCCAAGTCCTGCACGTCAACGGCGGGGCCCGCGGGACTCGTTGACGCCCGAAGCGCCCCTGGTCCGCTGCTGCTCACCCCGTATCCCGTACCCCGCACCCCCTCGCCCCGGCCAGAGGCGGGAACTCCGCCGCCCCGGCGCACGACTTCTGAGACGTCAACCGCTGGAGAACAGAGGGGCGTTGGTGGGACATGGGTACAGATGGTGGCAAGCGGGCGCCGAGCCGTCGCGGTCTGTTGCGCGGCACAGCCGCGGGTGCGGCGGGCGCGGCCGTCGGGATGGGCGGGCCGGCGCGGGCCGCGTCAGGGGGCGGACAGGTGCGAGCCGCTTCAGGGCGGGGCCAGGTGCGGGTGGCGATACTGCTCTACGACGGCTTCACCGCGCTGGACGCGGTGGGGCCCCACGAGATGTTGTGCCGGGTACCGGACACGCGCGTCACGATGGTCGCCCGGGAGGCCGGTCCGGTGCGTACGGACACCGGTGAGCTGAGCCTGGTCGCGGAGCGCGCGATGCGGGACGTGCACCGGGCCGATGTGCTGCTGGTGCCGGGCGGCGGCCAGCGGGGCACCGAGGCGATGATGCGCGACGCCGACGCGCACGCGTGGATTCGCCGCATCCACCACCGGTCGGTGTGGACGACCTCCGTGTGCACGGGCTCGCTGATCCTCGGCGCGGCGGGACTGCTGCGCGGCCTGCCCGCGACCACGTACTGGGCCTCCCGCCCGTACCTGAAGGACGTGGGCGCGGTCTACACCCCGGGTCGCTTCGTCGAGACCGGGAAGATCATCACGGCGGCCGGTGTCTCCGCCGGGATGGACATGGGCCTGCACCTGGTGAGCCGTCTCACCGACGACAAGGTGGCGCAGGCGATGCAGCTCGCGGTCGAGTACGACCCCGACCCGCCGTACGACACCGGGAGCCCGGAGAAGGCCGACGCCGCCACGAGGGCACTCGCCCTGAAGCTGCTCGCCGACGCCGCCCGCTGATACGGGCGTCCCCGCTGGGGTACGGGGGAGGCGCCCCCGTACCCCTTCCGCCACGGCTACTCGAAGCGTGAAGCGTCGCCCGCGCCGTGACGCACGACCTCGGCCTCGCCGCCCGAGAAGTCGATGACGGTGGTGGGCTCGGTGCCGCAGTCACCGGAGTCGAGGACGACGTCCACGACATGGTCGAGGCGCTCCTTGATGTCCCAGCCCTGGGTGAGCGGCTCGTCCTCCTCGGGCAGCAGAAGGGTGCTGGACAGCAGGGGTTCGCCGAGTTCGGCGAGGAGCGCCTGGGTGACCGTGTGGTCGGGGATGCGGACCCCGACGGTCTTCTTCTTCGGGTGCAGCAGCTGGCGGGGGACTTCCTTGGTCGCGGGCAGGATGAACGTGTAGCGGCCGGGAGTGGTGGCCTTGATGGCACGGAACACGTCGTTGTCGAGATGGACGAACTGACCCAGCTGTGCGAAGTTCTGGCACACGAGGGTGAAGTGGTGGCGCTCGTCGAGGTCGCGGATCGTACGGATGCGGTTGATGCCGTCGCGGCTGCCGAGCTGGCATCCCAGCGCGTAGCAGGAATCCGTGGGATACGCGATGAGCGCGCCGGAGCGGATGCTGTCGACCACGCTCGTGATGCTGCGCCGCTGGGGGTTGTCGGGGTGCACGTCGAAGTACTTCGCCATTGGCCGATTCTAGGTGATCAGAGGGCACGGGCCGCGGGCCCCCGCGTCAGGCGCCCGGCGTGCCGCTCCTCCCCTCCGGCCGTGGCGGTGCTGTGCCCGGCCCACGGTCAGTGCCAGGGGCAGCGCGGCAGGCCGGGGAACGGGTCGGTGCTCGTGAGGACGCTGCTCGCGGGCATGTTGCCCCAGGCCTGGATGCCGGGCAGATTCACGGCCTCGTCGCCCTGCGTGTAGTACCAGACGTTGTTGCCGCCCTTGTGCGCCTCGCCGATCGAGTAGCACACGAACCAGCTCTGGGTCGTCTTCAGGCGCCCGGTCACGGGGGCGTCGAAGGCCGGACGGCCGTACAGGTCGCCCGGGGCGTTGGCGCAGTACAGGTCACCGGTGAAGGTGTTCCCGAGCGTGTCCTTGTGGACGACGCCGGGCCGCAGGACACAGGTCACCTCGTCGGCGGCCGGCGTGGCGGTGGTGGAGGCCGCCGCCGAGGCCGGGGCGGTGGCGGGCACGGCGGCCGCCGCCGCGAGGATGAGGGCCGCGGCGACGGTGCGTCCGCGTCGTATCACCTGGGAAAGGGCCATGAGTTCACTCCTGGGAGTCGATGGGCGGATCGGGGGCCGGGCGGTTCAGCTGGGCAGGCAGGCCGGTACGCCCGGGAACGGGTCGGGCTCGGTCTCGATGCGGAACGCCGGCACGTACCCCCAGCCCTTCCACAGCGGCCAGTTGGTCACCTCGTCGCCCTGCGTGTAGTACCAGATGCGGTTGCCGCCCTGGTGCAGGTCACCGCTCTCCCAGCACACGAACCAGCTCGGCGACGTCTTCAGCTTGGCGATGACCGTTCCGTAGACCTCCGGGGTGGCGAAGACGTCGGCCACCGCGTTCTCGCAGTACAAGTCCTTGGTGTACGTGCGTCCGTTGACGTCGGTGTGCCGCACACCCTCACGGACGTGGCAGACCGGCCCCGCCGCGTCCTGCGCGTCCGCCGCGCCGGCCGTCCCGGGCAGGCACATCGCGGCCATCACCGCGGCCAGCGCGGCCCCGGCGACACGGCGTCCTCCGCCGAGCCGGCCCCGTGGCCCCGCCGTCCCACCGCTCGACGCTCCGGTCCTTCGCGTCACGCTCGTCATCCCCGGCATCCCCGGCATCCCCGGCATCCCCGTCATCCTGGTCACCCCCACGAACACTTGGGCAGGCCCGGAACCGGGTCCTGCGGCGTCTCCAGCATCACCGCGGGCATGTAGCCCCACCCCTGCGCCGTCGGACGTGACACGACCTCGTCGGCCTGGGTGTAGTACCAGATGTTGTTGCCCCCGGCGTGCGGGTCACCGACCTTCCAGCAGACGAACCAACTGCGGGTCGTCACCATCCGGCCCACCACCGGGCTGTCCTTGAAGGACTGAAGGCGTACGTCACCGGGCGCGTTGTCGCAGAGGATGTCCGCGTCCCACGTCATCCCCGTCCAGTCCGTGTGCGCACTGCCCTCGCGCATGACGCACGCCGAGGCGCGCCCCCGGCGTGGGCCGGGACGGCCGCCGTGCTCAGCAGGCCCGTCGCGGCGACAGCCGTCGCGAGCAGCGCACCGCCGGTACTTCGCCTCATCGGAACTCCCCGCCCTCCTGTGAATCGCTGTGCACCCGTATACATCCCTGTACATCCGGTGCATCGCTTCGATGGCCGAAGTCTGACGGGGGCCACTGACGGCGCGCTGACTGATCGACCGGGCCGTGGCCGAAGCGTCGAGGCACCCGTGGCCCGGCTCCGGACCAGGCGCGACGGGTACATAAGGTAGCCGCATGTCCGAGGACTCCCCCCTGATACGAAGCTTGCGCACGGCCGTTGAGTCGGCACCCACCGACGTACCGCTACGGCTGCATTTGGCCGGTTTGCTGCTGGAGGCCGGGCAGGCGGACGCCGCGGTCGCGGAGGTGGCCGTCGCGCAGCAGCACGCGCCGGGCGACGGCGAGGCCCGGGCGCTGATGGCCCGCGCGATGGGTGCTTTCGTGCCCGCGCCAGCCTCGGCCGCGGACCAGCCTTCCGCGCCCGCCGTGGACCAGCCGTCCGCCTCCGCCGCGGACCTGCCTTCCGAGCCCGCGCCAGCCTTGGACCAACCGTCCGCGCCCGCCCCTGCCGTGCCCACAG
>RBWT01000101.1 GCA_004010275.1 Streptomyces huasconensis
GGGGCGGCTGCGGCTCCTGCCGGGGCAGGGCGGGGGAGTGGGGGCGGGGATGGGAGCGGGTCCGCTCCGGTGCTGACGCGGGGGCGAGGGCCAGGACGGTGTTCTGGCCGCCGAACCCGCAGGAATTGCTGAGCGCCAGGTCGATGGGCATGGAGGTCGCCGAGTACGCCAGCTTGATGTCGACCTCCGCGTCCGGCATGACGAGGTTGGCGATGGGCGGCACCAGTTCGTGCTCGATGCTCAGCAGCGTGAACGCCGCCTCCACCGCGCCCGCCGCGCCCAGCAGATGCCCGGTCACACCCTTGGTCGAGGTGACCAGCGGGTCCCCCTGGAGGGTCCTTCTGATCATCCGCGCCTCGGCGACGTCGTTGAGCGGCGTCGAGGTGCCGTGGGCGTTCACATGCTGTACGTCGTCCGGATCGGCGCCGGCGTCGGCGAGGGCGCGCGGACCGGCCGCCTCCACCCCCGCGCCGTCCGGATGCGGCGACGTCATGTGATGGGCGTCCGCGGTGGCGCCGTAGCCGATGATCCGGCCGTGCTGGTGCGCCCCGCGGGCCCGGGCGTCCTCGACGCGTTCCATGACGAGGATGCCGGCGCCCTCACCCGCGACGAAGCCGTCCCGCTCCGCGTCGAAGGGACGCGAGGCGAGGGTCGGATCGTCCTCACGGCGGGACAGGGCGCCCATCTGCGCGAACCCGGCCATCACCAGCGGCGTGATCATGGCCTCGCTGCCGCCCGCGAGGACGACGTCGCAGCGGCCGAGGGCGAGCAGGTCCCGGGCCGTGCCGATGGCCGTCGCCCCGGAGGCGCAGGCGGTGGCCACCACCAGGTTGGGTCCCGTCGCCCCGAACTCGATGGCCGTCTGACCGGCCAGCATGTTCGGCAGCTGCATGGGCAGCAGCAGCGGCGACACCCGGTCGGCGCCCTTCTCGCGCAGGACGCTGTGCTGTTCCTCGACGGTGCCGGGACCGCCGTCCGCGCAGCCGAGCACCACCCCGACCCGGGCGCCGTCCCAGGTCAGCGGGTCGAGCCCGGCATCCGCGATGGCCTCGCGTGCCGCGACCAGCGCGAACTGCACGAACCGGTCCAGGCGGTGGGCCCGGCGGGCGGACAACAGCGCTTCGGGGTCGAAGCCGGGCACACGGCAGGAGATGCGTACAGGATTGTCCGCCAGTACGGGATCGAACGCCGCGCCCGACCGGCCCTCGCAGACCGCCGCCCAGCTCGGCCCGACCCCGATACCGCCGGGGGTGACGAGACCGAGCCCGGTGACGGCGATGTCGATGCCGGCCATCAGACCTTCGCGCTCCTCGTCTCCATGAGTTCCACCATGTCGGCCACGGTCTCGGCCTCCAGGAGGTCGTCGTCGCTGACGTCGATGTCCAGTTCGGACTTGAGCAGCAGCGACAGCTCCACCACGGCCAGCGAGTCCAGCTCGATGTCGTCCCTGGTGGCCTCCGGAGTGATGGCCTCGGGGGACACCTTGAGCTTGTTGGACAGGATTTCCTTGAGCTGCTCCAGCATCATGACGATCCCTTTCGGAAGGCGTACGCGCGGTGCGGCGTACGGGTCTTGAGGAGGTACCGCCCGGCGCCGGTGGGCGTCAGACGGACTGTGTTTCGGGCCAGACGAGCGTCGTGGCCCCCCAGGAGAGCCCGCCGCCGAACGCGGTGAGCAGCACCCGGTGCCCGGGCGTGAGCCGGCCGTCGGCCGCGGACTGGGAGAGGAGCAGCGGGAGCGAGGCGGCCCCGGTGTTGCCCACCTGCTCGATGTTGCTGAGCTGCGCTCGGCGGGGACGCCGAGGCGTTCCGCGACCGAGTCGAGGATGCGGGCGTTCGCCTGGTGGGCGGCGAACCGGTCCACGTCGTCGAGGCGCCAGCCGGCCCGCTCCGCCGCCTCCTTGGAGGTGGCGGTCATCCGCTCCACCGCGTGCCGGTAGGTGTCGCGGCCGAGCATCCGGAAGTACTGGTCGCCCGGTTCGGGCGCGGTGCCCGCCGAGCGCTGCCGGGAGCCGCCGGCCGGCACCTCGATGAGATGGCTCAGCTCGCCGTCGCTGCCGAGCACCAGCGGCCCCACCGCGCCCGGCTCACCGGCGTCCCCGGCCCGCAGGACCACGGCCCCCGCGCCGTCCGCGAAGATCACCGCGGTGGTGCGGTCCTCGGGGTCGACGATGGTGGTGAACGCGTCGGCCGCCACCAGGAGCACCCGCTCCGCCATGCCCGAGGCGATGAGCCCCGAGGCGGTGGCGAGCCCGTAGAGGAAGCCGGAGCAGACGGCGGCGACGTCGAACGCCGCGACGTGGCCGAGGCCGAGCCGGGCGGCCACCGCCGGGGCGGTCGCCGGGCACGGCTGGTCCGGGGTGGTGGTGGCGAGGACGACGGCGTCGACCTGCTCAGTGCTCGCCGACTTCAGCGCGCGCTGGCCGGCCTCCACCGCCAGGTCGGAGGTGGCCGTGCCCGGCGAGACCATGTAGCGCTCGGCGATCCCGGTGCGGGAGCGTATCCACGCGTCGGAGGTGTCCAGGCGCCGCGAGAGGTCGTCGTTGGTCACCTTGTTCGGCGGCACGTACGAGCCGATGCCGCAGACCACCGCCGAGCGGCCCGGCGGCGGGGCCGCCCCGCTCATGCGCCCGGCTCCGCGCTGCTGAGGACCTCCACGGGCAGCCCCATGTAGGCCATGCGGGACTCGGCCATCTCGTCGGTCCACTGCTCGGCCATGTCGTAGCGCTGCTCGGGGGTGGTGTCGAGCATCCGGACGCCCGGCCAGATCTCGTAGTCGCCGATCTTGTCCGCGTGGTCGGCCATGCCCTTCTGGAAGAGCTCCTCGCGGTGGATGACGAACTCCCGGTCGGGGATCTCGTCCCACAGCTTCACCCCGGCCCGCAGGATCTCCATCAGGCGCGGCCGGTACTCGGGGTGGGCCACGACGTGGTCGCGCAGGATGGTGCTGGCCACGGTGAGGTGGCGGATCTCGTCGATGGCGGTGCCGCGCGAGATCTCCCCGGTGGCCGGGGAGAGCGGCGTCCACTTGCGCTCGCTCAGCTCGGCGGCCGGGGCGAGCACGCCCTCGATGACGATGGCGAAGACGGCGACGCCGCCGGCGAAGTCGGCCTGGTCGCGGACGATGTCGAGGGTGAAGTCGACGACCGGGTCCAGGACCCGCTTGCGGTAGTCCGCGGCCATCTCGTCGATGTCCTTGAGGAGCGTGTCCGCGGGGTGGCCCAGCTCCACCAGGTGGTTGCGGAAGACGCGGGCGTGCCGGGCCTCGTCGATGAGCTGGGTGGCGTAGAACTCCATCTCGGGCACGCCGGGCGCGAGCGAGACGTAGTGGCCGAGGAGGCGCGTGGCGATCTCCTCGGACAGGCCGCGGAAGCCGAACTCCAGGACCAGCGCGTCGCGCAGCGGCCCGGGGGCCTTCAGGAAGTCGGGGACGGTCGCGTTCTCGTGGTGTCCGGTCTCGCCGCGGTCGCGCAGGGTGCCCTGGGCGACGGAGGTGAACCAGTAGGCGAGGTCGCAGTCATCGGGCCCGAGGGTGAGTTCCTTCGCGCCGTCGAGTAAGCCGGGGGCCTTGTCCCAGTCGGCCTCGGGGGCCACAGAACCGGTCATGATGCCGAAGTCTCCTTCGTGGTGCGGGCGGGATGCAGGGCGCCGGCGACCAGGCCGCCCGCGTAGCTGAACAGCGGCGGGCCGCTGACGGCGGTGGCGCGCACGACGTAGCCGAGCAGCACCTCGCCGTCGCCCGCGCGGTGCGAGGAGTGCAGGCGGCACGTGTAGTGGGCGAGGGCTCCAGCGAGGCGTGGGGCGCCCGCGTAGGAGTCGGCCGTCCAGGGGATGCCGTCGAACTGCGCGCTGCCGTCGGGCCGCGAGCTGTCCGCGAACCAGCGCGCCAGGTCGCCCTGCTGGCCGTCCAGTACGTTGACGACGAAGCGCCCCTCGGCCGCGGCGAGCCGCGCGAACGACGAGCCGGGCCGCAGCGCGACGCCGATCAGCAGCGGCTCGCGCGAGACCAGGGTGACCGTGCTCGCGGTCGTGCCGTGTGCCTGCCCGGCGTGGTCGACGGTGAGCACCGACACCGGGGAGGCCAGGTGGTACAGCGCCCGGCGGCGCTCCGCCGGGTCCTGGCGCACCGGGCGGCGCAGTGGGGTGAGCGTGCTCATCGCAGTGCCTCCTCACGGGGCCGGGCCGCGGGCTGCGGCAGCTTGACGATGTGGCCGACCGGCACCGGGTCCTGGGCGTGGCCGGCCGGCTTCGGGTGGGCGATGCCGAGGTCGTCCAGGAGCCGCAGGTAGCCGCTCTGGCGCACCGGCTCGAAGGGCAGCGCGAAGGACTTCATGAAGTTGCCGAACAGGCCCCGGTCGCCGAAGAGATGGAAGGGCAGCACCAGCAGCGCCCACTCGGGACCGATCAGCCAGCACCACAGCGCGGCCACCGCGGCCTGGGTGATGAGGCTGTGCATCACGTTGTAGAGGACGTAGTACACCTTGGAGATCGGCTTGCCGCCGCTGCGCTTGAAGGCGATCGCGCCGGGGATGTAGCCGATCAGGTCGATGTAGAGGAAGAGCGCGACCGCCGGGAGCCAGCGGATCTCGCCGAGGTGCGCGATGAGCAGCCCGGTGGTGACCGCGAAGGCCACCAGGTACTCGGCGCGGTGCAGGGAGAACGTCTTCGGTGTCTCGAAGGGATTGGCCTGGTCCATGGTCAGCTCCTGGCAGAGGTCTCAGGCGCCGACGGCGGCGGGCTCGGAGAGCTCGATGCCGCCCGCTATGCGCGTGCCGGGGAACAGGCCGGTCAGCGACCAGGCGACGGTCTCCTTGATGACCCGCTCGGCGATCGGGTCGAGGATGCCCTCCAGGCTCGGGATGCCGAAGTCGAAGTCGGCGTCGAAGCGCACCGCGACGTCGTCCCCGGCCTGCGTGAGCGCCCAGGTGCCGGTGAAGGAGTCGAAGTCGCCGTCGGACTGCTCGAAGCGGATCTCGCCCTCCTCCGGCAGGAAGAAGTCGTCCTCGGTCCAGCGCAGCAGGCCGCTGCGGAAGTGCAGCTCCCAGCTGGAACTGCACTTGGCCTCGGGGAGGGTGGCGTGCACCGTGGTGGAGTTCACGTGGGGCGCGAGGTCGGGGTACTTCTCCCAGCGCATCACCGCGTCGAAGACCGTGGAGACCTGCTCCGCGGGGACCACTGCTTCCAGTTCTACGTGCCGCACGATCAGTTACCGCCTTCCGGCATGGTGGCCGCACCGCTGATGAGGTCGCGGGTGGCCAGGTCGAAGGAGTTGAGGAGGAACTCCACATCGGTGTCGCTGAGCACGGCGGGCGGTGTGAACCGCACCACCGAGCTGCCGTTCATGGAGTGGTTGGCGACCACGCCGTGGTTGAAGAGCTCGATCAGCAGCTCGCCGGCGAGGCCCGCCTCGACCAGCTCCACACCGATGAGCAGCCCCTGGCCGCGTACGTCGACGACGAGTTCGGGGATGTTGCGGTACGCGATCTCGGCGATCCGCGGCAGCAGCGCGGTGCCCAGGTCGGTGGCCCGGGTGACCAGGCGGTCCTCCTTCATGGCCCGCACCGCGCCCTGCACCGCGGCCATCAGGACGGGCTGTCCCGAGAAGGTGGCGGTGTGGATGTAGGGGTCCTTGTCGAAGGGGCGGAACGCCTTGCGGGTGGCGACGGCCGCGGAGACCGGGAGCACGCCGCCGCCGAGCGCCTTGCCGGCGAGCAGGACGTCGGGGCGTACGTCCTCGAAGTCGGCGCCCCACCACTCGCCGAGGCGGCCGAAGCCGGACTGGATCTCGTCCAGGATCAGGAAGCCGTCGTGCTCGCGGACCAGTTCCTCGACGCGCTTGAGATAGCCCTTGGGCGGGATGATGACGCCGCCCTCGCCCTGGACGGGCTCCAGGATGACGCAGACCTCGCCGGGGTGGGCGGCCAGCTCCGCCTCCAGCGCGTCGGCGTCACCGAACGGCAGGTGGTGGAAGTCGGGGAGCAGCGGCCGGAACGGCTTCTGGTAGACCTCCTTCGCGGTGGCGGAGAGGGCGCCCAGGGTCTTGCCGTGGTAGCCGCCGCTCATGGAGACGGTCCGCTTGAAGCCGCCGGCGCGGGCCAGCTTCAGGCCGGTCTCCACGGCCTCGGCGCCCGAGAGGCCGAAGTGCACGCGGTCCAGGCCCTGCGGCATGACGGAGACCAGGGCCTCGGCGGCGCGGGCCACGGTCGGTTCGAGGAGGATGCGGGTGGCGGTGGGGTGCGTGCGGAGCTGGCGCTCCACCTCCTCCATCACGATGGGGTGGCGGGCGCCCATGATGAAGACGCCGTAGCCGCCCGCGTTGAGGAAGCGCTCCCCGTCGCTGGTGGTGAGCCAGGCGCCTTCGGAGGCCACCTCCATGTGGCTGCCGAAGAGTTCGGCGAGGGTGGCCCGGCCCTTGCTGAGGTGGGCGCGGTACAGGCCGAGGACCTCCGCCTCGGTGTCGGCCGCGGCGGCCGTGCCTGCCGCGGCGGCGGGGTTTTCCTGGATTACGGTCACGGATCTCTCACTCCAAAGAAGCGGTGCGGGCGGGGCGGCGGTCAGGCGAGGACGAGCGGGCCCCCGTCGAAGTAGCGCAGCAGCGGTTCGGCGGCGGCGCCCCGGCCAGGCGGGTGGAAGGCGAGCGCGGTGGACGCGGCCGCCGCCTGGGCGTGACCGGAGGAGCGGATGAAGTCCAGGCCGCCGAGAAGCTCCAGGGAGCGGGCGGTGATACGGGGCAGCGCGTTCTGCACGGCGTAGCGGGCGACGAGCACCCGGGCCACCGACGCCTCGTCGCCCGGCTCGGAGCCGACCGCGCGGGCCACGCCTTCGAGCAGCGCGAGAGCGGCCTCCAGCTCGACCGCGAGGGCGGCCCGCTCCTGGATGCTGCCGCGCTCGCGCTCCTGGACCTGCTCGACCAGGGCCGCGGCGCCGCCCAGGTATCCGGCGGTGATGAGCATCTCGAACCAGACGAACCCGGCGGTCTGCAGATCGTCCAGGCGGCGCGGGTCGTCGCTCGGCGCGGACGACCATGTCCTTGGGGACGAAGACGTCCTCCAGGCGCACCTCGTCGCTCTCGGCGCCCGCCAGCAGTTCGTTGCCCCAGAAGGGGTGGACGCTCAGGCCCGGCGCGTCGGCGGGCACCAGGGCGAGCGCCAGTTCGGGGTCGCCCTCCAGGCCGTGGATGGCGATGCTCGCGGTCAGCATGCTCATCGACGCGGAGAGGCTGCACGGCTTCTTCGAGCCGGAGAGGAGGTAGCCGCCCTCGACCGGGCGGGCGGTCACCGAGGGGGTGAGGATGTTCTGTTCGGTGCGGCCCTCGGCCCAGCCGGAGGCCATCACCAGCTGGTCCGGGACGGTCCGGCGCAGCAGGTCGTTCTGCGCGTCGGTGAGCCGGCCCTCGGCGACGGCCAGCGAGTACAGCATGGCGACGGTGAAGTGGTGCATGGACACGGCCGCGACGAGGGACGGCGAGAGGGAGCCGAGGGCCAGCTGGGTGTGGAGCGCGTCCAGCGGGCCGGCGCCGTGGCCGCCGTACTCCTCGGGTATCAGCAGGCCGACGCCGCCGTGGATGCGGAAGAGGTCGATGATCGGGCCGCCGGGTTTCTCCCGCTCGGCGTAGGGGATCTGCTCCAGTTCCTTGAGCAGGCCGGGGTGGTAGCGCTCGCAGACGGCCCGAGCGGCATCGAGGGAACGCACGTCACAACCTCCGTGGGTCGGATGGGATGGGTGCCGTCAGTCGTCGAACGCGCCGAAGACCGCCTGGTAGGGGCTGACGTCACGCGCGATGCTGACGCCCTGCACGTGCGAGGTCTTGAGCATCGGGTAGTTGGCCTCGCCGAAGGCGCCGCCGGTGCGGCCGGTGCCGCCGTGGCTCGGCAGGTACGGCAGGAACCCGATGTGGGAGTCGTTGACCTTCAACAGGCCGCCGTTGACGACGCGGCGCACGAAGGTGTCGATGACGTGGTCGGAGCGCGACCAGAGGGAGTTGCGCAAGCCGTACTCGTTGGAGTTGACGAACCTGAGGAAGTCCTCCAGTAGGGCGTCGTCGTTGTCCGCCTCCGGCACGATGACCGGGATCAGCGGGAAGAACGTCTCCTCGCGTACGACGTCGTAGGTGCGGGCCCGGTCCAGGCCGTCGACGCGGACGACGGTGGGCTGGAGGAAGACACCCGTCTCCGAGGGCGTGCCGTCCAGCTCGGTGCGGTTGCCGCCGGTCACCAGTTCGGCGCCGTTGTCCAGGGCCTGGCGCAGCAGCCGGAAGAAGCGCTCGCTGCGGCGCACCGGGGAGAGCAGGACGTCCTCCTCCTCGGGGAAGCCCGGCTTGATGGCCTTGACCTGCTCCTTGACCTCGGCGATGAGCTGGTCGGCGACGGCCGGGTGCACCAGGACGTAGTTGGGCACCATGCAGATCTGGCCGGAGCCGAAGAACGACTCGGTGATGGCCTCGGCCGCCCACTTGATGTCGGCGTCCTTCCACACCACGATGCCGTCGTTGCCCGCCAGTTCGAGGATCGGCTTCTTGCCGTTGGCGACGCAGGCCTGCTCGAAGCGCAGGCCCTCCTGGCTGCCGCCGATGTAGAAGATGTCGTTGATCAGCGGGTCGGCGACCCAGCGGTCCAGGGTCTGCTTGGGGTTGGAGCACACCGCGTTCAGGACACCGGGCGGGGCGTCGAACTCCTCCAGAAGCGGTGCCACGATGTCCCGCAGCAGCCACATGGTGGACAGCGCGATGCTGCGCGGTGCCCGCACCACGACGGCGTTGCCGGCCATCAGGGCGAGGACGGAGAGCGCGGCGCTCGGCAGCGGGGCGTTCTGCGGCGGGTTGAAGGCCACCACGCCGTCCGGCTGGCGCTGGAGGATCAGCTTGCGGCCGCCGTACTCCTTCTCGACGCGCATCTGCTTCGTGTACCAGCGCAGGGAGCCGGGGGCGTAGATCTGGAGCAGGCAGCTCAGCTCCCAGCGGGCCAGCTTCACCGGGTGCGACTCGGCGACCAGCATGTCCAGGAACTCGTCCTGGTGCTTGATCAGCTCCTCGCGGAACCGGGTGCCGAGCCGCATCCGCCGCTCCTGCGGGACGGCCGCCCAGTCCGGGGCCGCCGCCGCCGCGGCCTGCGTGGCCAGGTCGATGGCGGAGTCGTCGGCGATCGCGCAACGCCCCACCACATACGGGTGGTTCGCCGCGTCGGATTCGGGGTCCTGTTCCAGCGTGCGCTTGAGGCTCACGCTGGTGAAGACGTCTTCCAGCAGGGAGCGCCCGCTGACGGTGTAGACCCACCCGTCACCCGCGACGTCCTTGCCCGCGATGTAGAGGTCATAGCTCTTGAGTCCGGAATGTGCCGGAGCACTTTCCTCCTGTATGGCGCCGCGCAGCATTATCAGCCTTTCGGGGTGGGGTTCTCCGAGTGGATTCCGATCTGGTGAGCTCTTGTTTCGAAGCATCTCGATCGTGGCAGCAGGATCTGACCTGCCGCTGACGCCGTACTGATTGCCGCTTCCGCGTTGTTTGAGCCAACCCTGTGGCGAGTGCGCCGAAGAAAGACTGAGTGGCGTGCGCATGGGGTACGCGCGCGACGTCAGTGAGGCGTCAGCAGCCATTGATTTCATGGCTCCATGTCTCCCCAACACATGACACTTCAGCAATTCCGGGAACTGCCCCGGGCAGAACTCGCGGAGGAAATGGAGCAGCTCCTCGTCAGCCAGTTCAGGGCGAGTCTGCTCATGGACGAGACCGAGGAACTGCCGCTGGACATCAGCTACTTCGACCTCGGCCTCACCTCGCTGAAGCTCACGCAGATGAGGCAGACCCTCGAAGGAATCCTGGAACTCTCCATCAACGCCAACGTGCTCTTCAACGAGCCCACGGTCGGCCGGCTCCTCGACTATCTCGTCGACGCCGTGTCCGATCCGTCCCGCGCCGCCACCGGCGCGATACCCGGCAGCAACTGACCCGACAGGGACCGGACGAGAAGGAGACGCTCCATGCCGCACGAGGAATCAGAGAACAACAAGGTGTCCGGCCGGGCGCCCGAACCGATCGCCATCGTCGGCGTCGGCCTGCGTTTCCCCGGCGGCAGCAATTCGCTCGACGAATTCGACGCCTTCCTGCGCGAGGGGCGCTCCGGTATCGGGCCCATTCCGGGCGACCGGTGGGACGTCGACGCCTTCACGCCGCAGAGCCCGGACGACAAGGGAAAGATCCACACCACGTCCGGCGGATTCCTCGACCGCATCGACCGTTTCGACGCGGCCTTCTTCAACATCTCCCCGAAGGAAGCGCAGTACATGGACCCCCAGCAGCGCATGCTGCTGGAGACCGCCTGGCAGGCCCTGGAGCACGCCAACATCGACCCCGCGCCGCTGCGCCGCGGCAACGGCGGCGTCTACATCGGCGCCAGCTCCATCGACTACGCCCTGGAGCTGGACTCCCTGCCCTACGAGGAACTGGACGGCCTGCTCGCCTCCGGCATCACCATGTTCCCGCTGTCGGGCCGCCTCTCGTACTTCCTCGGCTGGCGCGGCCCGAGCATGAGCATCGACACCGCCTGCTCGTCGTCGCTGGCCGCCCTGCACGTCGCCGTCCAGGGGCTGCGCGCCGGTGAGACCGACATCGCGCTCTGCGGCGGCGTCAACGCCCTGCACCACCCCCGCATCCCCGTCATGTTCTCCAACGCGCAGATGCTCTCCCCCGACGGCCAGTGCAAGACCTTCGACGAGTCGGCCGACGGCTACGCCCGCGCCGAGGGCTGCGGCATCCTCGTACTGAAGCGCCTGGCGGACGCCACCCGCGACGGCGACACCGTCCTCGCCCTGGTCAAGGGCACCGCCGTCGGCCAGGACGGCGACAGCGCGGGCCTGACCGTGCCGAACGGCCCCGCCCAGGAGAAGGTCATCCGCAGCGCGCTCGCCGCCGCCGCGCTCGCCCCCGAGGACATCCAGTACGTGGAGGCCCACGGCACCGGCACCCCGCTCGGCGACCCCATCGAGTTCGGCGCCATCGGCGACACCTTCGCCGACTCGCACACCACGGACGATCCGCTGCTCGTCGGCTCCGTGAAGACCAACCTCGGCCACATGGAGCCCGCCTCAGGCATCGTCGGCGTCATCAAGGCGGTCCTCCAGATCAGATCCGCCACGATCTACCCGCACCTCAACCTCGACACCCCCTCCGGCCGCATCCCCTGGGACCTGTACCCGGTGCGCGTGCCCACCGCGTGCGAGCCGTGGAAGGCACCGGTGCGGCGCGCGGTCGTCAACAGCTTCGGCTTCGCGGGCACGATCGGCGCCGGCTCGTCCTGGAGCAGCCCCCGGCGCCGGTGACCGACACCGCCGCGCCCGGCGAGGCGCCCGCGACCCCGCTGTTCACGCTCTCCGCCAAGACGGCGGCCGCCCTGAGCGAACACGTTGCCAACTACCGCCGGTTGCTCGACACCGACCCCGCCCTGCCGTCGACGCGCTCTGCTACACCGGCAACGTCGCCCGCACCCACCACCCGTACCGCCTCGCGGGCCCGGTCGCCGACCGCGCCGCCCTCACCAAGCTCCTGGACAAGGCCGCGGACCGCGACCACCAGGGCCCCGCGGGCATCCGCAAGGTCGCCTTCATGTTCAGCGGGCAGGGCTCGCAGTACGCGGGCATGGGCGCCCACCTGTACGAGGGCTTCCCGGTCTTCCGCCGGCACGTCGACGCGTGCGACCGCCTCTTCGCCGCCGCACTCGGCCGCTCCATACGCGACCTGGTCATCGGCACGGCCGAGGACCCCGAGGCGATCGACCGCACCGAGTACACCCAGCCCGCCCTGTTCACCCTCGAGTACGCGCTCGCCCAGCTGTGGATGTCCTGGGGCGTGCGCCCGAACGTGCTCATCGGGCACAGCATCGGCGAGGCCGCGGCCGCCGCCGTCGCCGGGCTCTTCAGCCTCCCCGACGCCGTCACGCTGGTGGCCGCCCGCGCCCGCCTCATGCAGGCCGTGCGCGCGAAGGGCGGCATGGCCGCGGTCACCGCCCCCGCCGAAGACGTCCTGCCGCTCCTCGAAGCCCACCCGGACCTGGCGCTCGCCGCGGCCAACGCCCCCGACCAGTGCGTGATCTCGGGCGGCACCGAGGCGCTCGCCCAGGTCACCGCCGAGCTGACGGGCCAAGGCCTGCGCGTCGAACAGCTGGCCGTCTCGCACGCCTTCCACTCGCCGCTCATGGCCGAGGTGTACGACGACTTCCGCACCGCCCTGGACGCCGTCACCTTCCATGAGCCGGCCATCAGCCTGATCTCCAACGTCACCGGCAAGCTCGCGCGGTTCGCCGAGATCGGCACCCCCGAGTACTGGGTGCGGCACATCGGCGAGCCGGTGCAGTTCCTCGCCGGTATCCGCGCCGTCGCCAAGCGCGGCCGCCACGCCCTCGTCGAGATCGGCCCCTCCACCGCGCTCACCGCCCTCGCGCAGCGCTCGCTGCCCGTCGAGGACCACCTGTGGCTGGCCAGCTGCGCCGCCGCGACCGGGGCGGCGACACCACGCTGCGGGCGCTCGCCGAGTACTACACCGCCGGTCTGCCGGTCTCCTGGTCCGGCTACCACGAGGGACGCGCCGTCCCCGCCAAGGTGGCGCTGCCCACCTACGCCTTCCAGCGCAAGCGCTACTGGCTGCCCTCCGTCACCCCGCGCAGGGGCGCCGCCCGGGGCGGGGCGGCGCACCACCCGCTGCTCGGCACGGAGGTCGCGTGCGAGGGCGTGGCACGCGAGTTCACCGCGGAGTTCACCGTCGAGGAGCTGGGCGCCCTCGCCGACTTCGCCGACGGCGACCGTACGACGCTGCCCGCCGGCGCCTACGCCGACCTGCTGCTCGCGCTCCAGGACGCCGTGCACGGCCACACCCGCGCCGCCGTCCCGCGAGCTGCGCGTCGGCGACCCCTCACCCTGCAGGCCGAGACACCCCGCACCCTGACCACCCGGCTGCGGCCGCGCCCGGACGGCGGCGCCGACGTGACCGTCCTGACCGTCGCGGAGAAGACCGGCGAGGACGAGCCGCGCGAGCTGGTGCACGCGAGCGCCGTGCTCACCGCGGGGCAGGACCAGCAGGAGCCGGAACTCACCGGGCTCGTTGCGGGCCCCGCCACCCTGGAGATCGACGCCGAGGACCTCTACACCGACCTCGCCTCGGTGGGCCGCCCGCACGGCCCGCGCGCCCGCGCCCTGGCCGTGGCGGCACGCCACCAAGGCGGCCTGGTCACCGCCGAGTTGGAGTGCCGCGGCACCACCGCCGTCGAGCAGGTGCCCGCCGAGCTGATCGAGGCCGCGCTGGCGGCCGCCGTCGTCCTCGACCCCGAGGGCCCGGTCTTCCTGCCCCGGGAGATCACGTCCGTACGCCACTTCAAGAAGCCCCGCGGCGCCCGGCTGAACGTCGTCGCCCGCGTCACCACGGAGCAGGACCGGCGCCTCGCCGACATCCTCGTCCTGGAGAACGGCAGCCCCGTCCTCGAACTCGGCGGAGTCACCCTGGCCCGCCCCGAAGGCCCCGCCGGGCAGCGGCAGTTCCTGCACCGCTCCGAATGGGTGCGCCGCGCCCTGCCCGCCCTCGCCGCGGACACCGCCCCCCGGCACGTCCTGCTCCTGGGCCGCGCCGAGGCCCCCGGCACCCCCGGTGGCGACGGTCTCCGTGTCACGCCCGTCGCGGACGCCGCCGCGCTCAAGACCGCCCTGGAGGACACCTCCGTCACCGACGTCTGCTGGAGCTGGCAGCCGCTGCCCGGCGCCATGTCCGCCGCGCTGTACCGCGCCGAGTGCGAGCACAACTACCGCGATCTGCTCGGCCTGCTCACGGTCCTGGACGCCGCGGCCCAGCAGCGCCCGCCCCGGCTGTGGCTGGTCACCGAGGGCGCCCAGAAGCTGCCCGGCGACCGGCCCGGCGACGCCGCCCTCCTCGGCGCCGCCACCCTGTGGGGCTTCGGCCGGGTCCTGCTCACCGAGTCCCCGCAGTACCGCGCGACCCTGGTCGACATCGAGCCGGGCGGCGACCTGACGGCGCTCTTCGACGAGGTCCGCGCCGAGGCCCCCGGCGAGTTCCAGGTCGCGCACCGCACCGGCGCCCGCCACGTCCGCAGGCTGCTGCCCGGCGACGCCGCCCGCACCTGGCCCGGCGGCTTCGCGCTGCGCACACCCGGCTCCGGGGACCTCTCCGATCTCTCCCTCGCGCCCGTCGACGACCGCGCGCCCGCCGCCGGTGAGGTGCAGGTGCGCGTCGCCTCGGTCGCCCTCACCGCCGAGGACGCCCGCGCCGCCCTGGACGGCGAAGAGTCCGGCGAGGCCGGTCCCGTGCTCGGCTCACTGGCCGCGGGCACGGTCGTCGCGGCCGGCGCCGAGGCCGCGTTCACCGCGGGCGACGAGGTCATACGTACGCCCATGACGGCTCCCTGCGCGCCACCCTCACCGTCCCCGCGACCGCCGTGGCACTCGCCCCCGGCGCGGCGCGCGGCACGGCGCGGGGCGGCTCCCCGGCCTTCCGTCTGGAGGAGATCGGCGAGGCCCTGCGCACCGCCGCCTGCGGCTCCCGCGCCGAGGTGTGGGTGGACGTGCCCGGCGGCCCGGAGACGGCGCCCGCACCGGCCCGCGTCCGCCCGGACCGCACCTACCTCGTCACCGGTGGCCTCGGCGGCCTCGGCCTGGTCACCGCCCGCAAGCTCGTCGAACTGGGCGCACGGCACCTGACCCTGGTCAGCCGGAGCGGCCGGGCCACCGAAGAGGCGGCGCCGGTCCTCGCGGAGCTGTCGGAGCGGGCGGAGGTCTCCCTCGTACGCGCCGATGTGAGCGACGCCGAGGACGTGCGGCGCCTGGCCGCAGGCCTCGCGGCGGGGCCCCACCCGGTGGGCGGCCTCGTGCACGCGGCCGGTTCCTTCGACAAGAAGCTGATCGCGGAGCTGACCTGGGAGTCCATCGACGCCCAGCTGGCCCCGAAGGCGTACGGCGCCTGGCTGCTGCACGAGGCGCCGCGAGGAGCACTTCCCCGAGCTGGAGTTCTTCGTGACGTACTCCTCGATCGCCGCCGTTCTCGGCGCGCGACGCAGGGGCACTACGCCGCCGCCAGCGCGGGACTCGACGGCCTCGCCGAGTGGCGCGGCCTGCACGGCCTGCCCGGCATCTCCGCCAACTGGGGCGCCTGGGCCAGGGTCGGCATGTCCGCCCGGCTCGACGAGCAGCTGGCCCAGGAGATCGACCGCAGCGGCGTCCGCTTCTTCTCGCCCACCAGGGCGCTGGACACCCTGGCCGGGCTCTGGCACCGGGCCGGCAGCCGCCGGGTGGTCGGCGAGTTCGACTGGGCGCGCTATGTGGCGGGCGGAGTCGTGGACGACGCCTTCTACGACCGGCTCGCCCGGCAGGACCAGGGCGGCGACGGCGGCACCGGCCTCGACCTCGCCGCGCTGAGCGCCCTGCCGAAGCCGGAACGCACGGCCCTGATCGCCTCGGCCGTGCGCGAACAGGTCGCCGCCGCCCTGCACATGGAGGCCGAGGACGACCTCGACCCGAACGCCGAGTTCGTCTCGCTCGGCCTGGACTCGCTGATGGCGCAGACCGTCAAGGGCGGCCTGGAGTCGCTGTTCCGGCTGCCGCTGCCCGCCTCGCTGACCTTCGACCACCCGACGTCCGCCGGCTCACGGAGTTCCTCGACGGACGCCTGGCCCCGGCCACCCAGCAGCACCCCTGACCGTCCCCGTACGACAGCAGCCACCCCCCACGGCATCCACTCACCTCACGACACCCACCGAGATGTCCCACGCAGCGGGGAGACCACAGTGAGAGACCACACCACCAGCGGCTGGACGCTGACCCGGAGCTCCAGAGTCCACGCCGGCGCCCGGCCGGAACACGCGGCGATCATCTGCGAGGACCGCACCACGACGTACGGGAAGCTGCACCGGGACAGCAACCGCGCCGCCCACGCCCTGCGCGACGCGGGGCTCGGCCGCGGTGACCGCGTCGCCTACCTGGGCCGCGAGTCGGAGAACTACTACCTCACCATCCTCGCCTGCGCGAAGGCGGGCGCCGTCCTGGTCCCGGTCAACTGGCGCCTGACGAGGGACGAGGTGGACCACATCCTGCGGGACTCGGGCGCCGTACTCCTCTTCGTCGACGACGAGTTCTGGGAGACGGCGGACCGCGTCAAGCCGCAGCTCCCGCGGCTGCGCACCGTCGTACGGGTCGACGGCACCGACGGCGAGGGCGAACCGGCCCGCGGCACCGGGCTGCCCGCCTGGTACGCCAACCACCCCGACACCGACCTGGAGCCGGGCACCGGACCCGACGACGCCGTCGTGCAGATCTACACCAGCGGCACCACCGGCCTGCCCAAGGGCGCGGTCCTCGCCCACCGCAGCTTCTTCACGCTGCCCGCCGCGATGCGCGCGCACGGCGCGGAGTGGCTCGACTGGCGGCCGGACGACGTCAGCCTGATCTCGCTGCCGGGCTTCGGCATCGCGGGCATCGGCTGGTTCATGCACACCTTCAACGCGGGCGGCACCAGCGTGGTGATGCCGCAGTTCATCCCGCAGGAGGCGGTGCGGCTCATCCGGGAGCACGGGGTCACGATCACCTTCGCGGCGCCCGCCATGCTCCAGATGATGATGGCCGAACGCGGCGCGGGCCCCGCCGCGTTCACCTCGATGCGCAAGATCGCCTACGGGGCGGCACCGATGTCCCCGACCCTGCTCGAACGCTGCCTGGAGGTGTTCGGCTGCGAGTTCGCCCAGGTCTACGCCAGCACGGAGACCGGCAGCGTCGCGGTCTGCCTGCCGCCCGAGGCGCACCGCCCCGGCACGCGCCTCCTCACCTCGGTCGGCAGGCCCTGCCCCGGCAACGAGGTGAAGGTCATCGGCCCGGACGGCGAGACACTGCCGCCCGGCGAGACCGGCCAGATATGCGTACGCACCCCGTCGCGCATGCTCGGCTACTGGAACCTCCCCGAGGCCACCGCGCGGACCCTGGTGGGGGAGTGGCTGCACATGGGCGACGCCGGCTACCTCGACGAGGACGGCTACGTCCACCTGCGGGACCGCATGAACGACACGATCATCGTGGCCGGGCAGAACATCTACCCCGCCGAGGTCGAGAAGGCGCTCGCCGCGCACCCGGCCGTCGCCGACGCCGCCGTGGTCGGACTGCCCGACCCGCACTGGGGCGAGGCGGTGCACGCCGTCGTCGTCCTGCGGCCCGGCGCCACCGTCAAGCCCCGCGAACTGCTCGTCGCGCTCCGCGGCCACCTCGCCGACTACAAGATCCCGAGCGACTTCCACTTCGCCGACGACCTGCCGCGCAACCCCACGGGCAAGATCCTGCGCCGCGCCGTGCGGGAGCGGCTGGCCGCCGAGGCCCCCGCGCCGGCCGAGCGCCTCACGCTTCCCCTCCAGCGCCGCACCTCGGCGCGGGCGGCGTCCCTGCCGCCGCAGAGGCAGCCCATCTGACGTGCCGGCACCGCCGGCGCGCACCGCAACCTCCGCCACACGAAACGGAGTACCCCCATGCAGTCCTCATCCGGGCCCCGGCGCATGGGCATCCTGCTGCCCACCCGGGAGCAGGCCATCAACGGCACCTACGCGGCCGCCCCGCTGCTCGACTTCGCCCGGCAGGCCGAGGCGCTCGGCCTTCGACTCGCTGTGGGCGGGCGACTCGCTGACCGCCCGGCCGCGCCTCGACCCCCTCGTCGTGCTCTCGGCGGCCGCCGCGGCCACCGAGCGGATCACGTCGGCACGGCCGCGTTCACGCCCGCCCTGCGCCACCCGCTGATCGGCTCCCACATGATCGCGAGCCTCGACCACGTGGCCGCCGGCCGGCTGGTCCTCGGGCTCGGCTCCGGCTTCCCGATGCCCGAGACCGAGGAGGAGTTCGCCTCCGTCGGGGCCTCCTTCGCCGGACGGGTGGGGCGGCTCGACGAGATCGCCGCGCTGCGGCGCACCGCCTGGCACTCCGGCGAGGAGGGCAGCCCCTGCGACTTCGACGGCAGGTTCTGGCAGGCCGAACGTCTTGAGCGGCTGCCGAAGCCGGCCACGCCCGGCGGCCCGCCGCTCTGGCTGGCCGGCAGCGACACCCCCAAGGTGCTCGCCCGGGTCGCCGAGAAGTACGACGGCTGGCTGCCGTTCCTGCCCGACGCCGAGGCGTACGGCAGGGCCCGCGCCCGCATCGCCGAACTCGCCGAGGCGCGGCCCGCACGCCGGACGCGGTCACCCCCGCGCTGTACGCGACGGTCACCGTCGACCGCGACGAGGCGGCGGCCAAGGCCGAGCTGGAGCACTACATCGAGCACTACTACGGGCGCTCCCTGGAGCAGATGTCGGCCATCCAGGCCTACGGCTGGGGCAGCGCCGAGAGCTGCGCCGAGTGGCTGGGCGCCTATGTGCGGGCCGGCGCCCGCCACCTGGTCATCCGGATCGGATCGCTCGACCCGGAGCCGCAGCTGAAGGAGATCGCCGAGGTGCTGCTGCCCGCGCTGCGCGCCATCGGGGAGCAGACAACCGTTGGGAGAACACAGTCGTGACCACCGCCACCACCGCCACCGCCCTGGGCCAGGACATGTCCGCCGCGGGGGAGTGGTTCCACCCCGCCGAGCCGTCCGAGGACGCCTCCGTACGCCTGTTCATGCTGCCGCACGCGGGCAGCGGCGCCATCATCTACCGCGACTGGGAGCGGCTGCTGCCCGCCGACATCGCCCCGCAGGCGGTGACCCTGCCCGGCCGCCACAACCGGCGCGAGGAGACCTCGTACGCCGACTGGGACCCGCTGCTCGACGCGCTGCACGAGGCCGTGCTCGACGACCTGGACGAGCGGCCCTTCGCGTTCTTCGGGCACTGCCTCGGCGCCCAGCTGGCGTTCCGGCTCACCATTCGCATGGAGGCGGAGAGCGGCCCCGCGCCGGTCCTCCTCGGCATGTCCGGCTGGTCGCCCGAGGGCTTCTTCCAGCCGACGGAGGAGCAGAGCCGGATGCCCGACCCCGAACTGGTCGAGTGGATCAAGAAGTTGGGCTCCTTCCCCGCCGAGATCTACGACAACCCGGAGATGCTCGCCCTCGTCGTCCCCGCGCTCCGCGCCGACCTGCGGGTCGCCGCCCAGTACGTCGACGACGGCGCGGGCACCGCCTGCCCGCTGGTCTCCTACGGCGGCGCCTCCGACCCGCTGATGGAGAGCCCGGACGCCATGACGCACTGGGCCGGGCGCAGCCCCCACTACCTGGGCCACAGCGAGTACCCCGGCGGCCACTTCTACATCGACAGCCACGCCGAGGCCGTCACCACGCATTTCGCCCAGCGGCTGCGGCGGCTCGTCGCCGCCGCCCGCTGAGCCAACGACTCAGGAAGGTCGGTCATGACCACCGAAGCGGAAATCAAGAGCGCGGCGGCACCACCGCTCGCGCCGGCGGCCGCGCCACCGGACGAGGCCGCGGCGGCCAAGCCGTCCTACGGGGCGCTCCTGGTCGTCCTGGCCGGCCTCTTCGTCACCAACCTCGACTTCTTCATCGTCAACGTGGCGATCCCCTCGCTCCAGACGAACATGCACGCCACGGCGGCGGACATCCAGCTCATCGCCGTCACCTTCACCATCGGCCTGTCCGCGCTGCTGATCACCGGCGGCCGGCTCGGCGACATCTACGGACGGCGCAAGGTCTACTCGATCGGCGTGGCGGTCTTCACGCTCGCCTCGCTGGCCTGCGGCATCGCGCAGAACATGGCCGAACTGATCGTCGCCCGCGGCCTCCAGGGCGCGGCCGCCGCCCTGGTCATCCCGCAGGTGCTCGGCATCCTGACCACCACGTACTCGGGCAAGCACCGGGCCGTCGCGTTCAACGCGTACGGTGTGGCGCTCGGCGCGGCGGCGGTCTTCGGGCAGCTGATCGGCGGCCTGCTCATCAAGGCCGACGTCTTCGGCTGGGACTGGCGGACCATCTTCCTGATCAACGTGCCGATCGGCGTCCTCGTCCTCGTGCTCACCCCGAAGCTGGTGCCGGAGTCGAAGTCGGAGGGCCGCACCGGGCTCGACCTGACCGGCGTCCTGCTGGTCACCGCCGGGCTCACCGCCGTCGTGCTGCCGCTGGTCATCGGCCGCGAGGAGGGGTGGCCCGCCTGGACGTGGCTGTGCATGGCGGCCGCGGTGCCGCTGCTCGCCGCCTTCTGGGCCACTCAGCGGCGGCTCGCGGCGCGCGGCAGATCGCCGCTGGTGAGCCCGTCCCTCTTCCGGGACCGCGCGTTCGGCGTCGGGTCCGTCACCATCCTCGTCTACTTCTCGGTGATGGCCTCCTTCTTCCTGGTCCTCGCGCTCTACCTCCAGCAGGGCCACGGCACGTCGGCCCTGAAGTCGGGGCTGCTCTTCGTGCCGCTGGGGCTCGGCTTCTTCGTGGCCTCGGCGATGGCGCCCAAGTTCGCCGCGCGGCTGGGACGCCAGGCGCTCGCGCTCGGCGCCCTGGTGGTGGCAGCGGGCGACGTCGCCTTCGCGCAGACCGCCGAGCGGCTGGGCACCACGGGCTCGGTCGGCTGGTGCATCCCCGCGATGGTGGTCTGCGGCTTCGGCATGGGCCTGGTGGTCGCCCCGCTCACCTCCCTCGTCCTGGAGGGCGTGGCGCCCACCCACGCCGCGGCGGCCTCCGGCGTCTTCTCCACCGGCCAGGAGATGGGCAACGCGCTGGGCATCGCGGTCATCGGCGTGGTCTTCTTCGACCAGGTCGGGGAGCATCCGTCCGCGCAGGGCTACACCGACGGGTTCGGCTACAGCCTGTACGTCCAGGCCGGCATCTGCGTCCTGGTGGCGGTCCTGGTGCAGTTCCTGCCGCGCAAGGCCGAGAAGGCCGTGTAGCCGGCGAAGGCCTGAGCAAACGCCCGGCGACGGGCGTCCGACAAGGCGGGTGTCCCGGAGCTTCTGCTCCGGGACACCCGCCTTTCGCATGTCCCGGCGGCAAGGACGCTCCGTGTGTTACAGCCATGTTTCGTGCGCTGGTCAGAAGCGGTGCGACAGGCTCCGCGAGGGTCAGCCGGGCGTCAGGGGAGCATCAGAGGTTTCGGCCAGCATGACGGAAAGGAATCAGCCACAACTGAGGGGGGAATCTCATGACGGCAACTCCTGTCATGCCGGTCACCGAGGCGCGTCTCGCCGCCTGGCCCATGCCGCGCACCTGCCCGTACGCGCCACCGGAGGCCTACGCCGAGCTGCGCAAGGGCGCGCCCGTGAAGGTAAGGATCAGGACAGGCGAGGCGTGGCTTGTCACCCGCTATGCCGATGTCCGCGCGATCCTCGTCGATCCGCGCTTCAGCTCGGACGACACGCTGCCCGGCTTCCCGGTCCGCATCCAACTGCCGCCCACGCCGCGGGTGATGTCCTTCACGCGCATGGACGGACCCGAGCACGGGCGGCTGCGCCGCATGGCGATGACCGAGTTCACCGCCCGCCGCACCCGCGCGCTGCGCCCCTCGGTGGAGCTGCTGGTGGACCGGCTCGCCGACGAGCTGGAGCACGGGCCCCGGCCCGCCGACCTCGTGGCCCGCTTCACCGTGCGGCTGCCGTCCCTGGTGATCGCCCGCATGCTCGGCGTACCGGAGGAGGACGAGTGCGACTTCACCGAGCTGAGCCAGGCCGTCCTCTCGCAGGACGCCACGCCCGCGGAGATCTACGGCTCCTTCATCGAGATGACGGCGTACCTGGACGGGCTGATCAGGCGCAAGGCCGAGCAGCCGCGGGACGACCTGCTCAGCCGCCTGGTCACGCGGTACGTCGCGAAGGGCGAGCTGGCCCATGACGACCTGGTGGCGATGGCCCGGCTCTTCCTGGTGGCCGGTCACGAGACCACCGCGCACCAGCTCGGCCTCAGTGTGCTCAGCCTGCTGCGCGAACCGGGGCTGTGGGACCGGCTGCGCCGCGAACCGGACCTGTTCGCCCCGGCCGTCGAGGAGCTGCTGCGCTACTGGTCCATCACCCAGGACAACCAGGTCCGCGTCGCCGTCGACGACGCGGAGATCGGCGGCGCCCGCATCGAGAAGGGCGACGGCGTGATCCTCGCCTACCCCAGCGCCAACCACGACGAGAGCGTCTTCCCCGGCGGCGACCGCGTCGACCTGGACCGGGACGCGAGCCGGCACATCGCCTTCGGGTACGGCCCGCATCTGTGCCCGGGCACCTCGCTGGCCCGCATGGAACTGGAGGTCGCCCTGCGGGCCTGGTGGGCCGTTTCCCCGGACTGCGCCTCGCGGACGTGCCCGAGGCGGTCTCGTTCCGCGAGAACACCATCAACTACGGGCTGAACTCCCTCTTCGTGACCTGGTAGCAGCCGGCCGTGACCTGGTGACAGACGCGTCCCGCCGCCCCGCACGCCGTCAGCAGGGCGTCAGATGCGCGTCAGCGCCCGGTGGAAGAGTCGTTCGCAGGTGCTTCCAGACCAAGGAGTTTGCCCGACATGGCCGACAGCAGCGACGCCGCGGGCCCCACCAGGGCCCTGGTCATAGCCAATCCCGCATCCGGCAGCCACAGCCCCGAACTGGTGCGCGAAGTACAGGAGTTGTGCTCCGCCCACCTGCGCCACACCGAGCTCCACCTCACCACCGCCCAAGGGGACGCGACCGGCTTCGTGCGCCGTGCCCTGGAGCGCTCCGAGGGGGCACCGGACCTCGTGGTGGCCATCGGCGGCGACGGCACCGTGCGCGAGGTGGTGCAGGGCCTCGTCGGGGCCACCGGACGGGCCGCGCTCATGGTGGTCCCCGGCGGCACCGGGAACTCCGGGTACAAGATGCTCTGGGGGGAACGGCCCTGGACCGAGTCGCTCAAGGCGGTGCTCGCCGACTCCGGTGCGGGCGGCAGCGCCCGGCTGCGCCACCTCGACCTGGCCCGGCTCGCCGAGACCCGCAACCACGTCTACCTCGGTGCCTGCAGCGGGGTGATCGCGACGCGCTCATCACCGCGAAGGACATCGCGCTGCGCGGCCGCGAGCGCTACGCCCGCGCGTGACCGAGACCGCCGAGCGCTACGTCCCGTACCCGGGCCGGGTCGTCGTCGACGGGCGGGTGGTGCACGAGGGCCCGACCGTCCTCGCCAACGTCGGGGGCGGCCGTCACCGGGGCGGCCGGTTCCTGGTGCTGCCCGACTCGCTGCTGGACGACGGACTGCTCGACGTCTGTGTCATCGGTGACGGCGTGGCCGCCGCCGAGGTGCCCGGACTGACCCTGGAAGCCGCGCACATGGCCCACCCGGCGACCGTGTACGCACGCGGCCGCACGATCACCGTCGAACGCACCGACGGCGAGCGGCTGCCCCTGGAGCACGACGGCGAGTACCAGCACACCATCGGCGCCTCGGCCACCTTCGAGGTGCTCCCCGGAGCGCTCGCCGCCTGGGCGCCGACGGACCCCGCCTGACCTCGACCGACTCCGGCTCCGCCCGACCCCGCACGGCCTTCACGACACACGTTTTTCGATACACGTTTTCGATACAAGGAGACATCATGAGCGACCTCACCACCACCGTCACCCGTTACCTCGCCATCTGGAACGAGGCGGACGCCGACAAGCGCGCCGCGGCCATCGCCGAGCTGTTCACCGCCGACGCCCCCTACATCGACCCGCTCGCCGCGGTCGAGGGCCACGAGGGTGTCGCCGCGGTCATCGCGGTCGCCCGCGACCAGTTCAAGGGTCTCGGCTTCGAGCTGCTCGGCACGGTGGACACCCACCACAACCTCGCCCGCTTCCAGTGGGGCCTGGTGACCGAGCCCGGCGCCGAGCCGATCGCCATCGGCTTCGACGTCGCGGTCACCGCCGAGGACGGCCGCATCAAGGGCGTCTACGGCTTCCTCGACAAGGTCCCCGCGGCCTGATCCGCCCCGGGGCGGCCGTGCGCCACCGGCGTACCGCCGCCCCGGACCACACCGGCCCGGCAGCCGACACCGCCGGGACCCGCACACGAGAGGCAGGGTGCGTCACATGTCGGGTGTTCTCGCCGAGCGGGTGGCCCGGACGCTGTGCGAGCAGTGGGAGCCGCCGCGGGCCACGTCATCCCGTGCCACCACGGACACCCCGCTGCGCGAGCTGTCCCGGTGGGCGGCCCGGCTGCGCCCCCAGGACGTGCCCTGCCGGGTGCTGAAGCTCGCCGCCAGCCAGGTGCTCTCCCAGATCGCCTCCATCAGGGCGGGCCTCGCCCACCCGCTGGGCCGCAAGCTCGTCGCCGCCTTCGGCCACCCCATGCAGCGCGACCCGCGCGCCGCGGCGGGTGTCTTCGCCGCCCTCGGCTCCTGGCTCAACCTCGACGACACCGCGTACGCCGGTCATCTGTCGAACTCCACCGTCGCGGTGCCCCTCGCCTTCGCGTACGCCCGCAAGCTCGACGGGCTCTCGCTGCTCACCGCCGTGGTCGCGGCCAACGAGTGCGCGGCCCGCATCACCGCCTCCGCCACGCTCGGCCCCCTGCGCGGCCAGAGCGCCGTGCACACCCACCTCGCGGGCGCCGTCGCCGGCCGGCTGCACTGCGACCGCGCCCCGGCCTCGCAGTGGGAGAACTCCTTCGGCCTGGCCTTCGCCATGCCCAACTGGCCGCTGATGCGCGCCTTCCTGGCCAGCGACGCCCGGCTGTTCAACACCTTCACGCCCGTACGCACCGCCATGGACGCCTGCGACGCGGCGGCCGCCGGGCTGCGCGGCGCCCCCGACATCATCGAGCACCAGGACGGCTTCCTGGCCCGCTTCGCGACCGTCCCGCTCCCGCAGGCGGTGGCCAAGGGCCTCGGCCGCCGCTGGCACACCGACACCCTCTCCTTCAAGATGCACCCGGGCGGCCCGGGCATCGACGCGGCGGTGGACTGCGCCGCGGAGATCCACCGGGAGCTGGGCCCGGTCAGCCCGCGGGACGTGGCGGAGATCGTCGTGGAGGCCTCGCTCTACACGCTCTTCGCGGGAGAGCGCGCCGCCCAGTACGTCAACGGCCCGGGCTCCCCGCTCGGCGCCCTCGTCCTCGACGTGCCCTACCCGGTCGCCACCACGCTGCTGACCGGGGAGTTCTCGGTGGACGACTTCTCCTCGCCGCGGCTGGACGACCCGGACCGCTGGGAGCTGGCCGACCGGGTGCGCCTGGAGCACGACACGGCCATGACCCGCGAACTCTTTCTGTCCGACGCGCCGTTCGGCGAGGCGGTGCGCGAGGCGGGCCCGCTGGCCGCGCCCTGGCTGCGCGGCTTCGGCGGCGACGAACTGGTGGACCTCATCGGCGACCTCGGCACGGCGGGCCAGGACTTCTCCCGCTCGACGAAGGCGACCGGCGCCCGGGTCACCGTACGGCTGAAGGACGGTCGTACGGTCACGCGCGGCCGTCTCATCCCGGTCGGCGCGGCCGGCCCCGACACGCGTGCGCGGCACTCGGAGATGGTCCGCGAGAAGTTCCTCGCCGTCGGGGGAGCGCACCAGGTGGCCGACACCGTGGGGGCCCTGCACCGCATGCGGCCGCACGGGGTGCGCCGCTGGATCGAGGCGGCCTTCCTCGACTGAGCGCCGCGCGCTCGTCGTCGCTCCGTCAGTGCACCGTCTCGTACGTCGTCAGGAAGACGTCGATGATCTCCTGTACGCGGTCGACGACGTCCTGGCGGTTGGCCTGCACCCAGGAGATGTGCTGCGCGCCGAAGAGCGCGGCCCGCAGGACACGCGCCAGCGACGCGGGGTCGGTGGCCCGCAGCGTTCCCGCCTTGTGGCAGTTCTCCAGGAGTTCGGTGAGCAGGTCGGTGAAGCCCACGTAGGGCACGGGCATGTCGCCCTTGATGTACGGGCGTTCGATCTGGAGGCGGGAGCCCGCCTTGATGTAGTCGTCGTCGCGGAAGCCCCGGGCCACCGCCTTCAGGACGTCGACCACCGTCTGCGGGGACGCCGGGTCGCCGTCCTCCAGGACGGGGGCGATGATCTCGTTCAGCCGCCGGTAGAACTCGTCCGCCACGGCGACGGCGATCGCCTCCTTGTTGGCGAAGTGGAAGTACACGGCCCCCTTGGTCAGCTCCGCCTTGTCGGCGACGTCCTTGATCGTGACGGCGGGGAAGCCGGTGTCGGCGAAGACCGAGGCCGCCGCGTCGAGGATCGTCCTGCGGGTGTGGATGGCCCGCTCCTGCTTGAGGTGCGAGGTGTCGTCGGCGGAGGTGGCGTTCGGCCGAGGGGGCAGCGGTGCCTTGCGTTCGTGGCTCATGGCGTCCATATCGTGCTCTACGCCAACTCTCGGCTGGGCAGGGCGAGTTGGTGGCAGTGGAACGTAGTTTCGACTCTTGAAATATACCTTCCCGCAGGTATATTAATTCCCGCGCAGCAAGGCTTCACACGTCTGTTCTCTGGCAAGAGTTCGTCCTGTTTTGGGGGAAGCGTTGTCTCAGCAGTCGGTCGTACTCATCGATGATTCCAGAAACGTGGATGCCGCATCAATGGCTCTCGCGGCACCCGTTCTCACCTTCCTCAGACCCGTCCCGCGCGAGCTGGTGCACCGCAGCTCGATCGCGGAGGTCTTCGTCACGGACGGCTGTCGCACAAGCGGCAGCCGTTTCTCCGTCGCGGCCCAGTGGCCGCGCGACCACGCGCTCTACCACCCCGACGAGCAGGGTCTGAGCGATCCGATGCTCTTCGCGGAGACCATCCGCCAGGCCATGCTCTACATCGCCCACGAGTACTGCGAGGTGCCGCTCGGGCACCGGTTCGTCGGGCGCGACCTCTCCTTCGACATCACCGACCCCGCCGCGCTGCGGGTCACCGGCGTCCCCGTCCCGGTGGTCATGGAGGCCGAGTGGACCTGGGAGGAGGGCCGGCCGCGGGGGGCCAGGCTCGACGTACGGCTCCTCGTGGCCGGCACACCCTGCGGCACCGGCACGATCCGGGTGTTCGTGATGGACGACCGCCGGTACGGCCTGCTGCGCCGGATGGCGTGGGGCGGCGACGCCCCGCCGGTCCTGGCCGTGGACGTGGGGGCCGCCGCGCCGCTCGTGCCGCCGCGCCGGGTGGGCCGGCTGCGCTGGAAGGACTGTGTCCTGGAGCGCTGCTGGCCGGACGGCGACTGGCGGCTGCGGCTCGACCGCGACCACGCGGTGCTCTTCGACCACCCCACGGACCATGTGCCGCTGATGGTCCTGATGGAGGGCTTCCGCCAGCTCGGCCACCTGTGCGTGCACGAACAGGTCGGGGAGACACCCGACGACCAGGCGTACGCGCTGGTCGCCACCCAGGTGGAGTGCGCGGCCTTCGCCGAACTGGACGCGCCGATCCGGCTGCTGGTCGAGCAGAGCGTGCCGGGTGCCACCGCGGCGGACGTCTTCCGGCTGCGCGTCGCGGCCCTTCAGGGCGACACCCTGCTGGCCAGGGCCGACATGACCTGGGCGGGCGTGGGCCCGCGCGAGACCGGGGAGGGGACGGGCCGACGGCCCGAGTTCGCCTCACTGACCGGCGGCCTTGCCCCGTAGGGCGTGGGCCAGGACGTTCCACATCGCGGCCACCCGGCCGCCCGACTCCGTGCGCTCGGCGGCGGAGCCCATCCAGAAGACACCGAAGAACGCGGCCACGAGCAGGTCGGTCACGGCCTTGGCGGACGCCGAGGCATCCCAGCGCCCCTCCTGCTGCACCTCGCCCACCAGCCGGAGCACCACCGCGTGGGTCTCCTCCAGCAAGGCCGCCGTGACCCCTGACGCCTGAGCGGTCTCCAGCGTCAGCCGGAGCGCGGCACGGGCCCGCACATCGCCCTGGAACAGCTCCCCGAGGGTGAGCATGAGGGTCCGCAGCCGATCGAACGCCGGATCGGTGGAGGCCTTCGCCTCACCCAGAGGGAGTTCGACCGCGGCGGCCAGATGAGCGGACAGGACGGCGGCCAGCTCCTCCTTGTTGGAGAAGTGGCCGTAGAGAGCGCCCTTCGTCAGGCCGATCTGGTCGGCGATCTTCTGCAAGTTGGTGTTCGCGTACCCATAGCGCGCGAACTCGTAGGCGGCGGCGTCCAGGACGGCGTCGTAAGTGCGCAAGGCCCGTGCTTGCTTCGGCAAGGTGCACACCTCCTTCACTGGGAATCGAGCGGCGAGGGATTGACGGCGCTAAAGATACGTTCGGGAACGAATTCTAATCTGCTTCAGGGGTGTATGCCACAGATGATTCGGTCACAGAGTTCACCAGCAGGACACCGGCGAGTCGGCGGACCTGCGCTCCTGCCGCCCGCCGCGGTCGCGAGCGCCGCCCGCTCGGCGGCCGTCCACACCACCGCCGCCGAGCGCGAACGCCGCCTGGACGACCGGACCGTGGGGCTGCTGACCCGCGCCGGCTTCGCCCGGCACTTCGTGCCCCGCGCCTGGGGCGGCGACGAAGGCACCTTCGGCGCCCTCGTCGACGCGGCCTCCGCGGTCGGCGCCGGCTGCGCGTCCGCCGCGTGGTGCGGCGTCCTGTGGGCCGCGCACGGCAGATTCGCCGCCTACCTGCCCCCCGACGGGCAACGCGACCTCTGGGCGGCCTCGCCCGACACGCGCATCACCGCCGTGATGGGCCCCTCGGGCGAGGCCACACCCACCTCGGACGGCTGGCTGCTCAGCGGCACCTGGGCGTACGCGAGCGGGGTGGCCTTCGCGGACTGGCTGCTGCTCACCTCCACCGAACCCGCCGGGCAGGGCGGCGGCTGCCGGGTGTTCGCCCTCCCGCGCGCCCAGGTGGACGTCCTCGACACCTGGCGCGCCGACGGGATGCGCGGCACCGGAAGCCCACCGTCGTCGTCGACGCCGTCGCCGTGCCCCGGCACCGCACCTTCCTGATGGCCGACCTGACCGCCGGCACCCCCCGGCCCCGGACGGGCCAGGTGCCACACCGTCCCCGCCCAGCTGGGCGGCGGCCTCCTCTTCTGCGCCCCGGCCCTCGGCGCCGCCCGCCACGCGTTGGAGGCCTGGTCGCGGTGGGCGGCACACCACGCGCCCGCCCTCCCCGACGCCGAGGTGCTGCGGCTGCACCGGGTCCTCGCCCTCACGGCGACGAGATCGAGGCCCGCCCAGCTCCTGCTCCGGGACGCCGCGCAGCGCGCCGACGCCGAGCTGGACCGAGCGGGACGTGGCGCGCAACCGGCGCGTCGCGGCCTCCGTCATCGGGCTCCTCGCCCGCGGGGTCGAGCGGCTGCACCGCGCAGGCGCCCGCTCCGGCGCGGCGGGACCGGACGTCGTCGAGCGGTGCCGCCGCGACGTACGCACCGTGGCGAGCCACCGCATGCTGCGCAGGGAGCAGGCGGCGGTCGACTACGCGCGCAGCGTCTTCTCCGAAGTGTCCGAACCCGACGAAACACCTGCTGCGGCAGACCAGTTGGCTCTGGAGGCCCCCCATGCCGATGTCTGACCGCCCCCGCCTGGTCTTCACCGACGTCGATCAGACGCTGATCACCTGCAAGAGCCTCTTCGAGTTCCTCGACTACTACGCTGCGGGCCGGTACGGCGCCGAAGGGGCGCGCCGCGCGGCCGCCGTCCGCGAGGACCTCTGCGCGAGGACGGCCGCGGGCCTGCCGAGGGAGGAGGCCAACCGCGTCTACTACCGGGCGTGGCGGCGCGAGCCGGTGGCGGCGGTCGAGGAGTGGGCCCGCCGCTGGTTCGCCGAACGCAGCGCCGACAAGGGCTTCTACGTACGCCGCGTCGCCGAGGAGCTGCGCGCCCACCGGTCACAGGGCGCGAGCATCGCCCTGGTCTCCGGTTCGTTCCGCCCGCTCCTGGAGCCCCTCGCCGAGGCGGTGGGCGCCGCACACGTGCTGTGCGCGCGCCTGGAGCGGTGCGGCCGGGTCTACACCGGCGCGCTCGTCGGCGCCCCGGTCATCGGCGACGAGAAGCGGCGTCTGGTAAGGGAGTTGCTCGCCCGCTACGCCCACATCGACCCGGCGGACTGCTACGGCTACGGGGACGACGCGTCCGACCTGCCGATGCTCGGCGAAGTGGGGCATGCCGTCCGGGTGGGGGCGCTCGCCGGCGGCTAACGGCGGCCCGGTCGCCGGTGGCGGCCCCTCACGCCCCCCGAACCGCCCGCCACCCCCCGTC
>RBWT01000102.1 GCA_004010275.1 Streptomyces huasconensis
GTCCCGCCCTGCGCCCGCCCCCGACACCGCCCCGACTGCCGCCTCCTGCCCGCCCCGATGAGCACTCCAACGACTCCGGCGACTCCGACAACTCCGGTGACATCGACGACTCCAACGACGCGGACGACTCCGAGGACTCCGATGAACCCGATCCCCGCGACGAAGGCCCCATCGGTGTGCTCGCCGCCGGGCTCAGCGCCGAGCTGGCCCGGGAGGAAGCCGCGGCCCCGCCGCGCCCGGCTCCCGCGGGGCAGGGGCCGGACGAGGCGCTCTGGGATGACGGCGCGCTGCCGCTGTTCCCGCTCCAGCCGCCCCGCACGGGCCGTGAGCTGCTGGCCGACCACGTCACGGCGATGGTCTGCTGCGAGCCGTGGACACCGCCGGCGCCACCCCCGGCCTCGACTGGCTCGACGGCCCCGCCCTGCTGGTCGACGGGGAGCGCGCGGCCGACCTCGCGCCCCGCGTCCAGCGCCTCGTCGAGCACGGCGACCCGTCCCCGCTGCGGGAGTGGCTCGCGCGTCTCGGCGTCCGACAGGAGAAACCGGTCCGTCTCGTCTGACCCGACCGCCACGCCCGTCCCGCGTCCAAATCCGGAAGCTTCCCTTCCGGTTCCGTCAATTAGCGACGAACGGTGACGGAGTGCGTGCGTAATGTGATGTGCTGGGTACCGTCGCCGGGACGCAGGCACCAACCGGCGCCGCAGGCTCGGGGGAGCGAGGGAGGGGAAGACATGGGGCAGGAGCCGATCCGCCGCTGGGAATCGGGCGCGCTGGCGCACGCCGTGTCGGACCCCTTCGGTCAGGGGCCGCTGCCCTGGCTGCGAGGTTCCGAGCACTACTTCGACGACACGGGCAAGGTCGTGCCCTGGTACGTCGACCACGCATCCGCCCCGGGGGCGAACATCCCGGCGCCCCGCACCGGCGCCCCCCGGACCGCCGACGACGTGCGCTGCCAGATCAAAGGCTTCACCTCCACCGGCGCCGCCGCCCCGGGCGAGGCGATCGACTTCCACGTCACGGTGGACCCGCCCCAGCAGTTCAGCGTCGACATCTACCGCATCGGGCACTACGGCGGCGACGGCGCCAGCAAGATCACGACCAGCCCGCGCCTGTCCGGCATCGTCCAGCCGCCCCCGCTCACCGCGGACCGCACGGTCTCCTGCCACCACTGGTGGCTCTCCTGGCGCCTCCAGATCCCGAGCTACTGGAACATCGGGGCGTACGTGGCGGTGCTCACCACCGCGACGGGTACCGCTCGCACGTGCCCTTCACGGTCCGCGACAGCCACCCCGCCGACCTCCTGCTCCTCCTGCCGGATGTGACCTGGCAGGCGTACAACCTCTATCCGGAGGACGGCCGCACGGGCGCCAGCCTCTATCACGCGTGGGACGAGGAGGGCCGTCTCCTCGGCGAGAGCGAGGCCGCCGTCACGGTCTCCTTCGACCGGCCGTACGCGGGCGCGGGCCTGCCCCTGCACGTCGGCCACGCCTACGACTTCATCCGCTGGGCCGAGCGGTACGGCTACGACCTGGCGTACGCCGACGCCCGTGACCTGCACGCGGGCCGCATCGACCCCACCCGCTACCGGGGCCTGGTCTTCCCGGGCCACGACGAGTACTGGTCACCGGCGATGCGCCGCACCACGGAACTGGCCCGCGACGGCGGCACCTCCCTGGTCTTCCTCTCCGCCAACACCATGTACTGGCAGGTGGAGTTGGGCCCCTCACCGTCCGGCGTCCCGGACCGCCTGCTGACCTGCCGCAAGCGCCGCGGCCCCGGCAAGTCCGCGCTCTGGCGCGAGCGGGACGGCGACAACACCGCCGAACAGCAACTGCTCGGCATCCAGTACGCGGGCCGCGTCCCCGAACCGCACCCCCTGGTCGTCCGCAACGCCGACCATTGGCTGTGGGAGGCGACCGGAGCGCATGAGGGCGACGAGATCGAGGGCCTGGTCGCGGGCGAGGCCGACCGCTACTTCCCGCGGACCGCGCTCCCCGAGCACCAGGGCCGCATCCTGCTCGCCCACTCGCCGTACGCGGACGCGGAGGGCGTCACGCGCCACCAGGAGTCCTCGCTCTACCGCGCCCCTTCGGGCGCCCTCGTCTTCGCCTCCGGCACCTTCGCCTGGTCCCCGGCGCTCGACCGCCCGGGCCATGTCGACGCCCGCGTGCAGCGCGCCACGGCCAACCTCCTGGACCGCATCTGCAAGCGGGACTGATCATTCCGGCAGGGCCCGATCCGGCCCTGCCCCCGGGGCCCCGCACGGCCCGGTCCGACCCCTGGCCAAGACCTCTCCCTCGATACGGGAGAATCGACACCACTTGGTCGGAAACACTGGAGGGAACCGTGTCCGGATTCGTAGAAAAGCCCGAGCCGCTGCACGTGCCGGGCCTGGTCCACCTCCATACCGGCAAGGTGCGCGACCTGTACCGGAACGAGGCGGGCCAGCTCATCATGGTCGCCAGCGACCGGCTCTCCGCCTATGACTGGGTGCTGCCCTCGGAGATCCCCGACAAGGGCCGCGTCCTCACCCGGCTCTCCCTGTGGTGGTTCGACCAGCTCGCGGACATCATCCCGAACCACGTCGTCTCCACCGACCTGCCGCAGGGCGCCCCCGCCGACTGGGAGGGCCGCACCCTCGTCTGCAAGTCCCTGGAGATGGTCCCGGTCGAGTGCGTGGCCCGCGGCTACCTGACCGGCTCGGGCCTCCTGGAGTACAACCAGACCCGCACCGTCTGCGGCCTCGCGCTGCCCGAGGGCCTGGTCAACGGCTCGGAACTGCCCGGCCCGATCTTCACGCCCGCCGCGAAGGCCGCCGTCGGCGAGCACGACGAGAACGTGAGCTACGAGGACGTCGCCCGCCAGGTCGGCCCGGAGACCGCCGCGCAGCTGCGCCAGGCGACGCTCGCCGTCTACAGCAGGGCCCGGAACATCGCGCGCGAGCGCGGCCTGATCCTCGCCGACACCAAGTTCGAGTTCGGCTTCGAGGACGGGGCGCTGTTCATCGGCGACGAGGTCCTGACGCCGGACTCCTCGCGGTTCTGGCCCGCCGACCAGTGGGAGCCGGGCCGCGCCCAGCCGTCGTTCGACAAGCAGTTCGTACGGGACTGGCTGACCTCGCCGGCCTCGGGCTGGGACCGCAAGAGCGAGCAGCCACCGCCGCCGCTGCCGCAGGACGTGGTGGACGCCACCCGCGCCAAGTACATCGAGGCGTACGAGCGGCTGACCGGGACGTCCTGGTAGCCGTACGCGAGGGAGGAACGCGAAAGGCCCCGCTCCGAGGAGCGGGGCCTTTCATCTGAGCGGACGACCAGGTTCGAACTGGCGACCTCAACCTTGGCAAGGTTGCGCTCTACCAACTGAGCTACGTCCGCGTTGCGCCGTAACGCGAGGACCACTATACCCAACCTCGCTCGCGTGCGAGACGCACCGCCGTATGCCGGTTCTCCGCCCCGAGCTTGGTGGCCGCCGAGGAGAGGTAGTTGCGGACGGTCCCGGGGGAGAGCGCGGCGCGCTCGGCGATCTCCGCGACGGGCGCCCCGTCGGCGGCGAGTTCGAGGACCTCGGCCTCGCGCGCGGTCAGCGGCGAGTCCCCGGCGGAGATGGCGTCGGCGGCCAACTCCGGGTCCACGTAACGGTTTCCGGCGTGCACGGTGCGGATGATCTCGGCGAGCCGCTGGGCGCTGACCGTCTTCGGCACGAAGCCGCGTACGCCCGCCGCGAGGGCCCGCTTGAGATGTCCCGGTCTGCCGTGACTCGTCACGATCATGGTCCGGCAGTGCGGCAGTTCGTCCCGGAGGGATGTGGCCACACTCACACCGTCGGCGCCCGGCATCTGGAGGTCGAGCACGGCGACATCGGGACGGTGGGCCCGCGCCATGGCGAGCGCCTCGGGCCCGGTGGCCGCCTCGGCGACGACCGCGAGATCGTCCTCCAGGGCGAGGAGCGCGGCGAGGGCGCCGCGGATGAGGTGCTCGTCGTCGGCGAGCAGGACGCGCAGGCTCACAGCAGGACCTCGCTCCGGTCGGCCGTGCGGGCGCCGCGCTCCCGGCGCGGGGCGGCACCGCCGCGGCCAGGTGGAAGCGGCCGTCCCGGGCGGCGAAGTCGAGGGTGCCGTCGACCTCGGCGAGCCGTTCCCGGAGCCCGGCGAGGCCCGAGCCGCCGCCCGAGGGCACGGCATCGGGGGCGCCGTCGTTCTCGACGGTCAGTGTCGTACGGTCATCCGTCACCGTCAGGGTGATGTCGCACCGGGTGGCGTCGCCGTGCCGCAGCACGTTGGTGGCCGCCTCCCGCACCACCCAGCCGAGCGCGGACTGTACGGGAGCGGGCAGCCCCGCCGCCGAGCCGGTGACCCGGCAGGTGATGCCGGCCGCCTCCAAGACGCCCTGTGCGCCGAGGAGTTCCACCCCGAGGTCGATCTCGCGGTAGCCCCGCACCACTTCCCGCACCTCCCGCTGCGACTCCTGCGCGATCCGCTGCACCTCGACCATCTGGTCCACGGCCTCGGGCCGCCCGCGGCGCGCGAGCTGCACCGCCAGCTCGCTCTTGAGGGCGATGACGGCGAGGTTGCGGCCCATGACGTCGTGCAGGTCCCGCCCGAACCGCAGCCGCTCCTCGGCGACCGCGAGCCGCGCCTCCACCTCGCGGGACCGGTCGGCCTCCCACATCACGGAGAGCGTCCAGGCGCCGCAGCGCGCGGAGACCAGCGTCAGGAGGCCGGCGAACGCGATGAGGCCGGCGAACCCCGCGAGCCGCGCGTCGCGTACGGCCGACGGCGGCGAGCGCGGCCACGACGAAGACGTCGATCTGCGCGATGTGGAGCAGGAACTTGCGGACCGGCACGGCGAAGGCGAGCGCCTGGCCGAACGGCACGACCAGGTACAGCGTCGTGAAGCCGATCATCCCGTCGGTGACGCCGTCGACCGCTTCGAGGACGAGGACGAGCCCCAGCGCGAGGGCCAGCAGGGCACCGGAGACGGCGAGATCGCGGCGCGGCAGGTCCGCCCGCTTCAGGTAGTGGTCGACCGACCGCCGCAGGGACCGGTTGACGTGGACGCTCTGCACGGCGGCCACCGCGATCAGCGTCCAGCCCGTGATCTGCGCGGCGGGTTCGTGGGCCAGGCTCAGGGCCAGCGGCAGCGAGCCCCAGCTGAGGAAGAAGAGCCAGGGCATGGCGTGCCACATGACCATGCTCTGGAACTCGACCTTCTCGATCTTGCTCCGGGCCTGCCAGCCACGCTGCCAGGCCCGTATCAGGCCCACCACGCGGACCGCCTCCCTCAGTGCCGGGGTTCCCAGCGGAACCATCGTCGTACAGCAAACACCGACAGCAGGGTCCAGGCCACCGCCGTGGCGAGGGCGCCGAGCGCGTCGCCCGTCGAGAGGTGGCCGGCCCAGCCGCCGCGGATCAGTTCGATGACCGACGAGAGCGGCAGCAGCTCGCAGACCGCGGCGACCTTGTCGGGCATGACTTCGAACGGGATGAAGAGCCCGGAGCCGATCATCGACACGAAGATCAGCGGCATGCTCATGACCTGGGCGGACTCGGTGGACCTGCTGAAGCTTCCGGTGACGGCCGCCAGCGCGGCGAACATCACGAGGCCCGCGGCGATGCCGAGGACCACGAGGTGGGGCGCGCTCGGCGCCCCGGTGTCCAGGAGCACCGCGCAGCCCGCGCTGAGCACCAGGCACTGCACGATTCCGATCGTGACCGAGGGCAGCGCGGCGCCCGCGAGTATCTCGGTGTCCCGCAGCTCGCCGGTGCGCAGCCGCTTGAGCACCAGTTCCTCGCGCCGGGCGACGTAGACGCCGGTCAGTGTGGCGTACACGGCGAAGAGCAGCGAGAAGCCGAGGGCGCTCGGCAGCACGACGGTGCCGAGGGAGAGGCCGGTGCCCTTCAGATCCATCCCGGTGGCGGCCTGCCGCATGCTGAACGGCAGGACGAACGGCACGAACATCGCCGCGAACAGCGTTCCCTTGCTCCTGCCGAGCAGCGTCAGCTCGGCGCGCGCGAGCGCCCGCATCCGCCCCGCCGGAGTCGTCGTCACGGCCACCGTGCTCATACCGCCATCTCCTCGGTCCCGGCCCGCTCGTCCTCGGTCCCGGCCTGCTCGCTGTCCCGCGCGATCCGCAGGAACGCTTCTTCCAGCGAGGCCGCCCGCACGTCGAGCGCCCCCAGTTCGACCCGCGCGTCCCGGGCCCACAACAGCAGTCCCGTGGCGGCGCGTTGCAGCTCATGCGTACGCAGCCGCACGCGCCGCCCCGCGATCTCGTGCCCGCTCACGCCCAGCGCGGCCAGGGGCGGCAGGTCGCCGACGAAGTACCCCTCGGGCAGGTCGAAGGAGACGTGGGAGGGCTGCGCGGCGACCACGTCGGCGACGCTTCCCTCGGCGGCGATCCGCCCCTCGTGCAGGATGGCGAGCCGGTCGGCGAGTTCCTCGGCCTCTTCCAGGTAGTGCGTGGTGAGCAGCACGGTCGTGCCGTCGTCCCGCAGTGCGCGGACCAACTCCCAGGTCTCGCGGCGCCCTTCCGCGTCGAGCCCCGTGGTGGGCTCGTCGAGGAAGAGCACCTCGGGCCGCCCGATGAGCGCCATGGCCAGGTCGAGCCGCCGCTTCTCGCCGCCGGACAGCTGCTTCACGCGTACGCCGGCCCGCTTGCCGAGCCCGACGATCTCCAGGGCCTCCGCCGGGGGCCGGGCCCCGCAGGTGCAGCCGGCCCACATCCGCACGGTCTCGGTGACCGTCAGCTCGGCGGGGAAGCCGCCCTCCTGGAGCATCACGCCGATGCGGGGCCGCACCGCGCTCCGTTCGGTGTACGGGTCGTGCCCGAGCACCCGGACCCGTCCGCCGGCCGGTGCCGCGAGGCCTTCGAGCAGCTCCATGGTGGAGGTCTTGCCCGCGCCGTTGGTGCCGAGCAGCGCGAACAGCTCGCCGCGGCCCACCCCGAAGGAGACTCCGCGCACCGCCTCGAAACCGCCCCCGTACACGCGCCGAAGACCGGTCACGTCGATCACTTGGTCAGTCATGGGTAGAGCGTCTCCCGGGCCGGGGCGCGGGAGCAGTGCGCGTTGTCACCGGCCCTCATGACAAATGTCAGAACCCGTCGGTCACGGGGTGCCGGGCTCGGCGCGCACGAAAAAGGCCCCGGTCGGATCGACCGGGACCTTCTCACTGGAGCGAACGACGAGGTTCGAACTCGCGACCTCAACCTTGGCAAGGTTGCGCTCTACCAACTGAGCTACGTTCGCAATGCCTCCGACCAGCTCTCACTGATCGGCGCGAGCACCAGCTTACCGCAACCAGGTGACTGGTCGGGAAGCGATGCGGAGCGGGTGACAGGAATTGCACACTGCGCCTTCCCCCTGGAAGGGGGATGTTCTACTACTGAACTACACCCGCACGACTCCGTGAGGTCCGGCCTTTCGGCCTTGCCCCTCGGCGTGCTCCAGACTCTAGCTGACCAGCGGGGGTGCAGCGCAAGTCGGTTGCCGCGAGGGGCTCGGGGGCCGGACGGGGCGGCGGGTCAGTGGGCCGCCTCGAAGGCCTCGAAGGCTTCGTAGACCCGCTTGGGGATGCGGCCGCGCGGCGGCACGTCCATCTGGTGCGAGCGGGCCCAGGCCCGTACGGCCGACGGGTCGGGGGAGACGGCGGTGTGCCGGTACGCCTTCCCGGACTTCGACTGCTTGCGGGCCGCCTCCAGGAAGGGGGCGAGCGCCGTGCGGAGTTTCTTGGCGTTGGTTTGGCTGAGGTCGATCTCGTACGACTTGCCGTCAAGACCGAACGCGACCGTTTCCGCCGCTTCCCCGCCGTCCATGTCGTCAAAGAGAGTGACTACGACACGCTGCGCCACGAATATCGGTCCCTTCGTGCGGCTCCACCACGCTGACGTGCGGTGACGCCGACTGTCCGGCTGTTTTGGGAAAGTATCGACTATTGCCATTTCCTTTGTACAGTGCCCGGCATTGAATCGGGAAGTCCGGCCGAATATCTCCGCGTGTCCGGGTGCAATGTCGATCCGTGATCTTTTCCTGGATTCCTGGTGAAGGTACCCCCTTCGATACCTGCCGGATCACCGGAACGTGACCGTCATCACGTAGCTTTCTACGAATCTACGCGAGTAGAAATTTTGTGCCGGTAGTCTGAAGGGACCTGCTCAGCACCTTGCAAGCAGCACACGCAAGCACCACACACCGGGAGTGCCAGTGGCACGCGTCGTAGTCGACGTCATGCTCAAGCCGGAGATCCTCGACCCCCAGGGCCAGGCGGTGCAGCGTGCACTGCCGCGCCTCGGTTTCCAGGGCATCTCCGACGTACGTCAGGGAAAGCGTTTCGAACTGGAGGTGGACGGACCGGTCGGCGACGCCGTCCTCGCCCGTATCCAGGAGATGGCGGAATCCTTCCTCGCCAACACCGTGATCGAGGACTTCGTCGTAAAGGTGGAGGACGAGAAGGCGGAGGGCGAGAAGTGACCGCTCGAATTGGCGTCGTCACTTTCCCCGGAACCCTCGACGACCGCGACACCCAGCGCGCCGTCCGCGTGGCGGGCGCCGAGGCCGTGCCGCTGTGGCACAAGGACAAGGACCTCAAGCAGGTCGACGCCGTGGTGCTGCCGGGCGGGTTCTCCTACGGGGACTATCTGCGGGCCGGTGCCATCTCGCGTTTCTCGCCGGTGATGGAGTCCGTCATCGAGCAGGCGAAGGCCGGAATGCCCGTTCTGGGCATCTGCAACGGCTTCCAGGTCCTCACCGAGACGCACCTCCTGCCGGGCGCGATGCTGCGCAACAACCACCTGCACTTCATCTGCCGCGAGCAGAAGCTGCGCGTGGAGAGCGACCGGACCGCCTGGACCGCCGACTACACCGCCGGCCAGGAGATCTCGATCCCGCTCAAGAACATCGACGGTCAGTACACCGCCGACGAGCGGACCCTGGACATGCTGGAGGCCGAGGGCCGCGTCGCCTTCCGGTACCTCGACGGCAACCCCAACGGTTCGCTCCGTGACATCGCCGGCATCACCAACGAGGCGGGCAACGTCGTCGGTCTCATGCCGCACCCCGAGCACGCCGTCGAGCCGCTGGTCGGCACCGGCCGGACCGACGGCCTGGGATTCTTCACCTCGATCCTGAAGAAGCTGGTCACCGCATGACTCTGGACACCGTCAAGCACGCAGCCGAGACCCCCGACGTCAAGCTGCCCTGGGCCGAACTGGGCCTGAAGGAAGACGAGTACGAGCGCGTCCGCGAGATCCTCGGCCGCCGCCCGACCGGCGCCGAGCTGGCCATGTACTCCGTCATGTGGTCCGAGCACTGCTCGTACAAGAGCAGCAAGGTCCACCTGCGGCAGTTCGGCGAGAAGGTCCCGGCCAACGACGCCATGCTCGTCGGCATCGGCGAGAACGCCGGTGTCGTGGACGTCGGTCAGGGTTACGCCGTCACCTTCAAGGTCGAGTCGCACAACCACCCCTCGTACGTCGAGCCCTACCAGGGCGCGGCCACCGGCGTCGGCGGCATCGTGCGCGACATCATCGCGATGGGCGCCCGCCCGGTCGCGGTCGTGGACCCGCTGCGGATGGGCGACGCCCACCACCCCGACACCAAGCGCGTCCTGCCCGGCGTCGTCGCCGGCATCGGCGGCTACGGCAACTGCCTGGGCCTGCCCAACATCGGCGGCGAGCTGGTCTTCGACGCCTGCTACCAGGGCAACCCGCTGGTCAACGCCGGTGCCATCGGCGTCATGCGGCATGAGGACATCCACCTCGCGAAGGCGTCGGGCCCCGGCAACAAGGTCATCCTGTACGGCGCCCGCACGGGCGGCGACGGCATCGGCGGCGCCTCGATCCTGGCGAGCGAGACCTTCGATGACACGAAGCCGTCGAAGCGCCCCGCCGTGCAGGTCGGCGACCCCTTCCAGGAGAAGCTCCTCATCGAGTGCACCCTGGAGGCCTTCGCCGAGAAGCTGGTCGTCGGCATCCAGGACCTGGGCGCGGCGGGCCTCTCCTGCGCGACCTCGGAGCTGGCGTCGAACGGCTCCGGCGGCATGCGGGTCGAGCTGGACGACGTACCGCTGCGCGACTCCACGCTCACTCCCGAGGAGATCCTCATGAGTGAGTCGCAGGAACGGATGTGCGCGGTCGTCGAGCCGGGCAAGGTCGGCCGGTTCCTGGAGATCTGCGAGAAGTGGGACGTCATCGCCACCGTCGTCGGTGAGGTGACCGACGGCGACCGCCTGGAGATCTTCTGGCACGGCGAGAAGATCGTCGACGTCGATCCGCGCACGGTCGCCCACGACGGACCGGTCTACGAACGCCCGTACGCGCGGCCGCAGTGGCAGGACGCCCTCCAGGCCGACGACGCGAACAAGCTGGCCCGCCCGGCCGACGCGGACGAGCTGCGCGAGCAGGTCCTCAAGCTGGTCGCCGCCCCGAACCAGGCCGCGAAGTCCTGGGTCACCGACCAGTACGACCGCTTCGTGCAGGGCAACACCGTCCTCGCCCAGCCCGAGGACTCCGGGATGATCCGGATCAACGAGGAGACGGGCCTCGGCGTCGCCATCGCCACCGACGGCAACGGCCGGTACGCGAAGCTCGACCCGTACAAGGGCGCACAGCTCGCGCTCGCCGAGTCGTACCGCAATGTGGCTGCCTCCGGTGCGAAGCCGCTGGCGGTCTCGGACTGCCTGAACTTCGGTTCGCCCGAGGACCCGGACGTCATGTGGCAGTTCGCGGAGGCCGTGCGCGGCCTCGCGGACGGCTGCCTGGAGCTGGGCACCCCGGTCACCGGCGGCAACGTCTCGCTCTACAACCAGACGGGCGAGGCGGCCATCCACCCGACGCCGGTCGTCGCCGTGCTCGGCGTGATCGACGACGTGGCCCGCCGCACGCCGATCGCGTTCAAGGAAGAGGGCCAGCTCCTCTATCTGCTCGGCGAGACCCGCGAGGAGTTCGGCGGTTCGGCCTGGTCGCAGGTGGTCCACGACCACCTCGGCGGGCTGCCGCCCGAGGTCGACCTGGGCCGCGAGAAGCTGCTCGCGGAGATCCTGATCTCGGCCTCGCGCGACGGCATGATCGACGCCGCGCACGACCTGTCGGACGGCGGCCTGGTGCAGGCGGTCGCGGAATCCTGTCTGCGCGGCGGTCTCGGTGCGCGGCTGATCGTCCCGGACGGTCTGGACGCGTTCACCTTCCTGTTCTCCGAGTCGGCGGGGCGCGCGGTCGTCGCGGTGCCGCGCAGCGAGGAGCTGCGGTTCACCGACATGTGCGGGGCGCGGGGCCTGCCCGTCACGCGCATCGGTGTGGTGGACGGTGACGCGATCGAGGTGCAGGGCGCGTTCACGCTGCCGCTGAGCGAGGTGCGCGAGGCGCACGAGGGGACGATTCCGGGGCTCTTCGCCTGACGGTCGACTCCTGAGAACCTCCGCCTGAGCCCCCCGTCCGGACCTCACCGTCCGGGCGGGGGCTTCGTCGTGCCCGCGGTCGGCTGCGGTGAAAGTCGCCCTTGATCGAAATTACGTAATTACGTAAGCTCCGCACATGGATCTTGAGGCACGCGTCGCCGAGCTAGAGCGGCGCATGGCGGAGCTGGAGAGCGCGGGCCCGGCCGTGCCCGCCGTGGAGGAGGGCGACTTCTGGGCCCTCGACGCGCTGAAGGCACGGCACCCGGTGGCGCGGGACGCGGATGGTGCCGTCCTGTTCACCGGGGCCGTGCGCGTGCCCACAGGGCACCGGTACGAGTGGCAGTACGGCCGGCTCACCGAGTCGCTGTTCGAGGACGACTGGTCCGAGGCGGCCGATTCGTTCGCCGCGCTCGGCCATCCCGTGCGGCTGCGGCTGCTGCGGGAGATCCTCGCGGGCACCAGCACCGCCGCCGAGCTTGCCGCGCTCGACGACATCGGCACGACCGGCCAGATCTACCACCACCTGCGCCAACTGACCGGCGCGGGCTGGCTGCACAGCACGGGACGCGGCCGCCACGAGGTTCCGGCGGGGCGGGTCGTGCCGCTGCTCGTGATGCTCTCCGCCGCGCGTCCCTGACCGACCGCACCGACCGCAGCAGACGACAGCCACCTCAGTAGACGCACCGACCGCAGCAGGGGGAACGACATGTCCATAGGTATGCGCAAGTTCACCGGGGTGCTTCAGCGCCTGCTGGTGCCGTACGTCTTCGTCCAAGTGGTCGCCGGATTCTTCGTGGAGCTGCCGTATCCGTACTGGGTGGGCTGGATTCCGATCTTCGCCGTCCCCGCGATCGGCTTCGCCCGGCGCAGGGCCGTCGGCCGGGAGATCGTGGCGGAGCCCCCGGCCCCCGTCGAGGTCGACCCGCCCGTCACCGGCCGCTGGTCGGCGCTGAACAGCCCCGCCGACAAGGTGCCGAGCCACGGCACGCACGGCCTCGGGCAGACCTACGCCATCGACATCGTGGCCGTACCGGAGGAGGGACCCGCGCGCCCGGCCTTCGCCTGGCTCTGGCCGGTCACGCGCCGCAACCGCGCCTTCCCCGCGTTCGGGGCGCCCCTGCTCGCGGCCGGTGACGCCACCGTCGTACACGCCGAGGACGGCCAGCGCGACCACCTGAGCCGCAACTCCCTCGCCGCCCTCCTGTACTTCTTCGTGGTCGAGGGCATCGGCAGGACCGTCGGCGGGGCCCGCCGCGTCGTCGGCAACCACGTGGTGCTCGACCTCGGCGGGGGCACGTACGCCCTGTACGCGCACGTCAAGCAGGGCTCGCTGGCCGTGAAGGCGGGCGACCAGGTGGTGGCGGGCCAGCGGCTCGGCAGCTGCGGGAACTCCGGCAACTCCACCGAGCCGCACCTGCACTTCCAGTTGATGGACGGACCCGACCTGAACGTGGCGCGGGGCGTGCCGTTCAGCTGGCGCGGGATCGGGGTGCCCGGCGGCGGCGAGACGTTCGCGGTGGGCGAGGACGTCGCCCCGGTACCGTGACCGCATGACTGAGGAGCTGGGGCTGCGCGCGCGCAAGAAGAGGCAGACCGCCGCGCGGATCTGGAGCGTCGCCGTGGACCTCTGCTCCGAGCGGGGCTTCGACCACGTCTCCGTGGCCCAGATCGCGGAAGCGGCCGACGTGTCGAAGATGACCGTCTTCAACTACTTCGGCACGAAGGAAGGCGTGATCGTCGGTCCGATGGAGGAGCACGCCGCGGACCCGGCCCGCGCGGTGCGCGAGCGCCGGCCCGGCGAGTCCGCGGTGGCCGCCATGCGCCGCCAGTTCCTGGCCCAGATCGCTGAGCGTGACCCGTCGATCGGACTCAGCGGTGACCCGCGCGCCCTCAAGGTGCGCCAGCTCGTCAACGAGACACCGACCCTCGCGCACCGCATGGTGATCTTCCATATGCGCAGCATCCAGCTCCTCGCGGACGCCCTGGCGGAGGAGACAGGTGACATGCTCCTCGCCCGGGTCGCCGCCGCCCAGCTGACCGGCGCCCGCAACGCGCTCATCATGGAGAACCACCGGCGCGCCATCGCCGGCGACTCGCTCGACGAGATCGCGAAGGGCTGCGCCGACGCCGCCGAACGCGCCTTCGATCTGGTGGAAAAGGGCCTTCAGGGGTACCCCGGAAACGCTTAGGCTCGGCCCATGCCACCGGCCAAGAAGCGCACGCGTACGTACGACTCCGCCAAGATCCGCACCGCCGTGCTCGCCCAGTTCGGCGCCGTACGAGAGGCGGTGCGCACCCTCACGCCCGAGCAGCTGGCCCGCCCCACCCGCCTCGGCGACTGGACCGTCCACGAACTGGCGGCCCACATCGCGATGGTGCTCGACACCGTCCACCGCTACCTGAGCGCCCCGGAACCGCCGAAGCACGAAGTGGCGCTCATGGACTGGCCGTTCGTGACCGTCACCGCCGCCGCCCAGGTCGACGAGGACACCCGCGCCCTCGCGGAGACCGCGGGCGCGGACCTCGACGAGCTGTTCACCCGCACGCTCACCGGCGTCGAGGAGTCCCTGGCCGCCGCCCCCGACGAGCGCCTCGTGCCCTCCCGCTTCGGCGCCATGACCCTCGGCGACTTCCTGGTCACCCGTACCGTCGAACTGACCGTCCACACCGACGACTTGAACGACGCCGTGCCGGGCCTCGACGTGCCGTACGACCGCCAGGCCCTCGCCGCCTGCGCCCGCCTGCTCGCGGACGCGCTCGCGCTGAAGGCGCCGGGGGCCTCCACCGAGGTGCGCGTTCCGCCGTACGCGGTGGTGCAGCCCGCCCGAGGGCCCGCGGCACACCCGCGGCACCCCGCCGAACGTCGTCGAGACCGACCCGCTGACCTGGGTCCGCCTCGCCACGGGCCGCACCGACTGGACCAGCGCCCTGGACGCGGCGAAGGTCAGCGCGAGCGGAGAGCGGGCCGACCTGTCGGGACTGCTGCCGATCATGGGCTGACCCGGTCGCGTACGGCATGCGGGGGCCCGATGGAACCGGCACCCCCACTTGTTCCGTCACATCGCCATGCACACGCAGCGTCTGACCCTGACCCTGACCGCGCTGGCCTCCGCCGGGCTGCTGCTCACCGCATGCGGCACCGAGTCGGGAGCCGGCTCCGCAACCGGCTCCGGCGGCCGCTCCGCGCAGCCGGAGCCGCCCCTCACCGGCGTCCGCTGGACCGTCGACAGCCTCACCCTGGACGGCAAGAAGTACGAGGCCCCGGGCGACGCCCACCTCAAGATCGGCAAGGACGGGCGGGCCGGCGGCAGCTTCGGCTGCAACTCCGTCGGCGCCGACGTGACGATCAAGGGCGACACCGTGGAGTTCGGCGAACCGCTCCTGACGAAGCGGGCCTGCACGGACGAAAGCCGCATGAAGTTCGAGAAGAGCGTCCTGCGCGCCCTCGGCAAGGAGAAGCTCACCGCGAAGGTCGACGGCGCCCGGATGACCCTCACCACCGCCAAGGGAGACCGCATGGCCTTCAGCTCACGGCCCGATGAGCCCGACACCCCGCTCACCGGCACGAAGTGGACGGTGCGCGCGGTGGGCGACGCCAAGAGCGCCGCGCCGCTGCCGAAGGACGTGGCCGACAAGGTCCACCTCACCTTCGGCGAGGACGGCAAGGTGCGCGGCAACCTCGGCTGCAACGACGTCACCGCCAAGGCCGAGGCGAAGGACGGCCGCATCACCTTCGGCGCCCCCGCTACCACCCGCAAGATGTGCCCGGGCGCGACGATGGCCACCGAGCGCAGGCTCCTGAAGCTCTTCGACGGCCCGGCGCGCTACGAGATCGAGCGGGACACCCTGAAACTCACCGCCGCCGACGGCACGGTGATCGACGCCAGCGGCGCCGCCAAGTAGGCCGTTGTCACCGTCCGTACAAGGGTCGTATCCCCAATTCGGACCAGTGGTCGATCTCGCCTACACTCGATGATGTGCCACGTGGTGACGGTCGACTCAATCACGATCTGCTTCCCGGCGAGAAGGGCCCCCAGGACGCTTGCGGCGTCTTCGGTGTCTGGGCTCCGGGCGAAGAGGTCGCAAAGCTCACGTACTTCGGGCTCTACGCCCTCCAGCATCGGGGCCAGGAATCCGCGGGAATCGCGGTCAGCAACGGCTCCCAGATCCTCGTCTTCAAGGACATGGGCCTCGTGTCCCAGGTCTTCGACGAAACCTCTCTCAGCTCGCTCCAGGGTCACATCGCGGTCGGTCACGCCCGCTACTCGACGACTGGTGCCTCCGTCTGGGAGAACGCCCAGCCGACGTTCCGTGCCACCGCGCACGGCTCCATCGCGCTCGGGCACAACGGCAACCTCGTCAACACGGCCGAGCTGGCCGAGATGGTCGCCGAGCTGCCCAAGCAGGAGGGCCGGACCACACGCGTGGCGGCCACCAACGACACCGACCTCCTCACGGCGCTCCTCGCCGCGCAGGTGGACGGCGACGGCAAGCCGCTGACCATCGAAGACGCCGCCATGAAGATCCTCCCGCAGGTTCAGGGCGCCTTCTCCCTCGTCTTCATGGACGAGCACACGCTGTACGCGGGCCGCGACCCGCAGGGCATCCGCCCGCTGGTCCTCGGCCGCCTGGAGCGCGGCTGGGTCGTCGCCTCCGAGTCCGCCGCGCTCGACATCTGCGGCGCCTCCTACGTCCGCGAGATCGAGCCGGGCGAGTTCGTCGCCATCGACGAGAACGGCCTGCGAACGTCCCGATTCGCAGAAGCGAAGCCCAAGGGCTGCGTCTTCGAGTACGTCTACCTGGCGCGTCCCGACACGGACATCGCCGGGCGGAACGTCTACCTCTCGCGCGTCGAGATGGGCCGCAAGCTCGCCAAGGAAGCCCCGGTCGAGGCCGACCTGGTCATAGCGACCCCCGAATCCGGCACCCCCGCCGCGATCGGTTACGCGGAGGCCTCCGGCATCCCCTTCGGCGCGGGCCTGGTCAAGAACGCCTACGTCGGCCGGACCTTCATCCAGCCCTCGCAGACGATCCGCCAGCTCGGCATCCGCCTGAAGCTGAACCCCCTCAAGGAAGTCATCAAGGGCAAGCGCCTGGTGGTCGTCGACGACTCGATCGTCCGCGGCAACACCCAGCGCGCCCTGGTCAAGATGCTCCGCGAGGCCGGCGCCGCCGAGGTCCACATCCGGATCTCGTCCCCGCCCGTGAAGTGGCCGTGCTTCTTCGGCATCGACTTCGCGACGCGCGCCGAACTGATCGCCAACGGCATGACCATCGAGGAGATCGGCACCTCGCTCGGCGCCGACTCCCTCTCGTACATCTCCATCGACGGCATGATCGAGGCCACGACCATCGACAAGCCGAACCTCTGCCGCGCCTGCTTCGACGGCGAGTACCCGATGGAGCTGCCCGACCCCGAACTGCTCGGCAAGCAGCTTCTGGAGACGGAACTGGCCGCGGGCCCGGCGGGCACCGCCGCCGCCGACGCGATCCGCCGCCCGTAAGACACCCGCAGTACGAGCAGTACGACACGAAAGTTCTCACCGTCATGTCTGAGACCACTGGTGCCAGCTACGCAAGCGCGGGCGTCGACATCGAGGCGGGCGACCGCGCCGTCGAGCTGATGAAGGAGTGGGTCAAGAAGACCCAGCGCCCGGAGGTCGCGGGCCTCGGCGGCCTCGGCGGCTTCGCCGGGCTCTTCGACGCCTCCGCACTCAAGCGCTTCGAGCGCCCCCTGCTCGCCTCCGCCACCGACGGCGTCGGCACGAAGGTCGACGTCGCCCGCCAGATGGGCGTGTACGACACCATCGGCCACGACCTCGTCGCGATGGTCATGGACGACATCGTCGTGTGCGGCGCCGAGCCGCTGTTCATGACCGACTACATCTGCGTGGGCAAGGTCCACCCGGAGCGCGTCGCCGCCATCGTCAAGGGCATCGCCGAGGGCTGCGTCCTCGCCGGCTGCTCGCTGGTCGGCGGCGAGACGGCGGAGCACCCGGGCCTGCTCGGCCCGGACGACTTCGACGTCGCGGGCGCCGGCACGGGCGCGGTCGAGGCCGACCGCCTCCTCGGCCCCGATCGCATCCGTAAGGGTGACGCGGTCATCGCCATGGCGGCCTCCGGTCTTCACTCGAACGGGTACTCGCTCGTGCGGCACGTGGTCTTCGACTGCGCGGGCTGGGCGCTGGACCGCCACGTCGAGGAGTTCGGCCGCACGCTCGGCGAGGAACTCCTGGAGCCCACCAAGATCTACTCGCTGGACTGCCTGGCGCTCACCCGCACCACGGACGTCCACGCCTTCAGCCACATCACCGGCGGCGGCCTCGCGGCGAACCTCGCCCGGGTGATCCCGGACGGCCTGCACGCGATCGTCGACCGTGAGACGTGGACCCCCGGCGCGGTCTTCGACGTGGTCGGCAAGCAGGGGAAGGTCGAGCGCCTCGAACTGGAGAAGACGCTGAACATGGGCGTCGGCATGATCGCGATCGTCCCCGAGGAGTCGGCGGACGCGGCGCTCACCACCCTCGCCGACCGCGGCGTGGAGGCCTGGGTCGCAGGCGAGATCACCGACCGCGGTGACCACGCGACGGGCGCCGCCCTGATCGGTGACTACGCCAAGTAGCCCGATGCGGGAGGGTTCACGGCAGCACAAAACCCGGTCCGGAGTGGTGACCACCCCGGACCGGGTGAAGTGCAGTCGCTACAACGAGGTCAAGCGCCGCGGCGCTGCGACGACGGACCGGACTCGTCGGAGTCCTCGTCGTCGTCGACGTTATACAGATCCGCGTACTGGGCGTACGGGTCGTCTTCCTCGTCGTCCTCGAACGGCTCGCCATTCGGCGGCTGTTGCGAAGTCGAAGCGCCCAGCTCATTGGCCAGACGCGACAGGTCAGTCCCGCCGCTGCTGTACTTCAGCTGGCGGGCGACCTTCGTCTGCTTGGCCTTTGCCCGGCCGCGCCCCATGGCTCGACCCCCTCGGATACGGGGCTCGACGGCCCCAGAGTCTTGACACGCGTTCATGATCTAGGACGGACTCTCCTCGGAGAGACCGGTCCGTAGGGCTTCCACGGTACCTGCTCCTGCGGCCATACGGTACGTCGCCCGCAGGACGCGCCTCGGCGCAGAACCCGCGAGGAGCCCTGTCCTCGCTGGTCAACTGCGATTTTAACCTCTTCTTGCCGGGCGACCCGCCGACGGGGGTGAGTCTTGTCTCCTCCACCGCGTCGGCGGGCCCTGAGGATGTGGTCTCAGCGGGCGTCGGCCATACGCTGCTCGGCGATCCTGTCGGCCGCCGCGGCCGGCGGAATGCCGTCCTGCTTTGCGCGAGCGAATATCGTCAGCGTGGTGTCGAAGATGTTCGCCGCCTTCGCCTTGCACCGCTCGAAGTCGAAGCCGTGCAGCTCGTCGGCGACCTGGATCACGCCGCCGGCGTTCACCACGTAGTCCGGCGCGTAGAGGATCGCGCGGTCGGCGAGGTCCTTCTCGACGCCCGGGTGCGCGAGCTGGTTGTTGGCGGCGCCGCACACCACCTTCGCGGTCAGGACGGCCACGGACTCGTCGTTCAGGGCGCCGCCGAGCGCGCAGGGGGCGTAGATGTCGAGCCCCTCGGTGCGGATCAGCGCGTCCGTGTCCGCCACCGCTGTCACCGACGGGTGCTTGTCCAGGATGCGGCGCACCGACTCCTCGCGCACATCGGTGATCACGACCTCGGCGCCGTCCGCCAGGAGGTGCTCGACCAGGTGGTGGCCGACCTTGCCGACACCCGCGACCCCGACCTTGCGATCGCGCAGCGTCGGGTCGCCCCACAGGTGCTGGGCCGAGGCCCGCATGCCCTGGAAGACGCCGAAGGCGGTGAGGACGGAGGAGTCCCCGGCACCGCCGTGCTCCGGGGAGCGGCCGGTGGTCCAGCGGCACTCGCGGGCGACGACGTCCATGTCGGAGACGTACGTACCGACGTCGCAGGCCGTCACGTACCGGCCGCCGAGCGAGGCGACGAAGCGGCCGTAGGCGAGGAGCAGGGCCTCGCTCTTGATCTGCTCGGGGTCCCCGATGATCACGGCCTTGCCGCCGCCGTGGTCGAGCCCGGCCAGGGCGTTCTTGTACGACATCCCGCGCGCGAGGTTCAGCGCGTCGGCGACGGCCTCCTCCTCGCTCGCGTACGGATAGAAGCGGGTGCCGCCGAGGGCCGGGCCCAGGGCGGTGGAGTGGAGGGCGATGACGGCCTTGAGGCCACTGGCGCGGTCCTGGCAGAGCACTACTTGCTCATGGCCGCCCTGCTCCGAGTGGAACAGGGTGTGCAGGACGCCGTTGTCTGCTTCGGTCACGGTGGTGACTCCCGGTCGAGTAGCGGCGGTGGGCGGGCTCCCGTACGGGTGGCGGGGGCCCGATGGGCATGAGAGTAGAGCCTGTCCACCGCGCGTGAGGGCCGCGTGCCGAGGATCACCCGTCTCGCCGAGCGCGGACCGCGTGACGGAGCGGCGCGGCGGAGCGCGGCCGTGGCACGATCGGCAGTGGTTTCTGGGTTGTCCGGCCGGAACGCGGGGGAGAGAGCAGCCGTGCCCAAGGTGTCATCGGTGACGGTCCCGTACGCCTCCTACTTGCGTGTCTACGAGCCGCTGGCCGCCTTCCCCGAGCCGGAGCGCGGCCACTGGGCGCGCTACGCCTGCCGCCCGGACCGCCCCTCGTACCAGGACGAGCTGCGGCGCTCGCTCGCCGACCTGGTGCCGACGCCGCCCGTGCCCGTGCCGGTGCACGAGAGCAGCGACGCCTTCGTCCTGGAGGTCGACGGGGTGCTGTGCGTCTGTCCATGGCGGACCCGGCTGCGCGGCTGGCAGGCGATGGGGGGAGCTGGCCGGCCGGCTGCCCCTGCCGGTCCTCGACGCGGTGCTCCCTCCGGTGCTGCGCCGCCAGACGGCCGCGGACTACGAGCAGTGGCTGGCCCGCAACCCCGACGCGCGCCCGTGGATTCGTACGTCGACGTGGCAGGTGCCGCTGCACTGGTTCGTGCTCGTCTCGGACGAGGAGCGCTGCTACGACCCGGGCGAGGGGGAGGCGCCGGGCACGCCGCCGGTCCTTCGCTACCGCACTCCGATGGTCCAGGCCCGGCGCCGGGTGGCACGCGGTCTGAAGACGCTGCGGGACGCGCTGGACGAGGCGCCGCTGATCGAGGGCCTCGTGGACGTCGGCCGGTGGCTGGAGGAGTTCCACCCGCGCTCCCTGGTCGAGCTGGACTACGGCGGCCTCGTGCACGCCCTGCCCGCCGACGAGCTGGACGAGGATCACTCGGCCGCGGATGTCGCCGAGGGGATCGAGGCCCTGCGCAACGGCGACGGCGAGGGGGCGGGCGAGGCGTATGCGAGGCTCGTGGAGCGGTGGCGGGCGGTCCGGGACCTCCAGTTCGCGAACTGAGGCCGCGCGTCGCTCTGAGGGGCCGTCATCTTCCGGCCGTTCGCGGGTGGCGGGACGTAGGTCCCGATCCGGGCCTTTGTGTCAAGCGTGACGGACCGCACTTTCGGGGCCCTTGCGCCCATCGCCCCTCCTCATGCCAAAATAGGACAAGGAGTCCGGGGAGGGCTCCTTCCGCCCAAGTAAGGGCGGATTGCTCTGCATTGCACGCTATGGGGGGTCCTGTTGACTCCTGATCGCTCTGTGACTGATCGTCACGGTGGCGTGACTGTCCGCTATGGCATGGTCCATCGGCTTCCGTCGGTGATGAACACCTGGGAGGGCAATTCCATCGGTTTGGCCGACGTGGCTGGACGGATGGTGTAGTTGTAGTGCCGAGGACAAGCCGTTCGTCCTATAACCGACTCGACTCGCGTCCGCCATTTCGGGCAACGCGGGTCAAGGTGCAGAATTTAGAGGAATGAACCGAGAAGGTTCGGTTCTCCCGAGGAGGCCGCTCATGACCGCTCGCACCCCTGATGCCGAGCCGCTGCTGACCCCGGCTGAGGTCGCCACGATGTTCCGCGTCGACCCGAAGACGGTGACGCGTTGGGCAAAGGCTGGCAAGCTCACGTCGATTCGCACGCTCGGCGGACACCGCCGTTACCGCGAGGCTGAGGTCCGCGCACTGCTCGCGGGTATCCCGCAGCAGCGCAGCGAGGCCTGACGTACGCCGGAAGTACCGCTCAACCAGCAGTAACCCGCACAACCCGGACGAAGAGCACCACTGCTGTCAGGTCCCCCAACCTGGCCGTACGTCCGACATATAGCTACACGCGACGCGGGTCTCGCCCCAACGGGACCCACGCCTGAGCCGCATGGGTGAGTCGTTCGATCGCGCTGGACTCCGCCGGGTCCAGCGCGATTTTTTTGTGCGCCGAAGGGGTGCTCGAGGGGTTTCCTTGGTGGTCTCCGGGGAGTGCTGTGGGGTGTCGTGGGGGATGCGGCGGCGGTACGGCGGGGGAGGTGCAATTGCACATATTAAATTGGCTGGTTGTAGGGAGGGTGTAAGTTCGAGTGTTTCCCAAACCTGTTCGGTGACACCCGTCACATGCCGCGCGCCTTGTTGCGTCATATGCCTCTGCGCTAAAGGGACTTCGGGAGCGCGACGGAGCCTCCGCCTCTCACCCTCCCACTGCGGGAGCGGGCCGCGCGTCGGCTTTGGTCATGCCTTGGCGGGACTTTCGTCCCCGTCGGGTGTGCTCTCGCCCGCGCCCTCCACGGGGTTCTCCAGGACGAAGCCGGCCTCGGGCGTCTCGGGCTCGCCGGGGCGGTGCGGGGAGGGCTCCAGGGCGAGCCTCAGGAGCCGGTGGCAGATCGCGCAGTGCCGCGTCAGGTGGCGGTAGCTCGTGGCTGCCGCGAGATGGGCGCGCAGCAGGGCGCGCGTCTCGTGCCGCACAACCGCAGCAGGAGCAGGCGAAGCAGAAGGAACAGACGAAGCGGACATGCGTCACCTCCCGGGGGAGTCTGCCGCCGACTCCCTGTTCTCCGGGGTACCGGTGGAATGTGACGCAGTCAAGATGCGCATACGAGAACGGGCCGCATCGGAATCGATGCGGCCCGTTCTCTTCGACTGCGGTCCTGACGGGATTTGAACCCGCGGCCTCCACCTTGACAGGGTGGCGAGCACTCCAAACTGCTCCACAGGACCTTGCTCGCGGCACTTGTTGGTGCGTTGTGCTGCGAGACGAGACTCTACAGCAGCGCAGGCCCGGCGGTCGAACTCACCCTGCGTGCCCGCCCGCTCACGGCGCGACCGCGTCGATGGCCTTCACGATCCGCTTGTCCGAGACGGGGTACGCCGTGCCCAGCGCGTGCGCGAAGTAGCTGACGCGCAGCTCCTCGATCATCCAGCGGATGTCCAGCACTTCCCTGGGCACGGGCCGCCCCTGCGGCAGCTGCTCAAGCAGCCACAGGTACTCGTCCCGCATCTCGCGGACCTTCTCCATGCGCGTGGTGTCCCGCTGGACGTTGGTCGGCATCTGCTGGAGGCGTCGGTCGGCGGCCACCATGTACCGCATCAGGTCCGGCAGGCGCCGCAGGCCCGTCTCCGTCACGAAGCCGGGCTTGATGAGGGAGTTCAACTGCTCCCGTACGTCCGCGAGGTTGGCGAGGAGCGCCGGGCTCCGCGCCGACTTCAGGTGCCGCTCACAGGCCTGCCAGGCGGCCAGCACCTGCTGCACCTGCCCGACCGCCCGCACGGTCGTGTCGACGATCTCCGCGCGTACCTTGTCGAAGAGCTTGCGGTACGACTCCTCGTCCCAGACGGGCCCGCCGAAGTCCGCGATCAGCTTGTCCGCGGCGGCCATCGCGCAGTCGTCGAAGAGGGCCTGCACGGAGCCGTGCGGGTTCGCGGACAGGGCGAGCTTCTGCTGATTCGTCAGCTTGTCCGAGGCGAACTTGCCGGGGTTCACGGGGATGTTGCGCAGGATGAGCCGGCGGGTGCCCTTCCACATCGCCTGCTGCTGCTCGGCCTCGGTGTCGAAGAGGCGTACGGAGACGGTGTCGCCGTCGTCCACAAGCGCGGGATACGCCTTCACCGGCTGCCCCGCCCTGCGGGTCTCGAACACGCGGCTGAGCGTGCCGATGCTCCAGTCCGTGAGCCCCGTGCGCTCCACGGCCGCGCCGCCCGTGCGCTCGGCCGTCGCGGCGGCGGCCTGCGAGAGCGCCTTGCGGGCCTTCGGCTTCAGCCGCAGCTTGAGGGCTTCGAGGTCCTTGTCCTCGGCGAGCTTCTTGCGCCGCTCGTCGGTGATCCGGAAGGTGATCTTCAAGTGGTCCGGTACGCGCGTCAGATCGAAGTCGTCGGGCGAGACCGGCACCCCGACCATCCGCTGGAGCTCGCGGGCCAGCGTGACGTGCAGCGGCTCCTGCAACGGAACCGCCCGCTCCAGGAACGCCTTCGCGAAGTTCGGCGCCGGGACGTAGTTGCGGCGGATCGGCTTGGGCAGGGAGCGGATCAGCTCGACGACCACGTCCTCGCGCAGGCCCGGGATCTGCCAGTCGAAGCCCTCGTCCGTGACCTGGTTCAGGACCTGGAGCGGGATGTGGACCGTGACGCCGTCCGCGTCCGCGCCCGGCTCGAACTGGTACGTCACCTTGAACTTCAGCGGCCCCTGGCGCCACGCGTCGGGGTAGTCGTCCTTGGAGACGTCACCGGCCTTCTCGTTGATGAGCATCGACCGCTCGAAGTCGAGCAGTTCGGGCTCTTCCCGCTGCTTCTTCTTCCACCAGGAGTCGAAGTGCGCGCCGGAGACGACGTCCGCCGGCACCCGCTGGTCGTAGAAGTCGAAGAGCGTCTCGTCGTCGACGAGGATGTCGCGGCGCCGGGCGCGGTGCTCCAGCTCCTCGACCTCGGTCAGCAGCTTGCGGTTGGCGGCGAAGAACTTGTGGTGCGTGCGCCAGTCGCCCTCGACGAGGGCGTTGCGGATGAACAGGTCGCGGGAGACCTCGGGGTCGATGCGGCCGTAGTTCACCTTGCGGTCGGTGACGATCGGGACGCCGTACAGCGTCACCTTCTCGATCGCCACCACCGCGGCCTGGTCCTTCTCCCAGTGCGGCTCGCTGTAGGTGCGCTTCACCAGGTGCTGGGCGAGCGGCTCGACCCACTCGGGCTCGATCTTCGCGTTGACGCGGGCCCACAGGCGGGAGGTCTCCACCAGCTCGGCGGACATGATGAAGCGCGGGGGCTTCTTGAAGAGCGCCGAGCCGGGGAAGATCGCGAACTTGGCGTTGCGGGCGCCGATGTACTCGCCCCGGCCGCCGCGCTGCTTGGGGTCCTTGGCGTCCTTGCCGCTGTCCTTCGACTCCTTCACGTCCTTCAGCCCGATGTGGGAGAGGAGGCCGGCGAGGAGGGAGATGTGGACGTGCTGCTCGGGGGCGTCCTCTTCGTTGAGGTGGATGCCCATCTGCTTGGCGACCGTGCGCAGCTGCGTATAGATGTCCTGCCACTCGCGGATGCGCAGGAAGTTGAGGTACTCCGCCTTGCACATCCGGCGGAACGACGACGAGCCGCGCTCCTTCTGCTGCTCGCGGACGTACCGCCACAGGTTCAGGTACGCGAGGAAGTCGCTCGTCTCGTCCTTGAAGCGGGCGTGCTGCTGGTCGGCCTGCGCCTGCTTCTCCGCCGGGCGCTCGCGCGGGTCCTGGATGGAGAGCGCCGCCGCGATCACCATGACCTCGCGCACGCAGCCGTTCTTGTCGGCCTCCAGGACCATGCGGGCCAGGCGCGGGTCCACCGGCAGCTGCGCCAGCTTGCGGCCCTGCTCGGTGAGGCGCTTGCGTACGTCCTTCTGGGTCGGGTCCAGCGCGCCCAGTTCCTGGAGGAGCTGGACGCCGTCGCGGATGTTGCGGTGGTCCGGCGGGTCGATGAAGGGGAACTTCTCGATGTCGCCGAGGCCGGCCGCGGTCATCTGGAGGATGACGGAGGCGAGGTTGGTGCGGAGGATCTCCGCGTCCGTGAACTCCGGGCGCGAGAGGAAGTCCTCCTCGCTGTAGAGCCGGATGCAGATGCCGTCCGACGTACGCCCGCAGCGGCCCTTGCGCTGGTTGGCGCTGGCCTGGCTGATCGCCTCGATCGGCAGCCGCTGCACCTTCGTGCGGTGGCTGTAGCGGGAGATGCGGGCGGTGCCCGGGTCGATCACGTACTTGATGCCGGGCACGGTCAGGGAGGTCTCGGCGACGTTCGTCGCGAGGACGATCCGTCTGCCCGTGTGCTGCTGGAAGACGCGGTGCTGCTCGGCGTGGGAGAGCCGGGCGTAGAGCGGGAGGACTTCTGTGAACCTGTAGTTCTTCTTGTTCAGCGCGTCCGCCGTGTCGCGGATCTCGCGCTCTCCGGAGAGGAAGACGAGGATGTCGCCCTTGCCCTCGGCCTGGAGTTCCTCGACGGCGTCGGTGATCGCGGTGATCTGGTCGCGGTCGGAGTCGTCCGAGTCCTCTTCGAGGAGGGGGCGATAGCGCACCTCCACGGGGTACGTCCGGCCGCTGACCTCGACGATCGGCGCGTCCCCGAAGTGCCGCGAGAAGCGCTCGGGGTCGATGGTCGCCGAGGTGATGACGACCTTCAGGTCCGGCCGCTTCGGCAGCAGCTGGGCCAGATAGCCGAGCAGGAAGTCGATGTTGAGGGACCGCTCGTGGGCCTCGTCGATGATGATCGTGTCGTACGCGCGCAGGTCGCGGTCCGTCTGGATCTCGGCCAGCAGGATGCCGTCCGTCATCAGCTTGATGAACGTGCCCTCCGGGTTCACCTGGTCGGTGAAGCGGACCTTCCAGCCGACGGCCTCGCCGAGCGGGGTGTTCATCTCCTCGGCCACGCGCTCGGCGACCGTGCGGGCGGCGATGCGGCGCGGCTGCGTGTGCCCGATCATGCCGCGCACGCCCCGGCCCAGCTCCAGACAGATCTTGGGGATCTGCGTGGTCTTGCCGGAACCGGTCTCGCCCGCGACGATCACGACCTGGTGGTCGCGTATCGCGTCGGCGATCTCGTCCTTCTTCTGGCTGACCGGGAGCTGCTCGGGATAGGTGATCGCGGGCACGCGGGAGCCGCGCTCGGCCATCCGCGCCTCGGCCTTCTCCACGTCCGCCGCGATCTCGGCGAGGACGGCGGCGCGGGCCTCGGGCTTGCGGATACGGCGCGCACCCTCCAGCCGGCGGCCGATCCGGTGCTCATCGCGGAGCGAGAGCCCGGACAGGCGGGGGGCGAGGGTGTCGAGGGCGAGGGCGGGCTGCGTAGACATACGCCGTCCAGGATCTCACCCGCCGCTCGGCAGTGGCGAACCGATTTCACGGGCGGGACCGCCCGGCACGTACGATTCCGGGCATGTTGTCCCGTGCGCGTACGGCGTGGTGCCCCTTGGTGGCGGTGCTGCTCGTCGTGCTCGGGGGGCTCTGCGGGCCCGCGGTGGCCGCCGACACTGCCGTGCCGCCGGTCTCCACGGTGGCGCATGTGTACGCAGGGCATGACCAGCGGCCCGGCTGCGGCAAGGGCGGTCAGGGGGATGCCGGGCAGCAACCCGTGTCGCCGCCGCGGTCCGGCTCCGCGCACGAACTGCTGCCCGCGCTGTACGAAGCTCATGGGGCGTCCGGCGCCTGGAGCGCCGACCAGGCCATCCTTGACCTGACGCCGCTGCGCGGGCCGCCCCCGCTGACGCCGCCTTCCCCCGTGGATCTCTCTGTCCTGCGCGTGTAGAGGCCCCCTGCCTGGGCCCCTTCCACCACGTACAGGAACAGAGAGAACCTCCTGATGCCGAAGAGCAACAACAACAAAAAGAAGAACATCGCCATCGGCGCGGGCGTCGCCGTCGCCGCCGTGCTGCTCGGCGCCGCCTCCTACACGGCGACCAAGCCCGCCGACTCACCGGGCACCACCTCGAAGGAGGCGGCCGCGGGCGCCGCGCCCTCCGCCGAGCCGCAGGCCGGTGTCTACCCCGAGCTGGAGAAGCTCGCCCGGCGCGACGCCAAGGACCCCCTCGCGCAGGGCCGCGCGGACGCACCCGTCGTGATGGTCGAGTACGCGGACTTCAAGTGCGGCTTCTGCGGGAAGTTCGCCCGCGACACCGAGCCGGGCCTCGTGAAGAAGTACGTCGACAAGGGCGTCCTGCGCATCGAATGGCGCAACTTCCCCATCTTCGGCGCGGACTCCGAGCGGGCCGCGCGCGGCGCGTGGGCGGCGGGGAAGCAGGGGCGTTTCTGGCAGTTCCACGAGGCCGCGTACGCCGAGGGGTCCAAGGAGAAGGGCTTCGGCGAGGGGCGGCTGAAGGAGCTGGCGAAGGAGGCCGGGGTCAAGGACCTCGCCCGGTTCGCCGCCGACGCGGGCGGTGACGCGGCCAAGGCCGCCGTGCGGAAGGACCAGGAGGAGGCGTACGGCCTCGGCGCCACCTCCACGCCGTCCTTCCTGGTCAACGGGCGGCCCATCTCGGGCGCGCAGCCGGATGAGGTGTTCCGGCAGGCGATCGAGGCGGCGGCGGGGCGGGCCGGCGGCGCGGCCGGCGGCAAGGCGGGCGGCGATAAGGCCGGCGGTAAGGCGGGCGGCAAGGCCGGTGGCGATGAGGCCGGTGGCAAGGCTGGTGCCAAGGGGGGTTCCGAGTGACCGCCGATGTGGGGTACTTCGCCGCGTTCCTGGGCGGGCTGCTCGCGCTCGTCAGTCCGTGCAGCGCCCTGCTGTTGCCCGCCTTCTTCGCGTACTCGATCGACTCGACGTCACGGCTCGTCGCGCGGACCGGCATCTTCTACGCCGGGCTCGCCACCACCCTGGTCCCCCTGGGCGCCGCCGGGTCCTACGCCGGGCGGTTCTTCTTCGGCCACCGTGACCAGCTGGTGCTCGTCGCCGGGTGGCTGATCATCGGGCTCGGCGCGCTCCAGATCGTGGGGATGGGCTTCGCCTCGCGGAGGATGGCGGAGTTGTCGGGACGCATCCGGCCGACCACCGCGTTCTCGGTATACGCGCTGGGGGCCGTGTACGGCCTCGCCGGGTTCTGCGCCGGGCCGATCCTCGGCAGCGTCCTGACGGTGGCGGCGGTGAGCGGCAGTCCTGTCTACGGCGGGCTGCTCCTGGCTGTCTACGCGCTGGGCATGGCCGTGCCGCTGTTCGTGCTCGCGCTGCTCTGGGAGCGGTTCGAGCTGGGGCGGCGGAAGTGGCTGCGGGGGAGGGCGTTCCGGGTCGGGCGGTTCGAGCTGCATACGACGTCGCTGCTCTCAGGGCTGTTCTTCATGGCGCTCGGGACGCTCTTCCTCGTGTACGACGGGACGACCGCGCTGCCGGGTCTGCTGGACGTGGACGACTCGTTCGCGGTGGAGCAGTGGGCCGCGGGTGTCGGGCGGGCCGTGCCGGATGTGGTGCTGCTCGTGGGGGTGGTGGTGCTGGTGGGGGGCATGCTCGGGGTGCGGGGGTGGCGGCGGAGAGGGGAGACGGCGACGGAGGCGGAGGCGGCGACGGAGGCGGCTTCTTCGGAGTCTGTTTCGTCAGCTTCTGGGTGAGAAGGTCTCGTATGCGTGGTTTAGCGTGTTCGTATGTCTGATCATGAGCCGGGAGAGCAGAGTCAGCAGCCGTTGGGGCATCCGCCGCATGGTGCGCATGGGCGGGTGCCGACCCCCGGGGAGCGGTGGGATGCCTTCAAGCGGTCGCCTTTCCTGCCTGCCCTCGTGCTGGTGTTCATCCTGGCGGCCGCCGCGGGGCTCTTCGCGGGGTCGTACACGTACTCGATGGCCAATCCGACCCCTCATCACGTCCCCACTGCGGTCGTCGGGTCCCCGACCCCGGACGCCGCGCACGGCAAGGCCTTCCTCGACGGCATGGAGAAGGCGCTGAACGCCTCGCTGGAAGTGCGGCGGTACGACAGCGTGGCCGCGGCGCGGCGGGACGTGGAGGAGCAGAAGGTCTTCGCGATCCTCGATGTGGGCGAGCGGAAGGTGACGATGGACGTCTCCGGGGCGTCCGGGGCCTCCGTCGCGCAGGTGCTGGCCGAGACCGCGCCGAAGGTGGGCGAGGAGGTGGGGGTTCCGGTCACGGTGCGGGACATCAAGCCGTTGCAGGAGGGTGATCCCCGGGGGCTCGCCATCTTCTACATCTCGTTGGCGGCGGTGATCATCGGGTTCGTGGGGGCGATCCAGCTGAGCGTGCACGCGCGCGGGCTGAACCCGGCGGAGCGGATCGCCTTCACGGCGTTGTACGCGCTGCTGGGGGCCTTTGTCATCGCGGCGGTCGTCGACTGGTGGCTGGGGGCGGTGCGGCTGCCGTTCGTGGAGTCGTGGCTGATCCTGGCGCTGACGATGTTCGCGTCGGGGATGGTCTTCACGATGTTCAACACGTTGTTCGGGCGGTGGGCGATGCTGCCGACGTGGGGGCTGATGGTGCTGCTGGGGAATCCGTCGTCCGGGGGTGCGGTGTCGTGGCCGCTGCTGCCTTCTGTGCTGGGGCATATCGGGCAGTGGTTGCCGCCGGGGGCGTCGGTCAACGCGCAGCACACGGCGGTGTACTTCGGCGGGCACCAGCATGCGTTTCCGTTTCTGGTGCTCGGGGGGTGGGCGTTGGTGTCCTCCGCGGTGTTCTGGGTGTGGCGGCATCGGCATCCGGGTGGGCGGGGGGTGGGGGCGGTGCATGCGGTGCGGC
>RBWT01000103.1 GCA_004010275.1 Streptomyces huasconensis
CCGCCGGCCCGCCCGTCGACAGCCGCCTCCCGCACGGGCGCGGCCGCGGTGACGGCCGCACTGGTCCTCCTCGTCACCGCCCTCGCGGTCGTCGACATCACCCAGGGCACGGCTGCCGTCGGCCCCTCCGAGGTCTGGAAGGCGTTCACCGGCCGCGGCGACACGGGCGACGCGTCCGTCGTCGTCGCCTCCCGGCTGCCGCGCATGGCGGCGGGCCTGCTCATCGGCGCCGTACTCGGCACGGCGGCGACCGCCCTCCAGGCCATCAGCCGCAACGTCCTCGCCTCGCCCGACACCCTCGCCGTCAACGCGGGCTCCTACCTCGCGCTCGGCGTGGCCGCCGCCACCGGCGTCTCGCTCCCGCTCCTCGCCTCCTCCGGCATCGCGTTCGTCGGCGGCCTCGCCGCGGCGGCCGTGGTCCTCGGACTGTCCGGCCTCGGCGCGGGCACGGTCCGCCTCGTCCTCGCGGGCAGCGCCCTCACCCTCGGCCTCACCGCCGTCACCGAGGGCCTGCTCCTGCTGTTCCCCCACGAGACCGAGGGCCTCTACAAGTGGAACCAGGGCGGCATCGCGCAGAACGGTTTCGACGGCGTACTGCAGATGCTGCCGTCGCCGCCGTCGGACGCGTCGGCCTGCTCCTGCTCGCCCGCAGGGTCGACGCGCTTGAGCTCGGTGACGACGCCGCGCACGGCGTCGGTGTGCCCGTGCGCGCCACCCGCGTCATCGCCATCGCGGCTCGCCGCGCTGCTCTCCACCGCGCCGTCACCCTCGCCGGGCCCGTCGGCTTCGTCGGCCTGTGCGCGCCCGCCCTCGTGCGCCCCCTCGCCCGCAGATTCCGGACGTTCACCCGGACGCGCGGGGCTGCCGCTCGCCGGGCTCTCCGGCGCGGCCCTGGTGCTCGCTCCGACGAGCTGCTGCGCGCCGTCGTCCCCTCGGACACCGCGGTCGCCGTGCCCACCGGCGTCGTCACCAGCCTGGTCGGCGCCGTCTTCCTGATCGTCATGGCCGCACGGGCCAAGGACACGGCGGCCGCCGCCCCCGCCGTCCGGCTGCGCATCCGCAGCAACACCGTCTTCGTCGTCACGACGGCGACCCTGGCGGCCGTGCTGATCGGCCTGGTGATCGCCGCCGTACTCATCGGTGACAGCAAGCTGCTGCTGGGTGACGTGGTCAACTGGGCCCAGGGCAGGGCCGACCGGACCGTCTCCTTCGTCCTCGACACGCGGGTACCGCGCGTCACCGCCGCCCTGCTGACCGGAGCGGCGCTCGCCCTCGCCGGGACACTCATCCAGGCCGTGACGCGCAACCCGCTCGCCGAACCAGGTGTGCTCGGCGTCACCAACGGCGCCGCGGTGGGCGCCGTGCTGCTCGTCACGACGGTGCCGGTGGCCGGTTCGTGGAGCATCGCCGCGGGCGCGTTCGCGGGCGCCGCGGTCAGCTCGGTCCTCGTCTTCGGTCTCGCGGCGCGCGGCGGCTTCCAGCAGAACCGGCTCGTCCTCGTCGGCTTCGGAGTCGCCACGGGAGCGACGGCCGTCATCAGCCTGCTCATCATCCTCACCGACCCGTTCAACGCGACGAAGGCGCTGACCTGGCTCGCGGGTTCCACCTACGGGCGGACCCTGCCCGACGTGGTACCTCTCGCAATTGTTCTCACCGTGGGCCTGGTCGTCGCGCTCGTACGGCACACCGAACTCGACCTGGTGTCGCTCGACGAGGACACGCCGAGGCTGCTCGGTCTCGCCCTGGGCCGCGGACGCCTGGCCTTCCTCGTCCTCGGCGTCCTGCTGAGCGCCACCGCGGTCGCAGCCGCCGGCACGATCGGCTTCGTCGGCCTCGTCGCGCCGCACGCGGCCCGGGCCCTGGTGGGCCGCCGGCACGTCCGGGTGGTGCCGGTCGCGGTCCTGCTCGGGGCGATCCTCGTGTGCGCCGCCGACCTACTGGGGCGGGCGGTCATCGCTCCGGCCCAGCTCGGCGCCGGCCTCATGACGGCCGTGATCGGTACGCCGTACTTCCTCTACCTGCTCGTGCGCGGCCGCCGATAGACGGGGCGCGGGCCTCAGATGGGCGCAGGGCCCGGCGAAGCCCTGGGGCAGACGCATGCGGTGCGCGAGGTCACGGGCCAGGCGTCGCGTGAGGCGGCTGTACCAGTCCACGTCCGGGTAGTAGGCCCGCAAGTGGGAGACGGCGCGCGTCCCCAGCCCGCTGTCCTGGAGCGGTCCTGTCACCTGGGCGTGCGTCACCACACCGCTCGCGCACTGTTCGCACAGCTCGTAGTCGAGACGGCCGACGATGCGGCGCCCGTACACCAGCAGCAGACAGCGCGCCTTGTCACCCGTCGGGGCGGGCGAGTGGAGGATCTCCACGTCGCGGTAGGCGAGCAGACGCCGGTGCAGGCGGCCGCGGCGGCGGCTACGACGCGCGTGGCGGGGCTCCTTGCGGAGCCGGGCGCCGGGCAGAGAGGCGGCGGGCGCGAAAAGGTGTGTCCCAAGCATCCCTGGCGTCTACCCCGGCCCGGCGCGAGCACTCCGGTTCCCCGGCTCCTGCCGTCCGCTCGGCTCCGACCGCCGCGCGGTTCCAACCAGGTCAAGCGGGGCGGCAGGCGTGGTTTCGGGCGAGGCTTCAGGCGTGAGACAGGGCGAAGGACACGAGGAACCCGCACACTGTGATCAGCCCTATGGCCAGGTGCGCGTTCTCGAACGCCTCCGGGATCATCGTGTCGGCGATCATGGCGAGGATGGCGCCGGCCGCCACCGCGGTCACCGCCGCCACCACCGCCGTGGACATACCGCCCACCACCGCGTACCCGAGCACCGCCGCCACCGTACTGGCCAGCGCGATCACTCCCCACACGCCGAACACGTACGCCTTGCCGCGCCCCGCCCGCCGCATCCCCGCGGAACTGGACAGGCCCTCGGGACGTTGCTGATGAACACCGCGGCCACCGTCGCGACACTGACCGCACCGCCCTTGAGCAGGCTCACCCCGATGACCGCCGACTCCGGTACGCCGTCGAGCAGGGCGCCCAGCGCCAGCGCCAGCCCCGAGCCGCCCTGTTCGGACTCGGAGGGCTGCCTGCCCTGGCCGCTGCGCTTGCGGTGGCGCGCGCCACGCCGTGCCAGCCAGGCGTTTCCGCCCGTATAGGCGAGCGCTCCGCCGACCGTGCCGATCGCCGCGGGGGCGAGGCCGGCTTCGTCGTACGCCTCCGCGACCAGTTCGAAGGACACGGCCGACAGCAGGACTCCGGCGCCGAACGCCATCACGGATGCCACCAGCCATGGGGGTACCCGGACTCCGTAGCCGATCACCGCCCCCAGCAGGAGGGCGGAACCGGCCACAAGGCCCCATACACCGGCTTGGAAGATCTCAGACATGCGATCTTCCCTACCCGCCCCACGGCATGTACCACCAGCAGGCATCGGTGCGGAGGGCGAGGAGCGCACCAAGTGGTGGGCGGGGCGGTGTGCTCAGCGGGCGGTGACCAGGGCTTCGTACATGGGTGAGGTGCCGTCGCTGACCCAGGCGCGGATCGCGCTCAGGTATTCGTCACGGCTGACGCGGCCGTCGCCGTCGGTGTCCAGGGCGTCGAACGCCTGCGCGGCGTTGTCCGCCTTGTTGCCCAGGACCTCGCGCAGCCGCGCGAACTCCGTCCGGGTGAGCATGCCGTCGCCATCGGTGTCGGCGAGGTCGAAGAGGGACCCCAGCGCCTCGCGGCAGACGTCGTCGAAGGTCTCGGCGCCCGCCCAGGCCGCGTACTCGTCGAAGGTGACCTTGCCGTCGCCGTCCGCGTCCATCGCGGAGTAGACGCGTGCGTGCAAGGAGCGGGCCGCGGCCACGAGGGGGTCGCTCACCTCACGGCCCAGCTTCACCGCCGCCCGGTCGGGACGGGCGAGGTACTCCTCGCGGGAGATCACGCCGTCGCCGTCCACATCGAGCATGCGGAAGACGTCTTGCCGTGCGGCCATCACGTCCATTTGGTTCCCTTCGCTGCGTTCGCGTCATGGTGGGCGCCGTGAGACATACCCGGACGAAAGCGCGGGGCAACCACTCGATGGACTGGACGTGAGCGGCAGTCGTTGACCCGGCTCGGCACCTCAGAACCCTGTGGCCGGAATACGTCCTTGACCGGAACGAGTCGAAGTCTATGGTCTGGACTAATCGCCCCACGAGAACACTTCACGCCGCACACCCCCCCCATGAAGCGCTGCTCGTGAAGGAGTCACGCATGGACAAGAAGCGGAAGCTGGCCGCGGCGATCGGTGCCGGTATGGCGCCCGTCCTCGCCCTCACCCTGCCGACCGGTTCGGCCGGCGCACACGGATACGTCAACGCCCCCGCGAGCCGGCAGGCGCAGTGCGCCGCGCGCACCGTGCCCTGCGGCGACATCAAGTACGAGCCGCAGAGCGTCGAGGGCCCCAAGGGCCTGCGCAGTTGCAGCGGCGGCAACGCCAGGTTCGCGGAACTGGACAACGACGCCAAGGGCTGGAAGGTCAGCGACGTCAGCAGGACCCAGACCTTCACCTGGACGTTCACCGCCCGGCACCGCACCGCGAACTACGAGTACTTCGTCGACGGCACGAAGGTCGCCACCATCGACGGCGGCAACCAGCAGCCACCGGCGACCGTGTCGCACCAGGTCAACCTCGGCAACTTCACCGGCAGGCACAAGATCCTCGCGGTGTGGAACATCGGCGACACGTCCAACGCCTTCTACGCCTGTATCGACGTCAACATCCGCTGAACGGAGGCCGCCGCCCGCAAGTCCGCGCCGACCGGGCTTGCGGTTGCGGTTGGTTGCGGGGTCCGGTATGCGGGCTTACGGTGGAAATGAGCCGGAATCAAAATCCAGAAAACCCAAACCCTGGAAGTCAACTGCCTTCTCGCACCTGTTACATGCCTTGACGGCGCGTGGGCGCCACCGGGAGACGGTAACGACCGGAAGGGCAGCTCGGTAGGGACAGGGAGAGCGAAAAATGACCTACCTAGTCTATGTCTACAACCACGTGGGTGGCCCGAACTTCCCCCTGAACAATGCCACCTTTCCCGGTTACGCGTCTCAGCTGCAGCAGGGATATCCGGGGTGGTACCTCGTAGGCGTGGGGGAGAACCAGAATTTCCACGCCGAAGCGTACGGATATCACCCTGGTCTCGTCTACAACACCGACCAGGTGAACCCGGAAGCCTTCTATTTCTACTTCGCTCTCCAGCCGATCGGGTACAACCAGCCCGCGCCGGAGAGAGAGCTGCTGGGGAGAGCGGCGAAACACCACGCCCACCCGGAGGAAAGCCTCCCGGAATGAGCCGGGCCATGCATGAACAAGGCCACGGTGAACAAGGCCATGAGGCCACCGTGAACAGGCCATGAGTGGACGCGGCCATGAGTGAACAAGGCTGGGGCGAACACGAATTCGCCGTACCACCGGATCTGCCCCCCGGAGGTGCTCCGGGCGACGAGCCGGAAGGGTTCAGTGTCCCTCCGCGCGAACCGTCGGCGTCGAGCCGCGCCGAGTTGGAGCGTGCCGGGGGCCTGACCGATCTCCGCATCCGCACCGCGCGAGACGACGTCCTGGCGGCGCTGTTCGCCGATGCCGAACGCAGGCTGCACAAGGACCGGCCGCGCGGCGCCGACCAGTTCGTGGGGACCGGAAACATCCAAGGGGTCGGCTGGGGGCTGAGCGAACCCGTCACGGACACCGTGCCCGGCACGGAGGTGCTCCGCGTCTATGTGGCGGAGCCGCAAGGGGCGGACGCCGTACGGGAGATCGTGGTCGACGCACTCGGGATCACGGCTGCCGGAGACCTTCCTCTGCAGGTCGTCCACTGCGGTGTGATCCAGCTGCAGAACCTCACGCACCGGCAGCGGAAGGCGGCAGGCGGCCTCTCACTCGGGCACGAAAGCGGGCCGCAAGGCACCTTCGGCTTCCTCGCGCGGGGCCGCAGCGCTCTCGACGCGAACAAGATCTTCCTGGTCAGCGCCAACCACGTCATCGCGAAAAAGAACACCGCGGCTTACGGCTCCTGCATCGTGCAGCCCGCCCCGGCAGACGGAGGCCGCTGCCCGGCCGACAGGATCGCGCTACTGGACAAGGTCCACCCCTTGGATCTGACGTTCACGACCAACAACTACGCCGACTGCGCCAGGGCCTGGTGCTATCCGGACCAGGTGGTGCAGGAACAACTCCAGGTCCATCAGGTGCCGGGGGTGGGCCCTCAGTACTACGGCATCGGACACGTGGCGCAATGGGCCACGCCGAATATGTGGGTGGGCAAGACCGGTTGTCTTACCCAGACCACATACGGACGCGTTCTGGAAACCTACTGGGGTGGTCTGATCCACGATCCGTACAGCCTCAGCGCGCTTCCCTTCGACGGGCAGATCCTCATCCAGAACCCCGCCTATACGTTCTCGCTGTGGGGTGACTCGGGTGCGGTCGTCTGGTCCTACGACGCGGACGTCAACCCCGTCGGCATGGTCATCGGAGGAGCCCCGGAAACCGGGGTATCGGTCGCCTCTCACCTCACCTGGATTCTCGACTATCTGGACATCAACCTGATCTGACGTCCACCGAGACCCCCCACTTCCTTCCCCATGCGGGGTGTTGTCCAGATGCAGGGTGTTGTCACGCGGCGGACAATGAAAGGGCAAGGGGGGCCGACGGCAGGAGCACCCGCCATGGGCCGGGAGCGCGACGAACAACACCGGAAGGCCGAGGCGCGGGCGCGTCACGACATCCGTCTGCCCGGGTTCGTCCGCGAGGACGAGATCGGCCTCGGCGACCTGGTGGGCCGGGCGACGAGCGCCGTGGGCGTACGCCCGTGCGGCGGCTGTGCCCGCGGCCGGCGGATGAACGAATGGGTCACCTTCTCCAAGCGGCGCCGCTGACGCACGCGGCCGGCGACGGGACACCGGGAGCCACTCATGAGCGACGACACCGGCACGCCGGAGGCGGCGGCTGCGACCCCGGTCGCCGTGACGCCCCACGCCCACCACCACCCTTACGCCTTCGCCATCGGGCAGATCCGCGCCCGGTTCCGCGACCCCGGGGTCGAGAAGGAGTTCACCCAGGTGATGGGGGCGACGGACACCAAGGGGCTGACGACGGACGAGGTTCTGCGGGAGGTGCTCGCCCGGCCCGAGAACCGTTACCTGGCCCGGCAGATGCAGTACGTCCTCACGATCCAGGGTGTGGACACGTATGACGTCGTACCGCGCTACTCGGACGACTACGACAAGCTGATCTCGCCGTCCGGCCCGCTCCCACCCCGCTCGACCTCGATGTGGTGGTCGGGGGGCGCGGGCCCCTCGCGACGGCCGACTCCTGCAACGGGTTCGCCCTGCCCGTCCTGGAGTTCCACCAGCTCTACTCCTTCGACCGCCCCACGCTGTTCAAGGCCATCGAGAAGCCGAGCGGCATGTCGGCAGCCCGCTTCCGGGCGACCGCCGACGAAGTGCTGACCAAGATCCTCCAGATCACCGAGAACGCCGGCGCCACACCCGAGGACCGCGCCGCGAACTTCGTGGCCTGCCGCTACGAGGCCGTATACCTGAAAACCTTCGAGGCGTTCGCCGGTGACTACGCGCTGACCTCGATCGACGTCCGCCCGGCGGCGGTCGGCGGTGACCAGGACGTCATGAGCTTCACCGTGTCCTACACCAGCCGCACCACCGACCTCACGGAGAAGTACTCCGTACTGGTAGCCACCCGGTACATGAATCCCTATCTGCTGACCCGTCTCGGGCCAAGCCTCTGAGGTGAGGTGATCGCGGTGACGATTCCCGGATTCACCGCGGAAACGAGTGTGCGCGGCGCCTACGGCGTCTTCCCCGCCCAGGTCTCCTACGGCACATGCTCGGACGAGTGCGGACATGAGTGCGGCAACCAGTGCGCGAACTCCTGGAACCGGCCCCGGTGTTGGCAGAGGTGCCGGGACCGCTGCATGACCAACTGCCTCTGTGTTCCGTGGTGCACCACGGAGACCTACTGCGACGACTTCGGGACGACCATGGCGGTCGAGGTCTGCGTGGACTGCGAGGGAAACGAGACGAAGTCGCAACCGGTGAGGATCAAACCCACGTGCGACTGACCGACAGCCCGCACACAGCCCACCTGTCCGCCCTCACGGCACGCACCGCCGGACACCCCGACGTCGTGGTCGGTGTGGTCGACGGAGCCGTCGACCCCGGCCACCCGGACCTGGCGCTCCAGCGCATACGGTTCGCCGGCCATCCGGTTGATCCGGCTGAGGACCAGGCCGATCCCGTGGACCCGGTCGATCACGTTCCGTCCCGTGACCCGGGCGCTCCGCCGGGACACGGAACGCTCGTCGTCTCGGCCCTCGCCGCCCGGCCCACCGCCCCCACGCCCGGTCTCTGCCCGGGCTGTTCCTTCGTCGTGCGCCCCGTCCCCGGGGTCGACGCCCCGCCGGCGCGCCCGCCGACCTGGCGGACGCCCTGGTGGACGTGGTCGTCGCAGGTGCCCGGGTCGTCAACCTGAGCCTGGCGCTCGAACGCCTCCCGACGGCGACACCCGCCGACGCCACCGGCATCGGCATGCTGCTCGATGCCGTCGAACTGGCCCGCCCGCGCACGGTGTCCTCGTGGTCGCCGCGGCGGGCAACGACGGCGAACTCGGCGGCCCCCCGCTCGTCCGCCACCCCTGGGTGATCCCGGTGGTCGCGTGCGACGCCGGGGGCCGACCGCTGCCCACATCGACGGCTTGGCGCGCGACGCGGCGCCACGGCCTGACAGCGCCGGCAGCCACCCGCGGCCTCTCCGGTACCAGCGCCGCCGCGCCCGTCGTCACCGGGGCCGTGGCGCTGCTGTGGTCGCTGTGCCCGGGGGCCGCCGCCACGGCGGTACGGGACGCCGTCACCAGGCCCCGGCCTCCGCAGCGCCGTACGTCGGTGGTGCCCCCGCCGCTCGACGCGGCGTACGCGTACGACGTGCTGCGCGGCCACCTAGCGGCGTAACACGGAACAGGGAAGAGCCGGGGTCAGATGGGGATCGTGTCGAGGTACGAGATCCGGCGCGTCGTCCGGCCCGGTTCGGGGCTGTCGGTAAGAACGTCGTACTCCCGTACGACCACGCGCATCGGCCGGGCTCCGACCGCCGCCGGGAGTCTGACCTCCTGCGTCCACACCCCGATCGGCCCGGCGCCCGGCGCGCGGTTCATGCGCACGGGCGGCACGTCGTCGAGTTCCATCCAGCCGGCGTCGTCGGGCAGCAGCGGTGTGCGGAACTGTACGCACGCGGTGAACTCGGAGGTCAGGCCGTCCGCTCCGGGCGGCGGCTCCGGTGCCACGACCGTCACCTTCACCGGCGAACCGGCCGCCGTCCCGCCGACGACGATCCTCGCGCGCCGGTAGGCGGGGAGCTGGACCCAGCCTGCGTCGACCACGGGTGAGGCCCGCAGATCCTCGGGGGCCGTCAGCGAGTCGGGCTGGAGCCGGACCACCATCAGGTGCACGAAGGGCTGGTAGAGGGAGTCGCCCTTGAACCGTACGTCGGCGTACCACAGCTGTCGCTGCCGGTCGTAGTCGACGGGGAAACCGAGGGCGTGCCCCTGGTCGAGGCGTACGTCCACCGCGCGCTCGTCCAGGTTCGCGGGCGTCGGGTACGCCATGACGGGCGCGTCCCCTCTGGCCCGGATGGGATCGCGGCCCCAGGCGGTGGCCCACTTCTGCACCGACGGGTCGACCGAGGTCGTGGCGTCGACGACCCGGACGCCGAGGAGTTCACCCTCTCCGGTGAGATACCAGGGCCGCTTGAGATGGACCCGCACCGTGCCCTCGTGGCGGACGCTGGTGGTGGCGCTGCCCGCGGTGGTCCGCTCCCAGGCGAAGGCGGGCACCACCGAGTGCACCACGGGCGCCGGAGGCCGGACGGTCGACGGGACGTGCAGCGTGACCGGTGGCCCGGCGCGGGTGACGGGAGGCACCACGTACGAGACCTCCACGGACGCGCCGTTCGGGATGGCCCCGCCGGCGATCCGGGTGATCTCGCCCTCGCCGTCGTCCACGGTCAACATCCGTACGACGCGTACGTCTCGCCGGGGCGGGCCGGGGTGCCGTCGGCGTTGAGCGCCGGGACGGCGGCCCGGACGACGGCCGTCCCCGGCACGAAGGCCGGGGCGACCTCCGTGGGCGCGCTGTCTCTGAGGACGACCGTACGGCGCCGGGTGAAGTACGGCACGAACCGCGAAGCGCCGACGGGCGTGCAGGTGATGAGGCGGTGGCGGGTGTCCCCGGGGTCGTGACGGCTCAGGAACGGCATGCTCTGGAGCGTCGGCCCGTCGGGGGCGCCGAGAGGGTCGGTCTCCGGGCGGAGCACCGGCCGAGGCGGTGGACGTCGCCAGTCGGTCGCCGGTCAGGTCGGAGTACTCGGTCCACGTCGCGTCGGCGTGCACGGTGCGGGTGGAAGCGCCGTGGACGGTCATCGCGGGGTCGGCGAGGGCGTACACGGTCTGTCCCGGCTCCCGCAGGACGCGCGGCCCCGCGAAGGCCGGCGCGGCGACCGGGCAGCGGACGGCGTGGACCATCGTCAGCCCGGTCGCCGGGGTGAGCTGTCCGATCCGGCCCGTCAGGGCGGCCCGGAGAGCGGCTTCGTGCTCGGCGGCGGACAGGGTGGAGATCCTCTCGTCCTCCTCGCTGGTCCCCGCGGGCCCGAACCGGTCGGCGGGTGCCGTGCTCGCCGCGTCCGCGAGGAGTTCGTGGATATCGGAGGCGGCGCCTTCGGCCAGGGCGTCGGCGACCGGTCCGGCCGCGACGTCGCCACCGGTGTCCGGGCCCTTCGCCGGGGCGCCGTCCGCCTCCTCGTCCGCCCTCAACCGCTCGGTGTACCACCGCCACTGCCCCAGCAGGTCCTCGTCGCCCGGCGCCAGCATCGAGCTGAGGACGGCTGGGAAGGACGCGGCCGGGGGCAGTTTCACGCGGATCGTCCGGGTGGCGGCGTCGGCGACGGCCACGGGCTGGGTGCTCCCGGGCGGCGCGGCCTCGACGACCAGCCGCATCGCGCAGCCGCTGGTACCAGCCGGGGCCCCCGGGTGGCCAGGCGGTGAGGAGTTCGGGGGTGCCCGGTACGCCGCGCAGGGCCACGCCCCGGCCCAGCGGGTCGGGCAGCCACGGCAGTTCGATGGTGTCGGTGTCCTTGTACGGGCTGCCGCCCGCGCCCGGGTCCGGGGTTCCGGTGACCTTCCCGCCGTCGTACTTCGGTCAGCAGGCGTGGACGGCGGGGTCGGGCCGGTGGCCGGTCGCGAGGTCGAGCACCCCATGCCGCTCCGCCAGTTCCACGGAGGACTTCGGCGCGAGGAGATGCCGCTCGCAGGCGGGCCCGGTGACCGGGGCGGCCGGATCGGCGTTGTCCGTACGGACGACGAGGTCGACCGGTGATTCGCCCGGGGTGACGGGGCGGCGGAGCACCATGACGGGGGCGGGCACCGGGTCGTAGCGGGAGAACCGCAGGGGAACGGTGGCCGGTTCGCCCGGCGCGGGGGCGGCGGTGAAGGGAGTGCTGCGGCCCGCGAGGTCGACCAGGAGGGCGCGGAAGCGGTAGGTGCGGCCGAAGCGGAGGGCGGGCAGGGTGTTGTCGGGGCAGTCGACGGTGGTGGTGAAGGGCAGGGCGGGGTCCGTGTCGGGGCCCGGGTCGGTCACTTGGCCGTCCACGCCGATGGTCCTGCCGCGGGGTTCGGTGACCAGGCTCCAGTTGTTCCAGCGGAAGACGGCCTGGGTGAGGCGCCCCAGGTCGTTGCCGTCCGCGTCGGCGCCGCGGGTGACGGCGTCGGTGACACAGCCCTCGTCATCGATGGGCAGGGTGCCGTAACCGTCGACGGTGTACTTCCCCTGGCGGCGGCACAGGGGGAACCAGCGGTTCGAGCCCGCGTCGTGGACGTCTACCCGGACGCCCTGCTGCACCGTGGAGGCGTCCAGGGTCTTCGCGTCGCCCTCCCCGCCCTGCCTGAGGTCGTCGTCGATGGCGGCGACGACGCCGAGGATGTTCTGGAAGGTGACCTGGCGGTTCGCCTCGGCGACGAAGATGCCCGCGGAGCGCAGCGCGGGGGGTTCGATCTCGGGCGGGGCCTCGTCGCGGGGCAGGGACCGCAGGGCCTGGGCGTAGTTCTGGAGGGCGAGTCCGCCCGCCGTCGAGGTCGACGTCGACGGGGGTGTAGACGGTGCTGTCGTTCAGCGGCAGCAAGAGCGGAGCTGCGGTGCCGTCGGTGCGGGCGAGGCTGAGCTTCCCGTTGCGGGCGAAGCACCGCGTCCGCGGCCGGTAGTTCTGGAGGAACTGGAGCTGGTGCGGCACGGCCTGGATCGTGACGGCCTCGTTCAGGTCCGTGGGGAGCGGGATGGTGAAGCGGCGGACCAGTCCGAGAGGGGCCATCAGCGTCGGGTGGTCGGCGAGCGCGGCGAGCAGGGCGTGGAATTCGTACGGGCTCGGCGTGCCGGGGCCCATGCGGGTCAGCTCGCGGGTCATGGGCGCCATGGGGCGGTGGAACTCCGCGAGCCGGGCCCAGCCCTCGGGGTCGCGTGCGTCGTCATCCTGACGGACTCCGGTACGCAGCAGTTCGCGGCGGAGCGCCTGCGCCCCGGGGTCCGAACGGTCGGGGACGCCGACGCGCCGGACGAACCGTTCGACCGTCTCCCAGTCCGGGCCGCCCGGGGGCGTGTCGGCGGAACCGTACGGATTCTTGTCCGGGTCCTGGACGGCGGCGTCGACGGCGTCGGCGAGGAAGTGGGTGTAGACGTCGGACAGAGCCGCCCCCACGCGCGCGGCGGGATAGGAATCGATGCGGTCCGTCATCGCGTGCTGGGCGAAGACGAAGGGTTCGACGAGCAGCGACGCGGGGAAGAGCGCCTGCCAGAGCGCGGGGACCGGCGGGTCGTCGACGAGGGTGGCGACGGGGGAGATGGAGGTGTTGTTCCCCTTCTTGACGATCACCGTCAGCGGCTGGAAGCCGAGCGTGGGAAAGGCGGCGATCTGGGGATACGAGGAGAGGGGGAGGACGGCGGTACCGGGGGGACTTCCCTCGTTGTTCGAGAGCCGGATGCTGAGCACGAGCGACAGTTGGGTCGTCCCGGCGGCGGTGGTCTCAGGGGCCGCCGGGTCGGGCAGCAAGGACCACACCAGGGTCTGTTTGATCATGACACGTCCTTCAGTGCGGCGAAGGCGGCGCACCTCTTGCTCCACGCGTGCTGGGTGGGGAAGGCATCGCTGTACGAGGGGTCGCCCCCGCCGCCGAACCGGCGCTCCATCGACATGCTGACGGACTGGGAGAAGAAGGCGACGCGGACGCGGACGGTCACCATGGCGGCACCGACGATCTCCGTGCGTTTCGGGCCGGTCGGGTGGGCCGGGTTCTTGGGGACCTCGGTCGTCTTCAGGGAGAGGTAGAACTCGACGGAGACGCTGATGATGCCGAGGACGTCGAGGGCGCCGACGGCCCGCAGGAAGCCCTCCAGGAGGCTCGCGCCGTGGTCCAGCTTGAGATACACCCCGGCGGTGATGGAGACCGAGCCGCTGGCGACACCCAGGTCGAGGGCGGCGGCCGCGCCGAACTCCAGCTGGGCCTCCAGGACGGTGACCTCGCCGGACTCGACGGTGAGGGAGAAGAATCCGCCGCCGCCGAGGAGGGAGACGGTGACGAGGAAGGGGTGGCCACGGGAGGAGACACAGAAGGTTGTGCGGACGGGCGTGCCGTCGAACGGGAGCCGTACGGCGATGGACAGGGCCAGGTTCTGGAGCAGGAAGACCCCGGCGCCCACGGTCGGCACGGCGAGTCCATATCCGACCTCGACTCCCTTGCCGTCCACGTTCACACGGGGTCCGTTGGCGGGGGAGGGCAGGTACTCGCGGAGCTTGTCGAGGAACCGGAGGTCCCCGTCGAAGCGGACATCGCCGATCTTGACGTCGAGGTCGGGGCTGGTGCCCGGTCTCCCGGTGAACGCCATCCGCCGGAAGTCGACGGAGAGCACTTTCGCGAAGCTGAGCTTGAAGTCCCGCAGTTCGCCGCGGACCTCGGCGGTCGACGGGGCGCCGTCGAACCGGGTGACCCCGATGGACCGGATGTCGAGGCTGTCGGGCCGGGTCGTCGTCAGCGGTGCGACGGTGGTCACCTCGATCCGGGGGCGCCAGGTCAGTTCGGTGCGGACGGCGGTCGGCGGCTTGGTGGTCCCCTGCGCGTGTTCCACGGTGGTGATGATCTTCGGAGTGCTGGTGCCGTCGCCCGCGCCGACAGGTCCGGGCTTGAGCAGCTGCGTCAGGTCGATCACCCCGAGCAGCCGGGTGGGCGGAACACCGGCGCCCGCGGGCGGGGTGAAGTACGTGCTCGGATCGAAGTCACCTGCGGCGACGGTGTCCAGTTTCCCGCCGACGAGACCGGTGGCGGCGGAGAGTCCGCTCACCGGCAGCCCGAGGGCGGCGACGGCGCCGGAGGCGGCGGGCGGCGGGGCGAAGTCGGCGGCCTGCGGCAGGCTCGCGTAGACCTGGCGGCTGGCGGCGAGACCGCCGGTCACATACTTGTCGTACAGCTTGAGCTGGTGGACGGCGCCGGTGACGGCGGGCGGCGCGGCGGCGCTGACTCCGGTGCCGGTGGGCGGGGGAGCGAGGGCGTCCAGGGCCGGGATGCGGGCGCGACGGAGAGCAGCCGGGGGTGTGCGGCCAGCCGTCCGGCGGCCGCGAGCTGGGCGGAGGTGGCCTGCGACGGCTCGGCTCCGACCCGCAGTTCGGCGATGTCGACCGTGGACCTCTCGTCGGTCGAGCTCCCGTCGGGGGCGAGTTCGAGGCGGCCGGTGGCGGGCAGCGGGAGGTTCTTGGCGGTGTTCTCGTACGTGATGAGGGGGCCCCTCAGGTCGCCGTGGGCGAAGTTGCCCCGGATGAAGACGAGGGGAGCGGTGAAGTGGACGCGGTGGCCGAGCCGGTCGTCGGCGCTGAGGGCGAAAGGCAGCGTCGCGGAGGGCGCGTCGGTGCGGTGCACCCAGTAGCCGACCCGATCGAGCGAGGGCCCGGCGGAAATCTCGGTGTCGGTCGGCTGGTCGACCCGGACCCGGGCGAAGGGGAAGGCCGGCCGGCGTGGGGGAGGGCAGCGACGCCTTCGTAGGTGATCTCCGGCTTCAGGACGGTCAGCCGCGTCGACTGGACGAGTCCGAGGTCGAGCCGCCGCTCGGTGCGGGTGGTGACGCGGACCGGGAATCCGAACGGCAGGAGGTAGCCCTGTTCGTTGACCTGGACGACGAGGTCACGGCCGCCTGCCGAGCGGTGGTGGTAGCCGGTGACGCCGAGCGCGGGGTCCCAGACCCCGGTGAGGTCGGCGTGGGCGCCGAGCGCGGACAGCACGAGCCCGTTGGCGGTCACCGGCCGGGCGCTGCGTGGCGTCGTGGATCTGCTGTCGTTGAGGGGCGGAGAGCGAGCTGGTGAAGGGTTGCCAGTCTCGCGGGGGCACGACCCCCACCAGGTTCACCGGGCCGTCCTCATGCGGGAGCGTGCCCGCGGGGGCGATCCGGGTGTGCCAGATGCCAGTGGCCCCGGAGCTGCCCGTGACGGGGGCGGTCACGTGCCGCCACACCAGGCCGGCGGAGGCGGGGCCGAAGAAGAGGCCCCAGACGCATTCGAGGACGGTGCCCGCCTGGGCGGCCTGGAGCGCGGCCCAGGACAGCAGTCCGTCCGCGGTGAACGGCACGGACGTGCCCGGGGATACGCGCAGGGCGACGGTGCTCTCCCCGGAGTACCGCACACGTTTGACGCCGATGGACGCCGCCGTCAGGGACGTGGCCTCCTCCAGAGCGGACTGCGGCGGGAAATGGGCGATGATCGTTCCCGCGGTGCCGGGTGTGCTGGGCCCGAGGACGACGGCGCCCGCCGTACCCGAGCGGGAGATGTTGGAGAAGGTGAAGTCCAGGACGAGCATGTCCTCGCGGCGGAGGAAGGTGACGGTGGTCCCGTCCATGGGCGTCCCCGAGGCCGCGGCGCACATCGGCACCAGCTCCCGTGTCTATGGAACTCAGCCGGAAAGTACACCCCCTTGGGCAAGTATTTCACCGCCGTCAGGGGCCTGCCAGCGGCCGACGTGGTCTCCTCTGTGGGCTGGGAACAGGTGAAGGGGACGAGGCGTCGAAACCGATCGGAGACCCATGCCGTACGACGAAGAACGCCACGAAGAAGGCGGCCGGGAAGGCAGCCCCGCCGCGCTCCTGCCGCTGCTGCGCACCAGCGTCGACCGGCTGCTCTCGACCGCGGCCGTGTTGTCGGACGAGGACGCACGGGCGCCTTCCCTGCTGCCCGGCTGGACCCGCGGCCATGTCCTGACGCACCTCGCCCGCAGCGCCGACTCGCGTACCCGGCTGCTCACCTCCGCCCGTACGGGCGCCGACGTGCCGCAGTACGCAGGCGACGAGCAACGGGAGCGGGAGATCGAGGAGGGCGCCGGACGGCCCGCCGACGCTCTCCTCGGCGACATGGACTCCGCGCTCCGTCGCTTCCTGTCGGCCGCCGCCGATCATCCCTCGGACGCCTGGGACGTGCCGGTGCGCTGGCTGGGGGCCGGTCTACGCCCGGTGCGCCGGGCCGTGGGCAGCATGCTGCGCGAGGTGGAGGTGCACCACACCGACCTGGCCACCGGTCACGGTCCGGCCCGCTGGCCCGCCTGGTTCGTCGCCCGCGAACTGGAGACGACCACCGCGCGACTGCGCACCGACCCCAAAGCCCCGCCCATGACGGTGTGCGCGGACGAGGACCAGGTCCTGCGGGTGGTCGGTGACGGGCAGGGGCCGCGCGTGAGCGGGCCGACCGCGGAACTGCTGGGGTGGCTCACCGGGCGGAGCGACGGGCACACGCTGACCGTCGACCCGCAAGGCGCCCTGCCGGTCCTGCCGGTGTGGCGGAGCTGACCGTTGCAGCGGTTCGGCGCTCGTATGCGGTGGGCAGGCGAATAGGGGCGCATGGGGGACGCGCAGGCCCGCCCGATTCACCTCCCTTCGGTACGAGCCGGCCCCTCACCCCCTTGGGACTCGAAGGTGCGCAGGAGATCCGCGGCGACGCTCACGGCGATCGTCGCGGGTTCCTTGCCGGTGATGTCCGTCAGCCCTATCGGGGTCTTGATCCTGTCGATGGTGGCGTCGTCGTGGCCGCCCTCGTGGGAGAGGCGTTTGCGGAAGCGCGCCCACTTGGCCGCCGAGCCGATCAGGCCGATCGAGCCGAGGTGGGTGGTGCGCAGGGCCGCGTCGCAGAGAGCGGCGTCCTCGGCGTGGTCATGGGTCATGATCAGGACGTGGGTGCCGTGCGGCAGGGCCTCCAGCACCTCCTCGGGCAGCAGCGGCGTGTGGTGCACGTGTACGTGCGCCACCGCGTCCGCCAGTGCGTCGAGCCGCCCAGGTGTGAGCATGTCCGCGCGGCTGTCGACCAGATGGAGGTCGAGGTCCTGGCGGGCCAGGATGCGCGCGAGTTCGAGACCGACGTGGCCCATGCCGAAGACGGCCACCGCCCGTACCACCGGCAGGGGTTCGAGCAGTACCGAGACCGTGCCGCCGCAGCACTGCACGCCATGCCGGTTGGTCACCTTGTCGTTCAGGGCGAAGTCCATCAGCTCCGGCTCCGTCGTGGCCGCGGCGAGCATCTCCCGGGCCCGGTCGATCGCGACGGCCTCCACATTGCCGCCACCGATCGAGCCCCAGGCCTCGTCGCGCCCCACCCACGAGTTTCGCGCCCGCGTCGCGCGGGGCGTGACCGCGCACGGTCGCGACGGTGACCAGCACGCCGGGCTCCCGGCGTGCCCGCAACCGCGTGACCGCGGCGATCCACGTCATGTCAGGCACCGTTCAGTGCCGCGGCTTCGGCCGCCCGGTCCCGGCCGTCGACGTTGGCGCCATCGGCGTTGACGGCGTCCGCGGTGCCGGTGCCACCGTTCCCGGGATCGGTGCTCCCAGCGTCAGCGTTCTCGGCGTCCGCGTTCCCGCCGGCAGCCGACGCATCGGACACGTGACCCCCCGAGGCCGCCGCGGACGCGCCCCGCGCCGCCTCGATCGCCCAGAACACGGCCTCCGGCGTCGCGGGCGCCGGCCAGTTCGACGCCGACCCCACCCGGCCCGAACGCGGCGGCGGCCTGGCGCAGCGCCTCGCGTACCGAGAACGCCAGCATCAGCGGCGGCTCGCCCACCGCCTTGGAGCCGTAGACCGCGCCCTCCTCGGTGGCGTGTTCGAGCAGCGTCACGTTGAACTCCTCGGGCATCTCCGAGAAGCTCGGCAGCTTGTAGGTGCTCGCCGCCTGGGTCAGGAGCCGGCCGCGGTGAGGGCCGTTGCCGGTGTCCCAGCGCAGGTCCTCCAGCGTCAGCCAGCCCGCGCCCTGCACGAAGCCGCCCTCCACCTGACCGATGTCGATCATGGGGGAGAGGCTGTCGCCGACGTCGTGCACGATGTCCACGCGCCGGATGCGGTAGGCGCCGGTGAAGCCGTCGACCTCCACCTCGGTGGCGGCGGCCCCGTGGGCGAAGTACTTGAACGGCGAGCCCCGGAACGTCTTCGCGTCCCAATGCAGGCCCTCGGTCCGGTAGAAACCCGCGGCCGACAGCTGGACCCGCTGGAAGTAGGCGGTGCGCACCAGGTCGTCCCAGGCCACCTCCTGGTCGCTGCCCAGGACTCGCGCGACGCCCTCGACGACGCGCACGTCCGAGGCGTTCGCGCCCAGTTGAGTGGCGGCCACCTGCAACAGCCGTTCGCGCAGCTGCTCACAGGCGTTCTTGATCGCCCCGCCGTTGAGGTCGGTGCCCGCGCTGGCGGCGGTGGCGGAGGTGTTGGGCACCTTGTCCGTGCGCGTCGGGGCGAGGCGCACCTTGTGCAGCGGAATGCCCAGCGTGGTCGCGGCCACCTGCATCATTTTGGTGTGCAGGCCCTGCCCCATCTCGGTGCCGCCGTGGTTGATCAGGACCGAGCCGTCCTTGTAGATCAGCACCAGCGCGCCGCCCTGGTTGAAGGCGGTGAGGTTGAACGAGATGCCGAACTTGATGCCGGTGACGGCCAGCGCCCGCTTGGTGTGCGGGTGCGCGGCGTTGAACGCGGCGATGTCGCGCCGGCGGTCGGCGACACCGGCGCTGTCCTGCACCTGCTGCCAGACCGCGGAGATCCGCTCGGCCTGCGTGACGGGCTGTCCGTACGGCGTCGTCTGGCCCTGGCTCGGCCGGTAAAAGTTGCGTTCCCGCAGCACCATGGGGTCAAGACCGAGCTGCGGCGCGCAGCGGCCCAGGATGTCCTCGATCACCAGCATGCCCTGCGGGCCGCCGAAGCCGCGGAAGGCGGTGTTGGAGACCGTGTTGGTCCTGGCGATGCGGCCCGCCACGCGGGCGTGGGGAATCCAGTACGTGTTGTCGATGTGGCACAGCGCCCGGGCGAGGACCGGCTCGGAGAGGTCGAGGCTCCAGCCGCCGTCGGCGACCAGGGTGGCGTCCAGGGCCTGGATGCGGCCCTCGGCATCGAACCCGATCTTCCAGGTGGCGTGGAAACCGTGCCGCTTGCCGGACATGGTCAGGTCCTGCGTCCGGTTGAGCCGGAAGCGGACCGGCCGGCCGGTGAGCTTGGCACCGAGCGCGGCGACGGCCGCGAACCCGTGCGGCTGCATCTCCTTGCCGCCGAAGCCACCGCCCATCCGCAGGCACTGCACGGTCACTTCGTGCGCGGGAACGCCGAGCACGTGCGAGACGATGTCCTGGGTCTCCGAGGGGTGCTGGGTGCTGCTCTGGATGAACACCTGACCGTTCTCGTCGATCTGGGCCAGCGCCGCATGTGTCTCCAGGTAGAAGTGCTCCTGTCCGGCGAACTGGAACTCACCGCTGAACACGTGTGCGCTGTCGGCGAAGCCCGCGTCGATGTCACCGGTCTCCATCAGGGGCCGGGCCCCGTGGTAGCTGCCGGCCTCGATGGCTTCCCGCAGGGTGACCAGGGAGGGCAGTTCCTCCAGGTCCACCTCGACGGCGGCCGCGCCGAGCCGGGCCGCTTCCAAGGTCTCGCCGAGGACCCAGGCGACCGCGTGGCCGTGGAACATGACCTCGTCGGGGAAGAGCGGTTCGTCGTGCTTCATGCCCGCGTCGTTGACGCCGGGCACGTCGGCGCCGGTCAGCACGCGCACCACGCCGGGCACGGCGAGCGCGGGCTCGGTGCGCAGCGCGGTGATCCTGCCGCGGGCCTTCATGACCTGGACCGGGTAGGCGTGCAGGACGTCCTTGGTGCGCTGGACCAGGTCGTCGGTGTAGAGAGCGGCGCCGGTGACATGCTGGACGGCGCTCTCGTGCGGGATCGAGACACCGACGACGGGCTTCTCGGGACGCTGGGACAGATGACTCATGACGACACCGCCTCGGTGGTCTGTGCGTGCAGTTTCAGCAGGCTCTGGCCGAGCATCGCGGATCGGTAGAGGGCGCTGGCGCGGTGATCGCTCATCGGCGTGCCCTCCCCGCGCAGCACCCGGGCCGCGGCTTCGGCGGTCCGCGCCGACCACGGCTTGCCCTCCAGGGCCGCCTCGGTGGCCAGGGAGCGGATGGGCGTGGCGGCCACACCGCCCAGGCCGATGCGTGCCGTGCGTACGAGCCCGTCCTCGATGTCGAGCGCAAAGGCGACGGCCACGCTGGAGATGTCGTCGAAACGCCGCTTGGCGATCTTGTGGAAGGCCGTGACGGGTGACAGCGGCAGCGGGACGCGCACCGCGCGGATCAGCTCCCCGGGACGGCGCACGCTCTGCCGGTAACCGGTGAAGTAGTCCGCCAGCGGCAGCACACGCTCGCCGTCGGCGTCGGTGAGCACCAGCGACGCGTCGAGCGCGAGCAGGACCGGCGCGCTGTCACCGATGGGCGATCCGGTGCCCAGGTTGCCGCCGAGGGTCGCGCCGTTGCGGATGAGCCGGGAGGCGAACTGCGGGAAGAGTTCGGCGAGCAGCGGGACGCCGCCGTCCAGACGGCGCTCGATCTCGGTGAGCGTCAGTGCCGCGCCGATCTCGATGTGGCCGGACTCGACGCGCAGCTCCCGCAGTTCGGGCAACCGGTCGATGGCGATGACGCAATCCGCCCGCTGGGCACGGATGTTGACCTCCACGCCCCAGTCGGTGGAACCGGCGACGACGACGGTGTCGGCCGCTCACGCAGCACCCTCAGGGTCTCGGCCAGGGTGCTCTTGCGCAGGAACACCCTGCCGTCCCGGGCGTATTCGGTGGTGACCGGCGCGGGCGGGGGCAGCTCGCGGCGCCGGGCCAGCGGGTCGTCGTCGGTGGGCGCCCCGACGGCGAACGCGGCGTCACGGATGGGGCGGTAGCCGGTGCAACGGCACAGGTTCCCGCTGAGGGCGTGCAGGTCGAAGCCGTTCGGCCCATGCTCGGCGTCTGCGTTCGGAGCCGTCCCCGTGGCGGTGGCGGAATGCTCGCAGCGGCCCGGGCGGTAGTACTCCGCGGCCATGCTGCAGACGAACCCCGGTGTGCAGTAGCCGCACTGGGAGCCGCCGCGGACCGCCATCTCCTCCTGTACGGGATGCAGGGCGGGCACCGTGCCGGGCTCACCGGCCGTCGCGAGCCCTTCGGCGGTGACGATCTCCTGGCCGTCGAGCGCCGCGGCCGGAACCAGGCAGGCGTTGACCGCCACCCAGTCGGTGGGCTTGTGCACCCCGGGGCGGGCCACCATGACGGAACAGGCGCCGCACTCGCCCTCCGCGCAGCCCTCCTTGGTGCCGGTGAGGCCGCGCTCGCGCAGGAAGTCCAGCGCTGTGGTGTGGGGTGCGCACGGCGAGATCGGTGTCTCCGTCCCGTTCACCGTCATCCGCGCCCCGGTCGTGCCGGGCATCGGTTCGGACGTCCGTTCCGGTGCGTGCTCGGTCGCATTCATGTTCGCCAATTTCAGGCAGCTTTCTGTGTTCAGACGCGCCTCACCGGAGCGGCGGGCGCAGCAGGGCACGGGACAGCGACGTGCCGGAAGGTGGTAGTGACGGGAAACGCGGAGAGTGCCGCAGCGGGGCACATCAGAACGGCGTACTCAGCAGCCGTGCGCGATCCGGCCCGGAACCCAGGCGGTGCACTGGGCGAGACGACCGAGGTCAGAGCTGGTGCGCATCTGCTGGTCGCCTCCTTTCGAAGCCAGGGGTCAGTGGGATCGGAACCTAGTGGCTGTGTCGCCGCAGGTCAAGGGTTCATGTCCTGCGTACGGCGCAGCCTGCCCTCCTGGGAGGCATACGTGTGAAGACAACGGGGACGGCAGCGCGGGAGGGCGCGTACCGCGCGTTCATCGTGTCGGCACCCGGCTGGCCCGCCTCAACTTCTCCGACGGGCGTCTGCCACCATGCTGCTTCAAGATGTCACTCGGATGGGGGGCGTGCCGAGCGTGTGTTCGCTGGAGTACCGGAGCGAACGGCTGCCGTTCCGGGGCGGCACCCTCACAAGAACGTAAAGGTGAAGCGAGGGCCCATGCCACAGCGCGCAGCGACCATCGTCGGCGGCGGGATCGGTGGTCTGGCCGCGGCCATCGCCCTGCACCAACAGGGATGGCACGTCGAAGTCCTGGAAAAGGCACCGGAGTTCACCGAGATCGGCGCCGGCATCTCCCTGTGGCCGAACGCGCTGCGCGCACTCGACACCCTCGGCCTGGCCGACACCGTACGAGCACTCGGTGCCGAAGAGGCCACCGGCGGCGTGCGGGACCGCAGGGGCCGCTGGCTTTCTCGTACGGACAACGCGGACCTGTCCCGACGCTTCGGTTACCCGCTGGTGGTCCTGCATCGGGCAGAGCTGCTGCGGGCGCTCCGGGAGGCTCTGCCCTCCCGGAGTCTGAAGCCGGGCAGCGAGGTGTCGGGCGTCCGCGAAGAGGGCGGCCGCCTGGTCGTCGACCATCGGAACGGCGAGTCCCTGGCCGACCTCGTGCGCCGCCGACGGGCTGCGCAGCCCGTTCGCCGGGCCCTTTGGCCCGCGGCCCCCGCCCCGCGCTACGCCGGTTACACCGCCTGGCGCGCGGTGACCGAGCCTCTCGTCCGAGCCACCTGCCGAGGGCGCGGTGACCTGGGGGCGCGGGGAGAGGTTCGGTTTCACGGCGCTGCCGGGCGGTCGTACGTACGTCTTCGCCACGGTGACGCTGCCCCAGGCGACGGCCCTGGGCACCTCCGAGTACGCGGAGCTGCTGCGTCGGTTCGGGAACTGGCCCGATCCTGTTCCGGCCTTGTTGGCCGCCGTCCCTCCGGACGCGGTACTGCGGCACGATCTGTACGACCTGCCGCCGCTGTCCACCTTCGTCCGCGGCCGGTCGCGCTGCTGGGCGACGCCGCGCACGCCATGACCCCCAACCTGGGCCAGGGCGCGTGCCAGGCGCTGGAGGACGCCGTCACCCTCGCCCACTGTCTCGGCACCACCGCCGACACCGACGCGGCGCTGCGCTCGTACGACCGACTGCGCCGCCCCCGGACCCAAGCCATCACGCGTCGCTCCGCGCGCCTCGGCACGGTCGGCCAGCTGGCCTGGCCACCTGCCGTGCTGCTCCGCGACGCGGCCGCGCGGCTGCTCCCGGCACGGGCCACTCTGCGGTCCATGGCGCCGGTGCTCCACTGGAGCCCGCCCGGCACCCACGCTCCCGCCACGGCGGGGGAGGGCCGCTGATGCCCGACTGGACCTACCACCGGCTGCGCAGCGCAGCGGCCGCCGTACTCGGCCGACGCCGCTCCCAGCTGACCGCGCTGCGGCTGCTGGCCTCCATCGGCTCCCGCCCCGGCGCGCCCGGCTGATCGCACGGGGCTTCGGGCACCGCCATCCTCCCGAGCGGCTCGCCGGAAAGGTCGCCGGCGTGCCCGTGGGCGTGCGCCTCGGCATATCCGTGCCGCCCCCGCTCGCCCGTGACGTGATACGCGCCATGCCGCCCCTGGGAGCCGGCTTCGTCGAGGTGGGGCCCGTCGCGATGGCCGACATCGAGACCGTGCGCGAGGCCGCCGCCGACCGCTCGATCCCCGTGGTGGTGCGCGCCGCCGACCCGGAAGCCGAGGCCGCCCTGGGTTCCCACGTCGACGGGTTCACCCACGACGACGACGCGCACCTCGTACGCGTCGGCGACCCGTCGGTCACCGCGGCGGCGACCGTTCTGGCGGAACCGGGCGCGCGGTGCTCGTCGGCCCCGAGGTGCTCGTCGCGGCGGGACCCGGCTGGTTCGCGCGCGTCGCCGAGAGGCCACACCCACCACGCCCGCCCCGCGGTTGCGGGACGTCGGCCGCGACCCCCGGCGCTGGCCCGCCTGGTGGTGGGGGCTGCTCGTCGGACTCGGCATGACCGGCGCCGGGTTCGGCGCCGCCGTCATCACCCTGGGGCCCGTGCTGCTCTGGTACGACCGCGACTACCTCGGGATGACGGTCCACGAACTGCACGCCGCCAACCACCATCTCGTGCACTTCCTCCAGCACGACCGCATCACGATGGCCGGCACGATGGTGGCCATCGGCGCCCTCTACACCGGCCTCGCCGTGGGCGGCATCAGACGCGGGTGGCCCTGGGCCCGCGAGGTGTACCTGCTCTCCGGGGCGGTCGGCTTCCCCACCCTGCTGTACTTCCTGGCCACCGGGTTCGTGGAACCCCTGCACGCGGCCACCAGCGTCGTGCTGTTCCCGATGTACGTGGCGGCGGTCCGCCGCGCCCCGCACACACCGAGGTGGCGCCCGGTGCCCGAGGGGCCGGAGCCGGAGCGCAGAAGGGCGCTGATCGGGCAGCTGCTGATGATCGTCACGGGGGCGGGCCTTTTCGTCGGCGGAGCGGTGATCTCCGTGGTCGGCCTGACCGGTGTCTTCGTACCGAGCGACCTGACCTTCATGGGAATCAGCACCGCGTCGCTGGACGGCGTCAACCCCCGCCTGGTCCCCTTCATCGCGCACGACCGCGCAGGCTTCGGCGGCGCGTTGATGTCGGCCGCGGTGGCCATCAGTGCTGCTCAGCGCGCGGGGCTGGCGGCGGGGCGAGGCGTGGGTCTTCTGGACCTTGGCGGCGGCCGCGGCCGCGGGCTTCCTGCCCGCCGTCGTGGTGCACGGAGCGATCCACTACACGGACTTCCTCCACTTGGCGCCGGTGTACTTCGGCATCGCATTGACGGGGACGGCTCTCCTGCTGGCCCGCCCGTACCTCTGCGCCAAGACGCGGTGAAGTCGTTCGCGACGCGCGGTACTCCGGGCCGAGACTGATGGGTCGATCACCTCGAACAGAAAGAGTGGCCAGCGCTGACGTATCACCGCGACACCTCGCCCTTCCCTGAGGACCGGGTGCCTGTCATCACCTACGAAGACATCCGGAACTGGAGTGACTTCGACCCGACCCGCCACCCGTTCGCCTGGGACGAGGACGAGGAGGCCCACCTTCGCTCACTGGTTCGCGAGTGGGTGCCACCCGTGCTCTCCGGTCAGGCCGGCTGGTGGCGGGGCGAGCGCTGGTGCGAACGTCAGGTCGACGCGATCATCCGGGAGCGATACGGCCCCTGGGCCTGGGGCTGGAACTGGTGCTACCTCGACGGCGGACCCATCGGTGGCTGGGTCAGCGGGCCGACCTCGGTGACGACCCCTGAGGAAACCGCGACACGCGTCGTGGCCGCGCTGTTGGAGTGGCGGGAGTGGCTGGAGCGGACGGCTGAGCGGTTCGCCGAACTGGCGCCGCCGCCCGACGCCTCGCCCGAGGACCGCAGCTGGCACCTGGAGCGGGCCTGCGTCCGGCTCGTGACGCACGTACTCGACTCGGGAGCGGAGGGCGGCTGGCACGGGCAGGCCTCGATAGTTCTGGGCTGGTTCCTCACCAGCGCCGGCATGGACCAGGCCGAAGCGGGGCGAGCGGTGGAGAGCGCGATCGGCGGCCGGTTCGAGAGCTGGGTCACCCCCGAACGGACACTGATCGAATCCGTCGGCGAGGACCTCGCCGTCGGCGTCACCGGCCATGCCCCCTACCACGACTACCGCGAAAGAGCGGCTTTGGAGGATCTCCATGACCGCCGCTGACAGTCTCGCGGTCTGGCTGCGCGTGCGTCGTGAGACCGACTGGCGACACGCACCGGCCCTGCGACGGGTCCCGCCGTCGAGCGACGGCTTCCAGGCCTGGTGCGAAGGGCCGGTGCGCCGCCGCGACCCCGTGCGCGCCGAGCGTCTGCTCGCCGCCCACGCCGTGGCCCGGGCCGATGCCGCGCGCCGCGCGCCACTGGCCTTCGCCCTGCTGGCCGGCTGGCAGCGCGAGGTGCTCGGCGTACGAGAGGCACCGTTCCGCGCGACCGATGCCTACGCGAAGGCCGGCCGTGAGCGTTATGGGCTGACGCCGCGTACCCAGGCCGACTTCGCCGCTTGCCTGCGCGAGGCGACGACCACGGGCCTCCCACTGGCGGCGCGCGCGGCCCACGTCTATCTCGACGTGGCGTTCTTCCACCCCTTCACGGATGGCAACGCCCGCGCTGCCCTGTTGACCTTGGTCCACGTCCTGGCCCGGGAAGGCGTCGTCCTCTCCCAGGTCGGCCCCCTTCAGGCCACGCGCTACGCGGATGATCCGACGGGCGCCGCCGACCTCGCCACGCTCATCGGCGTGCTCCATCACCGAGGGGCGGACTGGGGTGGTGACGCTTCCTGACCGTTTCAGGGCCGAGTCGCTCGCCGAAGTGGTTCGGGGCAGGCTGGGAGGGGTGGCCAGCGGGGCGCCGACCGTCGTGTTGGGGGCTTCCCGGGGGGCCCGCTGCGAGAGGACTGCGAGAGGAGAAGACAGTCGATGGACGATGCCACGCACGGTATGGCGGCCCGCCCCGTACGGCTGCTGCTTGTCTCGGACACCCATGTGCCCCTGCGCGCCAGGCGGCTCCCCGACGAGCTGCTGCGCGAAGTGGACCGGGCGGATGTCGTCATCCACGCCGGGGACTGGGTCGACGTGGCCACGCTGGACCTGCTGGAGGGACGCGCCCGCCGCCTGGTCGGCGTGTTCGGCAACAACGACGGCGCCGAACTGCGCGCGCGGCTGCCGGAGGTGGCCCGCGTCCGGCTGGGTGGCCTGCGGTTCGGCGTCGTCCGCGAGACGGGGGCGGCCCGTGGCCGGGAGACGCGGTGCGCCGCGCTCTACCCCGACCTCGACGTCCTGGTCTTCGGCCACAGTCACATCCCCTGGGACACCGAGGCGCCCGGCGGGCTGCGCCTGCTGAACCCGGGCTCGCCGACGGACCGCAGGCGGCAGCCGTACCGTACGTACATGACGTGTGTGGCGGCGGACGGGGCCCTCGGCGAGGTCGTGCTGCACCGCCTGCCGACGCGCTGACCGTCCCGTGCCGCGGCCGGCGCGAGGGGCCTGGAAGGTGAGTTGCGAAAAAAAGTCCACCGAGGGCCGATGAGTTTGGCCGCGGCCCGCCGTCTATCCCTGCGTAACAAGCATCCGATGCGTCACAGGCATCCGATACCTCACGAGTAACAACGATCTCTTCGAAACAGGAGTGGACGGCATGACGCAGCACGCCTACCAGCAGATGGTCTTCATCAACCTCGCCACCAAGGACATCGACGCGGCGAAGAAGTTCTACACGGAGCTCGGATACACCATCAACGCGCAGTTCAGCGATGAGAACACCGCGTCCGTGGTGATCAGCGACAGCATCGTGGTCATGCTGCTCTCCGAGAACAAGTTCCAGCAGTTCGCCTCGAAGCCGATCGCCGACGCGAGCGTCGCCAATGAGGCACTGATCTGTCTGAGCGCCGAGAGCCGCGAGGCGGTCGACGAGCTGTGCGACCGCGCGCTCGCTGCCGGCGGCTCACCCGCGAAGGACCCCCAGGACTACGGCCAGATGTACGGCCGTTCCTTCCAGGACCCGGACGGCCACCACTTCGAGGTCATGTGGATGGACCCGGCGATGGTGCAAGGCTGACCCGAGGTCCGGGAATGGCTCCTGGCGTCCCGTCCGTCCCCGCCTCCCCCCGAGGCCCGGACGGGACGCCCGGCCGCCGGCTCAGTGGATCGTCTTGACCACCCGGGCAGGCACTCCCGCGACCACAGTGCGGGCAGGAACACCACGAGTCACCACCGCACCGGCAGCCACCACCGCACCGGCACCGATGGTCACCCCCTGTGTGATCACGGCAGCCGTCCCGATCCAGACGTCGTCCTCGATGACGATCGGGGCGAAGGAGAGGAATTCGCGGCGCTCGGCCGGCGGCAGTGGATGGCCCCCGGTGATGAGGCTGACCTTCGGGGCGATCATAACGCCGTTTCCGATGCGGATACCTCCTTTGTCCATGAAGGTGCATCCCTGGTTGACGAAGACGTTGTTCCCGAACGTCGTGTTCAGCCCGTGCTCGGTATAGAACGGCGGGTAGATCACCACAGACGGCGGCAGCGCCCCTCCGAACACAACCGAAAGTAGTTCCTCGCGGCCCTCAGTGTCGCTGAACGGGAGCACGTTCAGCCGAGACGTCGCATCGGTCACCTCCGCGATCCGCTCCGTATGACGTACGAACTCGGCTGTGTGGACATACATGACCTGCTCTGTGCGAGTAGACATGCGTTGATCCCACCACCGTGCGCAGTACCCGATCAAACAACCGTGCACCACGTCGGACACAACCAGCGGTTGTGGAAGTAGCCTGGTCGTATGGATGTGGAAGGGCTACGGACGTTCGTGGCCGTCGCCGAGACCGGACAGTTCCAGGCCGCGGCCGACGAACTGGGGATCAGCCAGCAGGCGGTCTCCAAACGGATCGCGGCCCTGGAGAGGCACGTTGGGGTCACGCTCTTGGTGCGGACCTCGCGAGGCTCCCGGCCGAGCTGGACGGGCAGGTCTTTCTGCCGCACGCCAAGAAGGTCCTGGGGGCGATCAAGCAGGCCGAGCAGGCCGTACGCCCCGGCGGCCGCCCCCTGCGCGTCGACGTCCTCCATCGGCGCATCAGCCCGGCCCAGGCCGTCTACCGGTTTTACCGCTCCCACCCCGAGATGGACCTGGACGCGGTCACGCTGAGCACGGAGAACGCCGCCCAGGCCGCCCAGGCGGTGCGCGAAGGGACCGTCGACGCGTCCTTCCGCGCCCTGCCGGCAGACCAGGTCCCGGCCGGGATCAGCGCCGAACGACTCCTGGACGCACCTCTGGAACTCCTGGTCGGCCCCGGACACCCGCTGGCTGACGCATCGTGGGTTCGTCCCGCGGACCTGGCCGGTCACCGCATCTGGATTCCCGGGATCAGGCCGGGCACGGAGTGGGCGGCGTTCTACCAGGAGTTGTCCACGGCCTTCGGCCTGAGCATCGACGCGCTCGGCCCCAACTTCGGTGACGAGGCCCTGATGGACGCGCTGGCCGACTCGGCCTCGCTGGCCACCCTGGTCGGCAGCGGGGACCGGTACCTGTGGCCCCAGACCCACGACCTACGTCGCATCCCGTTGCACGATCCGACCCCGGTCTACCCGCACATGCTGCTGTCCCGCAGCGGAGACCAGCACCCCGTGCTGACCGCGCTACGCAACCATCTGCGCACTGCGGGTCCGCGAACCCCGCATGATGTGTGGGTACCGGAATGGGTGGGCCCCGCTGACAACGGGTGCGTACGGGCGGGCAGTTGACCTTGAGCGACACGGTGTTCCTGGAAACGGTGGGGGGGAGGCCCGGACGGCACGTGGGTGTGGCGTCCTGTAGGGCGGGGGGAGGGGGCCATACTGGAGC
>RBWT01000104.1 GCA_004010275.1 Streptomyces huasconensis
GCCGGCCCGCCGCTCGCCGTCCAGGACGCGCAGCGCCCGGGCGAGCGTGGCGGCGTGGACTCGCTCTCGCCGCGCTGATGCATGAGGGTCAGCGCGTCCCGCAGGGCCGTCGCCCGGCCGACCAGGGCCTGTGCGGCGCGCAGACCGCCGTAGGTGTGCCCGGCGCGGGCGGGGTTGATCCGGCCGAGCAGGTCGACGACTTCCAGGTAACGGTCGATCAGCTCGGCCTCCGCGCGCGTCAGGGCGGGCAGCGGGGGCAGCTCGGATGGCAGCATCCGCGGGTCACCTCGTCCCGTGCGTGCCGGACGAGGTCTTGCGGCTCGCGACGATCCGGTCCACGAGCCCGTACTCCACGGCGGCCCGGGCGTCGAGGATCTTGTCCCGCTCGATGTCGGCGGTGATCCGCTCACGGCTCTGTCCCGTGTGCCGCGCGAGAAGTTCTTCGAGGAGTTCCCGGGTCCGCGCGATCTCGTCGGCCTGGATCGCCAGATCGCCGGCCTGGCCCTGGATCGGCTCGGAGAAGGAGGGCTGGTGGATCAGGACACGGGCCCCGGGCAGCGCGTACCGCTTGCCGGGGGTGCCGGCCGCCAGCAGGACGGCGGCGGCCGAGGCGGCCTGGCCGAGACAGATCGTCTCCACGTCACAGCTGACGAACCGGATCGTGTCGTAGAGGGCGGTCATCGCGCTGAACGAGCCGCCGGGGGAGTTGATGTACAGCGAGATGTCGCGGTCCGGCGCGAGGTACTCCAGATGCATGAACTGCGCCATCACGTCGTTCGCCGACGTGTCGTCAACAGGCGTGCCGAGAAAGACGATCCGCTCTTCGAGCAGCCGGGAGTACGGGTCCATGGTCCGCGTCCCCGAGCTGGTGCGCTCGGTGAACTCGGGCAGGACATGACGGGCGGACGGACGGTACATGGCACACCTCTGTTGTACGGGTCGACGGACGAGACCAGCTCCGTCGAAAATGTACAGGACGTACGTTCTGTGCGTGAGAGGGTGCCCAGTTCCAACTGCGGGGCGGGTGTGAACAGGCGGGCAGCCTCATGTCGACGACGAAGCTGATCTCGACGACCTGGCCGGGAAAGGTCAGCTCGGTGACACCGACCACCGTGCTGGCGGGACGGTGGCCTCCGAAATAGGCCAGGTTGCCTTCGGCCGCCGCCGTGGCGTGCTGCCGCAGGTTCACCACGTACAGGTTCTGGGAGACGACCTGGTGCCGGGTGGCGCCGTAATGGTCCAGGATCTTGTCCAGGTTGGCGTACGTCGCCTGGAGCTGGGCGGTGAAGTCGTCCGCGTGGCGGAAGGTGCCCGCCTCGTCGAGTGAGAGCTGTCCGGATACGTGGATGAGCTCGCCGGACCTGATCGCCTGCGCGTAGCCGAAGTCGCTCTCGGCCGGAATGCCGTGCTGGAAGACGTCGATGGTGGCCATGGTGTCCGCCCCTCCCCAGGTGCTCTCTTGTGGTTACCCGGGAACTGTAGGAGAGTGGCCGCTGACCTGGAAGAACGCACTTTTCGGTGACTGGGGAACCTGATGGTGACCAAACAACTGCTCAAGGGCCTGCCCGAGGACGCGGACCTCAGGCGCGCGGACTCGCTGGCGCGGGAGATCTTCTCGGACGTCGCCAACAAGTGGGCGCTCCTGATCATCGAGGCGCTCGGTGACGGCACGCTGCGCTTCAGCGCCCTGCGGGACGAGGTCGAGGGCATCAGCCACAAGATGCTCACGCAGAACCTGCGCATGCTGGAGCGCAACGGCCTCGTCGAGCGGAAGGTGCACCCGACCGTGCCGCCCCGCGTCGAGTACACCCTCACCGACGCCGGCCGCGGTCTGCGTGCCACGGTCGACGCCATGTGCGAATGGACCCACCGCCACCTCGGTCACATCGAGGCGTCGCGCCGCCACTTCGACGCCTGAGAGCGGTGTCCGGGGCGCTGCCCCGGCCCGGCGTCCGGCGTCACGGCCCGGCCTCCGTGATCCTCGGCGGAGCGAGCCGGGAGCGTCCGCGGCGCCGTAGACCACCGTGCCGACATGGGTGTGGAGGAGCGCGCCGCTACAGAGGAGGCAGGGCTCCAGCGTGGTGAACAGGCGGTGGTCCCGATAACGGTGCCGGGACGGAAGCTGGGCCGCACGTCGATCTCGCGTGCGAGACGGCCGCCCCGGCGAGCCGGCCGGGCGGGGCGGTCGCTTCCTCGCTGCGGTCGCGCCCGCAGGCCACCACCGTTCCGTCGGCGTCGAGCAACGCGGCTCCGACGGGCCGGCTGCCCGCCCCGAACGCCTCCCACGCCAAGGCGAAGGGCAGTCGCCAGACCGCCGGCAGCGCTGTTCCGGCATCAGACATGCGCCGATTCTGCCCGCCGGCAGGCCGGGGCGGGGCACCGCGGCGATGCGTCCGTACGCCATCGCGCCACGGCTCACCTCGCGGAACAGCCACTAAGCTGGGCGGCATGGCCTACGAGATTCCGGTGACGCAAGCCCGTGCAGAGCTCGCCGAGCTGATCAACCGCGTCGTCTACGGCGGCGAGCGGGTCGTCGTCACGCGCCACGGCAAGCCGCTCGTGGCGCTGGTCTCCGCCGCCGACCTGGAGCGCCTGGAGGCGCTCGCCGAAGCCGCGCAGGCCCCGGAGGAGCAGACGATCAGCACCGTGACCTCGATCGGTTCCGCGCCGCCCGCCGGGACCGGTTCGGGGCACCGGAGGTTCGGCATCGCGGCCGAGCACCGCGGGCCCGACGCCACCTAGTCGAGCCCTCGACGCCGGGAGGACCAACTGGCCGAGGGTGCGGCCCGGTTCGGGCGGCAGCCGCGGTGCGGAGGTCACGCCGGAGAACGAATTGCCGAGCGGCGCCATGGTCAGCGCGCCGCCCCCCAGGTGCCGGTGACAACACCCGGTCAACCCCGGGCAAGCGCGGCCGCCACGGCACCGACGCGCACGGCGGCCACGACCGGCGCCCCCACGCTCCAAGAGGGCCTCGCGGCAGTGCTGGGTATGGCGCAGACCAGTTGACGGTCATGGGTCGGTCAACGGCTGGTTAACCTCGTTGAAACTCCTTCCAACTACCCTCCCGTGCCACGCCACCAGGGGTTTTCGTAACCAGGGTGCGCACGATCGCGCGCATTCGCTGTGTGTTACATCTATACCCGCCGCGGTGGCCGCGGCAGCCGGACCCCGAACGGTTCGGAGCGAGGACTGTGAGGTGGGACGCGTGCAACTGACCCCGCACGAGCAGGAGAGACTGCTCATCCATGTGGCCGCGGACGTGGCCGAGAAGCGAAGGGCGCGGGGTCTGCTGCTCAACCACCCCGAGGCGGTCGCCCTCATCACCTCCCACATCCTGGAAGCGCCCGGGACGGCCGTACGGTCGCCGAGCTGATGTCGTCGGGGCGCAAGGTGCTCACCCGGGACGACGTCATGGCGGGCATCCCCGAGATGATCCACGACGTCCAGGTGGAGGCCACCTTCCCGGACGGCACGAAGCTCGTCACCGTCCACGACCCGATCGTCTGACGGGAGTCCGCGCCTCATGCATGCCGCCACGCACGGCACAGGTCAGGGACTCGTCCCCGGGGAGATCCTCTTCGCCGACGAGCCCGTCCGCTTCAACGAAGGCCGCGAGGCCACCCGCCTCACCGTCCTCAACGCCGCCGACCGCCCCGTCCAGGTCGGCTCCCACTACCACTTCGCCGAGGCCAACCCGGGTCTGGACTTCGACCGCGCCGCCGCGCACGGAAAGCGGCTCAACATCGCCGCCGGAACCGCCGTGCGCTTCGAGCCCGGCATCCCCGTCGACGTCGAACTCGTTCCGCTCGCCGGCAAGCGCGTCGTGCCCGGCCTGCGCGGCGAGACCGGAGGTGCCCTCGATGCCTGAGCTGTCCCGTGCCGCGTACGCCGATCTGTTCGGCCCGACGACCGGCGACCGCATCCGGCTCGCCGACACCGACCTGCTGATCGAGATCGAGGAGGACCGCGCGGGCGGCCCCGGCCGCTCCGGCGACGAGTCCGTGTTCGGCGGCGGCAAGGTCATCCGCGAGTCGATGGGCCAGTCCCGCACCACGCGCGCCGAAGGGGCCCCCGACACCGTCATCACGGGCGCGGTGATCATCGATCACTGGGGGATCGTCAAGGCCGACGTCGGCATCCGTGACGGCCGCGTCACCGGCATCGGCAAGTCCGGCAACCCGGACACCATGGACGACGTCCACCCCGACCTCGTCATCGGACCCGAGACCGAGGTCATCGCGGGCAACGGCAAGATCCTCACCGCGGGCGGCATCGACACCCACATCCACTTCATCTCGCCGACCATCGTCGACGAGGCCCTCGCCTCCGGCGTCACCACGCTCTTCGGCGGCGGCACGGGCCCCGCCGAGGGCAGCAAGGCGACCACGATCACTCCGGGCGCCTGGCACCTGGCGCGGATGTTCGCGGCCATGGAGTCCAGCCCCGTCAACATCGGCTTCCTCGGCAAGGGCAACACCGTCTCCGCCGAGTCGATGCACGCCCAGCTCCGCGCCGGCGCCGTCAGCTTCAAGATCCACGAGGACTGGGGCGCCACCCCCGCCGTCATCGACGCCTGCCTGAACGTGTGCGAGGAGACCGGAGCCCAACTCGCCGTCCACACCGACACGTTGAACGAAGCCGGCTTCGTCCAGGCGACCTTCGACGCGGTCGCGGGCCGCACCCTGCACGCCTTCCACGTCGAGGGCGCGGGTGGCGGTCATGCCCCCGACATGATCACCGCCGTCTCGCTGCCCAACATGCTGCCCAGCTCCACCAACCCGACCCGGCCGCACACCGTCAACACCGTCGAGGAGCACCTCGACATGCTGATGGTCTGTCACCACCTCAACCCCGCCGTCCCCGAGGACCTCGCCTTCGCCGAGTCCCGCATCCGGCCCACGACGATCGGCGCGGAGGACATCCTCCACGACCTCGGCGCCATCTCGATCATGTCCTCGGACTCCCAGGCCATGGGCCGCATCGGCGAGGTCATCATGCGTACGTGGCAGACCGCGCACGTGATGAAGCGGCGCCGCGGCTTCCTGCCGGGGGACACCCGCGCCGACAACCACCGCGCCCGTCGCTATGTCGCCAAGTACACGATCAACGCGGCCGTCGCGCAGGGCATCGACCACGAGGTCGGCTCGGTCGAGTCCGGCAAACTCGCCGACCTCGTGCTGTGGGACCCGGCGTTCTTCGGCGTCAAGCCACAGCTCGTCCTCAAGGGCGGACAGATCGCGTACGCGCAGATGGGCGACGCCAACGCCTCCATCCCGACCCCGCAGCCGGTCCTGCCGCGCCGCATGTACGGTGCGCACGGCCGGGCGCCCGGCCGCAACTCGGTCAACTTCGTGACCCAGTCCGCCCTGGACGACGGCCTCCCGGAACGCCTCGGCCTGGAGAAGCAGTTCCTGGCCATCCGCTCCACACGCGGCCGCTCCAAGGCGGACATGCGCGAGAACGACGCGCTGCCCCGCGTGGAGGTCGCCCCGGACAGCTTCGCCGTCACCATCGACGGCGAACTCGTCGAACCGTCACCCGCCGCCGAACTGCCGCTCGCCCAGCGGTACTTCCTCTTCTGACGGCCTCGGCCGACTCTGGCGGCGATCACATGTCACGCGCAGCACTCCTCGTCCTGCCGACGGCCGCTTCCCCGCCGGCGGGCACGCCCACTCCGGCGGGGCCGAAGCGGCCGTCAAAGCCGGCCGGATCACCGGGGCCGCGAGCCTGGAGGCCTTCTGCCGGGGGCGGCTCCAGACCACCGGTCTGGTGACGGCGGCCCTCGCGGCGGCCGCCGCACTCGGCGTGGACCCGGCCGCCCTGGACGAGGCGGCCGACGCCCGCACCCCCTCGCCCGCCCTGCGGACGGCGGCGCGGCGGCTCGGGCGGGCAGCTGCTGCGCGCCGCCCGCGCCACCTGGCCGCACCCCGAACTCGACGCCCTGGCCCGGCAGTTCCCCAAGGGCGCCCATCAGCCGGTCGTCCTCGGACTCACCGCCCGCGCCGCCGGCCTCGGGCCCGACGCGCCGCGTACTGCTCGGCGTACGAAGGAGTCAGTGGCCCGGCGACCGCCACGGTCCGGCTGCTGAGCCTCGACCCCTTCGACGCCACGGCGGTGCTTGCGCGGCTCGCCCCCGATCTCGACCGGGTCGCGCGGGACGCGGCCGCGGCGGCGGTACGGGTCGCGACCGAAGGCGTCGACGCGCTGCCCGCGGCCTCGGCCCCGCTCCTGGAGATCGGGGCGGAGGCGCACGCGGCATGGCCCGTGCGGCTGTTCGCGTCGTAGCGCAGTGCACCGTCCCGGGGCATCGCCCCCACACCCACCCTTGGAGCCCTCATGCACCTCGACCACTCCCACGACGGTCCCGCCGCGGTCGGCGCCGACGCCATCCGCCCCGACGGTCGCCGCCGGGCGGCTGCCGCATCGGACTCGGCGGGCCCGTCGGCTCCGGCAAGACCGCGACCGTCGCCGCCCTGTGCCACGCACTGCGCGACCAGCTGTCCCTGGCCGTCGTCACCAACGACATCTACACCCGCGAGGACGCGGAGTTCCTGCTCCGCGAGGCCGTCCTGCCGCCGGAGCGGATCACCGCCGTGGAGACCGGCGCCTGCCCGCACACCGCGATCCGCGACGACATCTCCGCCAACCTGGAGGCCGTGGAGGACCTGGAGGACGAGGTCGGGCCGCTCGATCTGATCCTCGTCGAGTCCGGCGGCGACAACCTCACCGCGACCTTCTCCAAGGGACTCGTCGACGCGCAGATCTTCGTCATCGACGTCGCGGGCGGCGACGACATCCCGCGCAAGGGCGGCCCCGGCGTCACCACGGCCGACCTCCTCGTCATCAACAAGACCGACCTCGCCCCGTACGTCGGCTCCGACCTCGCCCGGATGGCCGCGGACGCCAAGGCGCAGCGCGCCGAACTCCCCGTGATCTTCCAGTCGTTGCGTTCGGACGAGGGCGTCGGGCCGGTCGCCGCCTGGGTGCGTGAGCAGTACGCCGCATGGACCGCGTCGGCGTGACGGTCGATCTCGCTCCGCAGGGCGATACGCAGGGCCTGCACGGCACTGGCAGTGCGCAGGGCCTCCCGGCCGGTGTGCGAGGCCTCCGGAGCGGCGCGGCGCCAGGCGGTGGTGCCGGACTGCGGGCCACCGCCCGCATCGAGGCCCGCGCCGACGGCCGTGGCGGCACCGCCCTGCCCGTACTCGACGGCGAGGGCCCGCTCGCCCTGCGCCGCACCCGCTCCACCGGCCCGGCGGCGCGCGTCACACTGGTCGGCGCGATGAGCGGCCCCCTCGGCGGGCGACCACCTCATCGTCGAGGCCACCGCGCGGGCCGGGTCCGCGCTGCACATCGCCACGGCCGCGGCCACGCTGGCCCTGCCGGGCCAGACCGGGGAGCCGGCGCGCTACGACGTACGCCTCGCCGTGGCCGAGGACGCCGAACTGCACTGGCTGCCGGAGCAGTTGATCTCCGTACGCGACAGTGAGCTGTGGGTCACGACGCGCGCGGATCTCGCGGCTGGGGGCCCGGCTGGTGCTGCGCGAGGAGCAGGTGCTCGGCCGGACCGGTGAGGCTTCCGGACGCCTGACCAGCCGGCTCACCGTGCGCCACGCGGGCACGCTCCTGCTCGACCAGGAACTGTCGTGCGGCCCCGGGGCCCCCGGCGGCTGGGACGGCCCCGCGGTCCTCGCAGGACACCGCGCCGTCGGGCAACTCGTCGTCGTACGACCGGAGTTCGAGCAGGACAAGCCGCGGGCCGCGCCGCTGGGGGAGTGGGCGGCGCTGACACCGCTGGCCGGACCCGGCGTCCTGGTCACCGCCGTCGCCCCGGACGCCCTACGGGTACGCCGCACGCTGGACGCGGCCCTGCGCGATCTCCTCGGGTGACGTCACGGCACCCGCGCCACGCCGACCCAGCCGGCCCGCATGGTCAGCGAGCCCGGCATGGCCGCGTCCGGCTTCCACTGCGGCCACGGGACGAAGCCGGGATCGACGAGTTCGAGGCCGTCGAAGAGGGAGACCGTCTGCTCGGGGCCACGCAGAATGTAGGGAATGGCACCGGAGTTGTTGTACTCCTCCTGCACGCTGCGGTGCAGTTCGTCGTCGGCGTCGGAGTGGGTCAACGAGGCGTAGCTGCCCGAAGGGAGGCCGGACACCAGACCGCGCACCAGGGTCAGCACGTCCTCCCAGGGGTCGATGTGGCCCAGCACATCATTGATGACGAGACCGATGGGCTGGCACATGTCCAGCGTCTTCGCCGCGCCCCGCAGAATCGTGTCGGTGTCGCGCATGTCCGCCAGTACGTAGTCGGTCGCGCCCTCAGGGGAGCTCTGGAGAAGCGTGTCGACGTGCATGAGGACGATCGGGTCGTGGTCCACATAGACCACCCGGCTGTCCGGCGCGACGCGCTGCGCGATCTCGTGGGTGTTGTTGGCCGTGGGCAGTCCGGCACCCACGTCCAGGAACTGCTTGACGCCTTGCCGCGCCATCCACGTCACCGAGCGGCGCAGCACGTCGCGTGACTCCCGGGCCATCGGGACGATCAGGGGGAACTTCTCCTTGTAGGCGTCCCCGGCCTTCTGGTCGGCCTCGTAATGGTCCTTGCCGCCCAGCCAGTAGTTCCACACACGTGCGCTGTGCGGGAGGGACGTGTCTATGTCGTGGAGGTCTGCCGGTTCACTGCTCACTGCGAAGTGCCTCTCTCGATGGACAAGGGTGGGTGGTCCTTGGTGTGGGTGGCATGGCGTGGCGTGACCGCACCGGGGGCGGGAACACATTGTGCCGAACCTCGTGCGGGGAGGCCGTCATGTGATGCGATGTGTCTCCACTCCGAGGAGGCGATGGTGACCGGAACAGGCACGCGGTGGCTCGCGGGCGCCCTGATCGTGTGCTTCATGACGCTCGTCGGCCCCAGCGCGCCGAAGGGAGCGCTCTTCGCCAGGCCGCTGCCCGCAGGCGCCCCCGACGACGTCGTGCCGAACCGGGTCATGACGTGGAACATCTGCAACCCCTGCAACGACAGCGGGCAGAACATCGGCCGGGCGGCGGACATCGCCGCGTACGCGCCCCAGGTGGTCGGTCTGCAAGAAGCCTGCGTGCGGGACGTCGAGCGGATTCGGGACCACCTGGAGTACCAGTACGGGCTCGTCTACCACGTGAAGTACGGCTCCGTCCTGCGCAGTTGGAGCCGCTGCGGAGGCCTGCCGTGGCGGCCGGGGGGCTTCGGCCAGGCCATCCTGTCGGCGGCACCGATGACGGACCCGGTCAGCGTGGAATACCCCGACGGCGGTTCCGAGGACCGCGGGTACATGGCGGTCACCACCACGGTGGACGGCCGGCCCGTCCGGGTCTTCAACACCCACCTCGCCCAACGACGCCAGGAAGCGTTTCGCGCGAAGCAGGCCAAGGTGCTCGCCGCGGCCGTCGCCCGGCACGACCGCGCGATCGTCCTCGGCGACTTCAACGCAGTGCCGGACGCCCCCGAACTGGCCGACATGTGGGCGCTGGCCACGGACGCCGATCCCCAGTGCCGCGCCTCGGGCACCGGCACCTGCGAGGTGACCACCGACTGGTACAGCAAGTTCGACTACATCTTCCTGCGGGGCATCGCCCCGGTCGGACACGAGGTGCGCCTCACGCGGTACTCGGACCACAACCTGTTCCACGCCGACGTGGAGCTGACCGACCCGGCGTAGCGGGAGAGGTCCGCGCCCGCCGTCTCCGGCGGCGATCTTTTGAGGACGGAGATCCAGGGCACGCGGAGATCAAGTGATCTTCACACCGCGTGGTCCCTGTGGCCCCGGGGTCCCTGGAGCCCGTACGCCAGTAGTTCTCCTCAGGAAGGGGCGGAATGACCGTACCCTCGCGCCCGGCGCCACGTGTGGCCGGCGAACGGCGCTTCGACCTGCGCGCGAACGCTCTGTTCTTCGTCCTGCTCGCGATCATCCTGTGCGTCATGGCGTTCCTGGTCCGCACCGCGGCGGACATCGTCGAGAGCCGCCCGCTGTGGGCCGCCGTACTCGTCGTGGTGGCGCTCGCGACCGTCCCGCTGGGCCGGTCCAGGTGGCGCCGCTTCTCCGCGGCCCGGTACGCGCGGCGCGCCGCCGAGGTGCTGGAGGAAGCGGCGGAGCAGGCTTCCGAAAGCCTCGGCGCGGCGGAGGCGGAGGAGCGGGCGGTGCGCCACGGCGAGGAGGCGACCGCCGTCCTCGCTCCACCCTCGGCCCCCGACGCCGCCTACGACTGCGACCACGACTACGCCGCGCTCGACGCCGACGGCTTCGAAGAGGCCATAGCGCAGCTCTGCTCCCGGGACGCGTGCCAGGCCGTCGAAGTCGTCGGAGGGGCCTGCGATTTGGGCGCGGACGTCCTGGCGGTGACGCCGACGGGCGGCGGGTCGTCATCCAGTGCAAGCGCTACGGCGAGGGCAACAGGGTCGGCTCACAGGATCTGCAGCGCTTCGGCGGGACGTGCTTCACCGTCCACGAGGCCGACGTGGCCGCACTCGTCACGACGAGCGACTTCACCGCTCCCGCCCTGGAGTACGCGCAGCAGTGCGGCATCATCTGCGTCAACGGCGAAGAACTGGAAGCCTGGCGCGACGGCACGGGCCCCAGTCCCTGGGAGCGGGTGGGCGTCGAGGCCTGACAGGCATCTGCGGACCGGCGGCTGCCGCACCCTCCGCTCAGTTGCTCGGCCCGACCGCGGGGCGTGCGGCCAAGGCGAGGGCGGCGCTTCGGAGACGGGTCTCCCATTCCTGTTCGTCGAGCCCCAGGGTGTACGCGAGACAGCACGTACAGGGCGGAATCAGCGCCACGAACGCTCGTTCCTCCGCACTCTCGACCTCCGTCTCCCACCAGTCGGCCGACGCCAGTTCGGCGAGAGCCGCCTGACCGGCGACGAACCTCTCGGCCAGTGCGCGGAGCGCGTAGCGCTGGGCCTGGCTGCGGTCGGGCGGTGTGATCCCCACGTCCGAGAGGGCCTGCTCGAACGCGTCGCGGATGTCCCGCGGGTCGGCGTTGCGCGGCATACCGGCGAGTTCGGTCAGCGCCGGGTCGTGCATCCCCGCCGCGAGGGCCTCGGCAGCGGCCATCGGCAGGTCTTCCGGACGCATCTCGCCCGCCTGATGGCGCCACGCCACCTCTTCCAGCAGGAGGCGGGCACGGGGGACGGCGGTGCCGGGCCCGGAGGTGTCTGTGGTCGCTGCCATGGCTCAAATCCTACGAGCGGGCGAGCCCCGGCGGCCGCCGCGCCGCAACGCGAACGGCAGGTGTGGGCGGAGACGTCCACACCTGCCGAGAGGTGGCGAGAGCTACGTGCCGGTGATCAGCGCACGTCGACGTAGTCGCCCGTGGCCTTGACCGCGCCGGTCGTCGAGTTGCTGGCGAAGTTCCAGCGGAAGTAGCCGTCGTTGGCGGCCTTGACCGTGGTCTTCAGGTTGCCCTTGGTGTCGGACTTCACGGTCTTGACGGCCGTGTAGGTCGAGGTTCCCTTCTTCTTGAACTCCAGCTTCACGGATTGGTTGGTGTAGCCCGCGTACTTGTGCGTCTCCCAGTTGGCGCGGGTCAGCGCGCCGGTGATGGTGAGCGTCTTGCCCTTCTGGACCGGCTCCGGCGAGGCGTTCGCCGTCAGCTTGGCGAGGCGCTGCACCTTGAAGGCTCCGGCCTTCTGCACCCAGATGGTGTCGATGTCGTTCGCCGTCACCAACGCGTCGACGTACCAGCCACCGGCCGGGCTGTTGTCGTAGAAGTCGGTGTCGGGGTCGAGCGTGAACTTCGCGGTGCACGTCGAGGTCGTCGCACTCGACGGCTCGCACGTGGGCGCCCCTGTCGGCAGGGCCACCGCGGAGTCCGGGCCGTACAGCGTGATGTCGGCCTCGTCGATGCCCGAGTCGTCCGACGCCGTCACGGAGACCGAGAAGGTCTGCGCGGCGGTGGTGCCCAGCACGATCGGCTTGCCGCCGTTGACGGTGACCTGATCGATGGTCACGTCGCCGGTCGGGGCGGCGAAGGCGCTGGGCGCCGCGAAACCGGTCACGGCCAGGGCCGAGCCGAGCACGGCGATACGGATGCGGTGTCGCATGAATCCCCCCACGGGATGACAGCCGGGCTCCAAGTGGGCAGCCCGGCAGTGTTGTTGTGAACGCAATGACCTTACGTTCTTCACCCCGAGTTCATCATTGTGTCGATCACCACGCGCGTCCCGTACAACTTTGTGCCGGTCCCGGCTTCAGCGGCGTTCGGGCAGGTCCGCCTCGGCCGGCAGGGTGGCGGCCGTGCGCGGCGCCCTGGTCGGCGTCGACGACGTGGCGGACGTGGGCTTCTTCCCGCAGAAGGCCGCTTCCAGCGTCCCGCCGAGCGCCGTGTTCGCCGCGCCCCGGTTCGAGGTGTTCGCCATGGCGGAGAGCGAGCGCCCGCCGTCACGGGTGGCGAAGGCGTAGGTGTAGTAGCCCTGGACGGTGCCGGTGTGTCCGTAGACCTGGGTTCCGCACGACAGGTCGTAGCGGCGCAGCCCGAGTCCGTAGAAACGGGTCTGGGTGGTGTCGGTCGGGGTGACCGTGGTCATGGCGTCCAGCATCCGCGGCGAGAGCAGCCTGCCCCGCATCAGCGCGGTCGTGAAGGTGTTGAGGTCGGCCGGATTGGAGATGACCGCGCCGGCCGTCTGGGCCCAGGAAGCGGTCTGCTCCGTGGAGTCCACGAGCGGTGCCCCCGCCTCGTCGGGGTGCAGGTAGCCGCGCACGTGTGTCCCCGCGATGCGGGCCTGCGGGTGGACGTAGGAGGTGTTCCGCAGGTTCAGCGGCTTGATGATGCGCTGCTCGTACTGCTGGGAGACCGGGGTCCCCGTGGCCTTCTCGATGAGCATGCCGACGACGACGAAGTTGGTGTTGGAGTACTTGTACGCCGCGCCGGGCTCGGTGGTGCGGGGCTCGGCCAGGGAGAGGGCGACCAGCTCCTGGTAGGTGAAGACCCGGTTGCGCACGGCCTCGAAGCCGGGCACGGTCTTGGCGAACATGACGTCGGTGTAGTCGGCCAGGCCGCTGCGGTGGGTGAGCAGGTGGCGGACCGTGGTGCGGTCGTCGGGCAGCAGCCCGGGAAGGTAGCGGTTGACCGGCGCGTCCAGCTCCAGCCGTCCCTCGTCGACCAGTTGGAGCAGTACGACGCTGGAGAACGTCTTGCTGACGCTGCCGATGCGGAAGCGCGCGGTGGTGTCCATGGCCGCGCCGGAGACCCGGTCACGGACACCGGCGGTGCGGGTGCGGACACCGTCGGGGCCGGTGAAGCGGGCCATCGCGCCCGGGGCGCCGTTGGCCATGGCGGCCTTCAGAGCCGCGTTCACCCCGTCCATGTCGGGAGCGGGGACGGCGGGGGCCGCGGGACCTGCGGGGGCTGCTGCCGGGGCCGCGGAGGCCGCGGTGGCGGGGGCGAGAACGCCGGCGAGGGCGGCGATCAGGGTGGCGCTCATGGCCAGACGTCTGTGCGTCAACTGGGGCACGTGGCTTCCTTGTTCTCGACTCAACGGAAAACGGCACACGCGTGCGGTGTGCCGTGCGGGCCCGGAAGGGCGTGCACTGCGTACTGTGCCGGACCTCATGGAGCATGAGGGCCAACGCCTCACATCGGTTCCTGTCACGGGGGGCCAATATTTGGTCCCCGACCCTCAGCAGCCGGCGGGCGCGGCCGGGGGCGACCACCTGCGCCTGTCACGGTCCGACCGTGTGATTTTCACGGGTATCGCGTGACAGTGAGCGGTGTTCCGCACCGGAGAAGTCCGGGAGAATCGCAGGTAGGCGGTGCTCGGGCGGCCTGGAAGCGACACTTCCCCGCCTCGGCGCCGCGCGCGCGACACAACCGCTTCAGGGGCGACCGGCCCCGGAAGGGGAAGGCCCCCAGTGGACAAGCGCTACGAGGTCTACTGCCTCATGGACGCGCACTTCTACGACACTCCGGCCCGCGCCCGTGGCGGTGAGACCACCTTCGCGCAGGCTCGGCGTCCGGTTCCGGACACGTGGCGGCGCTCCGAACTGGAGGACTGGGTCGTGCTCGCTCCCGAGGGGGCCACGCTTCCCCCGCAGGGCTGGAAGATCCACGTGTCGGCGTGTCTCGACAACGCGGCACAGATCCTCACCGACGTCTGGGAGTACTGCGTCCCGCGCCGCATCCCCTTCAAGTTCCTCCCCGGCAGGGACGAACTGCTGCTCGCCAACGCCAAATACGCGCACCGGGGAGCGAGCGGGAAGTTCGTGACGATCTACCCCGCCGACGAGGAGCAGCTGGAGCAGATCCTCACCGGACTCGGCACGGTCCTCGCGGGCCGGCCGGGACCGTACATCCTGAGCGACCTCCGCTGGGGCGAAGGGCCGCTCTACGTACGGTACGGGGCCTTCGCCGAGCGCTACTGCGTCTCACCCGCCGGAGAGGTCGAACTCGCGATCGAGGACGGGGGCGGCCGCCTTGTGCCGGACGTGCGTGGACCGACCTTCCAGGTCCCCGACTGGGTCGAACTGCCGGATTTCCTCGCCCCCCACCTGGCGGCGCGGGGCGGCGCGCGCGTCGCGACCTGCCGTACCGCCTGGAGAGCGCCCTGCACTTCTCCAACAGCGGTGGCCTGTACGCCGGTCAGGACGTGCGCACCGGGGAGCGCGTGGTGCTGAAGGAGGCCCGGCCGTACGCGGGCCTGACGGCGGACGGACGGGACGCGGTGGCCAGACTGCGCCGCGAGAAGGAGACCTTGGAGCGGCTGAGCGGCCTCGACTGTGTCCCGGCGCTGCGCGATCACTTCGTGATGGGTGAGCACCACTTCCTGGTCGAGGAGTTCATCGAGGGAAAGGAACTCAACCATCTCTTCGTGGAGCGGTACCCCCTGACCCGGCTGTGCGCCGACGAGGCGGTGACGGCCGACTACACCTCGTGGGCCATCGGCCTCCACGACCGCGTGGCGCGCGCCGTCACGCGGATTCACGAGCGCGGTGTCGTCATCGGTGACCTCCAGCCGTCGAACATCATCGTCCGCCCGGACGGCGGGGTGGTGCTCATCGACTTCGAGGGGGCGGCGGACGCGGCGCAGGAGCGGGAACAGTCGCTCGGCGCCCTGGGGTTCACCGCCCCGCGCGAACGACGTGGCACCGCCGTCGACGCGTACGCCCTGGCCTGCCTCAAGCTCTTCCTCTTCATGCCGCTGACCTCCCTGTTCTCCCTCGACCCCGGCAAGGCGGCACAGCTCGCGCGGGAGGCGGCGGACATGTTCCCGCTCCCCGACGGCTTCTTCGACGAGGCGGTACGGACCGTCACCGGCGCCGAAGGGAACGTGTGCGCGGAACCCCGGATCGAGCCCGACCGCGAAGGCTGGGCGGAAGTCCGGGCGTCACTGGCCGACGGCATCCTCGCGGAGGCCACGCCCGAGCGGGAAGACCGGCTCTTCCCCGGCGACATCGCGCAGTTCGCCGCACCGGGCGGCGGCCTCGGCATCGCCTGCGGCGCGGCCGGCGTGCTGTACGCGCTCGACGTGACCAGTGCCGGCCGCCACCCCGACCACGAGGAGTGGCTGATCCGGCGGGCCCTGCACCCGGAGCAGGGAACCCGCCTCGGCTTCTACGACGGCCTGCACGGCGTCGCGTACGTACTCGACCACCTCGGCCACCGGCGCGAGGCACTGAAGATCCTCGACCAGTGCGCGGGCGAACGCTGGAAAGAACTCGGCCCCGACCTCCACGGCGGATTGTCGGGCATTGGCCTCAACCTCCTGCACTTCGCGTCGGCCACCGAGGACCCCGCCCTGCTCGACGAGGCCCAGGACGTGGTGACCACCGTGGCCGCACGCCTCGGACCGGCCGACTCGGTGCCCGAGGTCAGCGGCGGATCGCACCCGTACGCCGGCCTGCTGCGCGGTTCGGCCGGACCCGCGCTGCTCTTCCTGCGGTGGTACGAACACACGGGCGACCCCGCCTTCCTCGACCTGGCCGCCACGGCCCTCCGGCAGGACCTGCGCCGATGCGTCGTACGCGACGAGGGCGAGCTGGAGGTGAACGAAGGCTGGCGGACGATGCCCTACCTCGCCGACGGAAGCGTGGGCATCGGACTCGTCCTCGACGACTACCTCGGCCACCGCGACGACGACCGGTTCCGTACCGCCTCCGCGGCGATCCGCAGCGCGGCCGAGGGCGGGTTCTACATCGAGCCGGGCCTCTTCCACGGCCTGGCCGGGATGATCCTGCACCTCAGCCGCGCGCACCCCGCGGGCACCGCGGCCGTGCGCGATCCGGTGGTCGCGGACCACATCCGGCGGCTGGCGCGGTACGCCGTGGTCCACCGGGGCCGCCTCCTCTTCCCGGGCGAGGAGTTGCTGCGGCTCTCCCTGGACCTGGGCTCCGGCAGCGCCGGGGTGCTGCTGGCACTCGGCGCCGCCCTGCACGACGCTCCCGTACACCTGCCGTTCCTCGGACAGCCGGCGTTCCCCGAGCACCTTCCGTCCCCCGAACACCTTCGGTTCCCCGCACGAGAAACAGCAGAAAGGAGGTGACAGGACATGACGATCCTCGACCTGCAGGGCATGGACCTGCCGGACAGTGCTTCACCGCCGCCCGGCAGCAGGGCCAGCAAGCAGTGCAGCGGCGGGAGCAGGTTCAGCCTGCTCCTCTGTTGACAACCGGCGGGGCGGGGACGCCGAGCGCGTTCCCGCCCTCTTTCTGTGTCCGAACCGGGAGGCGTCCATGGACCGACGCGCCGCGGGCCCACGCCCCGCGGGCCGGCCTGCGGCGGACCGCTGCTGCTGACGACGACGCGGCGGGGCGGGCCCTGGGTGCCCGCCATGATCGCCGTCTCACTGCTGCTCGCTGGCATCTACACCGTGCTGCCCGCCCTGATGGGCCGTACGGTCGACGCCGTGCTCGACGGGGGCGACTTCGGCCTGTGGCTGGCCCTGAGCGTCTCGGCGATCGCCACGCTGATGCTGGCCGACACGCTGGATGACTTCATGGGAAAGATGGCCGAGGCCCGGTCCACGGCGTGGCTGCGGCACACGCTGCTCGCCACGTCCTGCGCCTCGGCCCCCGCGCGGCGCGCCGGTTCACCGCCGGCGACCTGGTGAGCCGGCTGGTGGGCAACTCCGCCCGCACCGGGCAGGTGGCGTCGACGCTCGTCTGGGCCCTCATGGACCTGGTGCCCCCGCTCGGCGCGATCGTCGCGCTCGCGCTCATCGACCCCTGGCTGTGCCTCACCTTCCTGGTGGGGCTGCCCGTCGTCCTCGCCGTGGTGCGGGCCTTCGTCCGTGACGCCTCCGGCATCAACGAGCGTTACTACGACGCCCAAGGCCAGGTGGCCGCCCGGCTCATGGACGCGCTGTCCGGCATCCGGACCATCACGGCGGCCGGCACCGTGGACCGCGAGGTGCGGCGGGTGCTCGAACCACTGCCCGAACTGCGCCGCCACGGATACGGCATGTGGGGCGCCCTCGCACGGGTCTCGTCACGGGAGGCCCTCGCCATCCCCCTGCTGGAGTCGCCGGTCCTCGCGGTCGCCGGACTGGAGCTGGCGCGCGGCCGCATCACCCCGGGGCAGGTGCTCGCGGCCGGTGAGTACGTGGTCCTGGCCACCGGCATCAGCTCGCTGGTGGCCTCCGCGAACCGGCTCGCCCTGGCGCGCGGGACGGCGGGCCGCGTCGCCGAGGTCCTCGCCGAACCGCCCATGGCGTACGGCGGCGAACCGCTCCCCGAGGGGCCCGGGCGGCTGGAGTTCCGAGGCGTCACGGTCCGGGGCCCGGACGGCGCGGCCGTACTGGAGAACCTGTGGCTGACCGTCCCGCCAGGTGCCCTGGTCGCGGTGGCCGGGCGCTCCGGGTCCGGCAAGTCCGTACTGGCCGCCCTGGGCGGACGCCTCCTCGACCCGGACGAGGGCGAGGTGCTGCTCGACGGCCTGCCGCTGCGCCGCCTCGACCGGCACGCGCTGCGGCAGGCGATCGCCTACGGGTTCGAGCGGCCGGTCCTGCTCGGCGACACCTTCGCCGACGCGATCGGGTTCGGACCGGCACCCGCCGGGCCGGACGAGGTGGCGCGGGGGGCCGCGGCGGCACGGGCCGACGCGTTCATCCGGCGGATGCCCGAGGGGTACGGGACACGCCTCGCCGACGCCCCGATCGCGGGCGGCGAGCGCGCAGCGGGTGGGCCTGGCCCGGGCGTTCGTCCAGTCGGGGCGCAGCGGGCGGGTGCTGGTCCTGGACGATGTCGCCGCGAGCCTCGACACCGTGACCGAACACCACATCAGCCGCGTCCTCACCGGCACGGGCGCCCTGGCGGGCCGCACCCGCCTGGTGGTCACGCACCGCGCGTCCACCGCGGCCCGCGCGGACCTGGTCATCTGGCTGGACGCGGGCGGCGTACGCGGGCAGGGCCGCCACCGGGACCTGTGGGCGGACCCGGGGTACCGGGCCGCTTTCCGGCCCGAGGCGCCGGGGACGGACACGGCGAGGGCGGGTTCCGGTGCCGGGGGGCGGGCATGAGCGCCGGGGCCGGTGGGCTGCTGCGGGAGTCGCTGCACCGGCGGCGTGGCCGGTTCCTGCGCCTCACGGGATGGTCGCTGGTGCAGGCGGTCCCCGCCTCCCTGTCCGGGTGGCTGGTCGCCCGTGCCGTGGACGACGGCTTCCTCGTCGGCCGGACCGGGCAGGGCCTCGCCTGGCTGACGCGCTGGCCTACGCCGTCGTGGTGGGCGCCTGGGCGACGCGGCACGTGACGCTCGGGCTCTCGGCCGTGGTGGAACCGCTCCGCGACGAGTTGGTCACCCTCGTGACGTCCGGCACGCTGAACCGTTCCGCCGAGGCGGGGCGCTCCGTCGACACGGGAGGCGTGGCGCGCCTCACCGAGCACGTCGAGATCGCCCGGGAGGCGTACGGCTCGGTCGTCATGTTCGTGCAGGGCTTCGTCGTCACCGCGGCGGGCGCGCTGCTCGGCCTGGCCGCCCTTGACCCGGCCCTGCTCCTGTTCGTGCTGCCGCCCCTGGTGACGGGCCTGGCGCTGTTCGTGGGTGCGCTGCGGGCCATGGCCCGGTGCCAGCGGGACGTGGTCCTGGCCGACGAGCGGATCGCGGAGACCGCGAGCGCGGTGACGTACGGCCTGCGGGACGTGACGGCGTGCGGGGCGGAGGATCTCGCGCAGCGCCGGGCGGGGGAGCGCATCGACGCCGCGGCGAAGGCCACCCGGACGCTGGCGCGGGTGACGGCGGTACGGACGGCGGCGCTGGCCATCGGCGGGTGGCTGCCCCTCGTCCTCATCCTGGCGGGAGCGCCGTGGCTGGTGCAGCGCGGAGTGTCGGCGGGAGCGGTGCTGGGCGCGGTGACGTACGTGTCGCGGGGGCTCCAGCCCGCGTTGCAGGGGCTCGTCCAGGTGCTCGGCGGCAGCGGGCTGTGGCTGCTGGTCACCCTCTCCCGGATCGCCGAAGCGGCCGCGCCGGACGCACCGGCCCGGCGACCGGCGCCGCGGACCGCGTGACCGGGCCAGACGCACTGCGGGGCCGCCCTGATGCGGTGCCGCAGGGTGGTCCCGGTCGGGTGGAGCTGCACGGCGTCACGTTCGGCTACGCCCGCTCCGCGGAGCCGGTGATCAGCGCGCTCGACCTCGTGCTGCGGCCGGGGGAGCACCTGGCCGTCGTGGGGCCGAGCGGAGCGGGGAAGTCGACGCTCGCCGCGCTGGTGGCTGGGGGTGCTCGAACCGCAGGCCGGGCGGGTCCGGCTGGACGGCGTACCGCTGCGAGCCCTCGGCACCGGCACCCTCGCCCGGCACCGCGTGCTCATCCCACAAGAGGCCTACGTCTTCGCGGGCACACTCCGGGAGAACCTCACCTACCTGGCGCCCGATGCCACGACGGCGGAGGTGGACGCGGCGGTGGACGCGGTGGGCGCCCGGCCGCTCGTGGCACGACTGGGCGGCTATGACGCGGCCGCCGACCCACGGGAGCTGTCGGCCGGGGAACGCCAGCTGGTGGCCCTCGTCCGCTCCTACCTCCCGCCCGCGAGGCTGATCCTGCTGGACGAGGCGACCTGCCACCTCGACCCGGCCTCGGAGGCCCGCGCGGAGGAGGCGTTCGCCCGCCGCCCGGGCACGCTGTTCGTGTGCGCGCACCGGATCAGCTCGGCACTGCGGGCCGACCGCGTCCTGGTCCTGGACGGCACGAGCACCGCCCTCGGCACACATGCCGAACTGATGGCGGACTCGGCCCTCTACCGGGACCTGGTCGGGCACTGGGAGGGCGCCGGGGGAGAGGAGGGCGGGGAGAGCGACAAGGGCGCGGGGGCCACGGAGGACGCGAGAGCCACGGAGGTCTCGGAGGTCCAGGAGAGCCGGGAGGGCCTCACAGCCAGCCCGACCCCCGGGCGATCCTGATCGCGTCGATGCGGTTACGGGCGGCGACCTTGCGGGTGATCGCCGAGAGGTGGTTGCGGACGGTCCCCACGGACAGTGCCAGGCGTCGGCGATCTCCGGGTCGGCGCCCCTTCGGCGGCGAGCCGCAGGACTTCCCGTTCCCGTGGTGTCAGGGGGTTCTCCACCGCGTCGAGCACGAGCAGCGCCAGCTCCGGCGCGACGTAGCGCTGTCCGTCGACCACCTTGCGGATGCCTTCGAGGAGCCGGTCGGGAGGGCCGTCCTTGCCGATGAGCCCGGGCGGCCGCAGGGCCAGCACCGTGCGCAGCCGCTCGAGCGCCGGTGCCCCGGCCACCAGGAGCGTCCGGCACTCCGGGAGGCGCTCGCGCATCTCGCTCGCCGTGGCGAGCGCCTCGTCCTGGTTGGCGTCGACGTCGATGACGACCACATCAGGGCGGTACGACAGCGCTCGCGCGAGGATCAGTCCGTCGCCGCCGGGCTCCGCGACGACCTCGATGTCGTCCTCACGTGTCAGGAGGGCGGCGAGTGCTCCGCGCAGCAGCCCGTTTTCCTCGACGAGAAGAACACGGATCACTGTGGCTCCCTGCTGTCGCCGTCGCCTTCACTTCCGCCTGCGCCTGCACTCCCGACGAATTATCCCCGGTTATGTCCGGAAACGTCGGTCGTGGCGCGCTCAGCCGCCCGCCCCCGTCCCGGCCAGGCTCACCAGTCGATCCCGGCCGCCACCGGCAGATGGTCGCTGCCGGTGGCCGGCAGCACCCACGAGCCGACCGGTTCCACGCCGCGGACCAGGACCTGGTCGATCCGCGCCACCGGGAACCTCGCGGGCCAGCTGAAGCCGAAGCCGTCCCCGGCCTCCTCCTGGGCGGAGTCCATGCGCGAGGTGATGCCGTCGAGCGCGCGGTCGTCCACGGTGCCGTTGAGGTCACCGAGCAGGACCACCCGCTCGTTCGGCTCGGCGGCCAGGGCCTCGCCGAGCGCCCGTGCGTTGCGGTCCCGCGACTGCGTCCCGAAGCCGGTCCGGGGATGTACGCGTACGGAGCCCAGGTGGGCCACGTACACCGCCAGCGGGCCCCGGTCGGTGGCCACCGTGGTGCGCAGCGCCCGGGCGTCGGCCAGCTTGGCCTCGGCGGGCTTGGCGTCTCCCAGCGGCCCGACGTCCTGCGCGATGTCGACCGGCTCGGTGTCCGACAGCGGCAGCCTGCTCCACAGTCCGACCGTGCCCCGCACCGCGTGGTGCGGATAGGCCTCGGCCAGGGCCTTCTCGTACACCGGCTTCGCCCGCGTGGTGATCTCCTGCAGCGCCAGCACGTCCGCATCGGAGGCGGCCAGGTCGCGGGCGGTGCGGCCGGGTCGGGGTTGTCGGCGCCGAGTTGTGGCTGACCACGGTGAGGTCACCGCCGACCGGACCTGTCGCCGAGCAGTCCACCGAGCAGCCCGCCGAAAAGGCTCAGCCACACCACGGTCGGCAGCAGCAGCGCGACCATCGCGGAGGCGGAGCGGCGCCACAGCGCCCCGGCCAGCAGCACCGGGACGAACAGCCCGAACCACGGCAGGAACGTCTCCACCAGGCTGCCGAGACCCCAGCGGTCCGTGATCCGCGCGTGCAGCGCCATGATCAGGCCCAGCACCAGCGCCGACGCCGCTAGCACCCTCCCGCGCTTCCACGCCCCCGGCCGGAAGCCGAGCGTGGACACCCGACGGACAATCACACGCCAGGCTCCGAAGGACCCGGCCTCGCCGCGGGCCGCCGCACGCCGGCTGGCCCCCGTCGCCTCCACCCGCACCATCGTCTGTCCTCGCTCACTGCCGGTCACTGCTGTGTCCTCGGGTCCTCGGTGGGGTCGGCGTACATCCGCGGGCAGCCGTGGTCGATCGCCTCGGAGCGCAGTTCGTAGTGCCAGGGTTCGTTCTCGTAGATCTGGCACAGGCCGAAGCCGGCGCCGTGCCGGGAGAGCCACGCCCGCGCCTGCGAGCGCCCCAGGTCCACCGCGTCCCCCGACACGTGCGGAGACGTTGCCGCGGTGGCCACCCAGCGCGCGGCCTCCTCCTCGGACCCGTACTCGGCCACAGCCTGGCGCAGCAGCCGGTTCTGGTACGCCGGGGAACGCCAGCCGCTGTTGACCGTGAACTCGACTCCGTCCGCCGCGGCGGCCCGCGCGGCCCGGCGGAGAGCCTTGAGCAGATCCGGATCGAGGTTGGCGACGGCCGCAGCGCGTCGTCGAAGACCGTCGTGCCGTCGGGCACGGCACCGTCGGCCTCGCCGGGCGCACCACGGGGCGCGCCGCGAGGCGTGTGCAGGGACGCGGCAGGGGAGGCCGAGGTGGACGAGGTGGACGGCACGAGGTGGCCGAGGACCGCGGCGATCACCGCTGTGACGGCCAGGAGGCCGACCACCGCGAGCCACCGGAGCCGCAAGGTACTTGTCCGCGCTGACAGGTGGGTTCGATGCATGCCGCCAGCAAAGGCGGCGCCGTGTTGCCGGCCCGTATGCGGTTTTCGATATGCCGACGATACGCGCGGCCTCGTAGCCTCGGACCATGCGCGTGCTGATCGTCGAGGACGAGCCCTTCATGGCAGAAGCCATCCGCGACGGCCTGCGCCTGGAAGCGATCGCCGCGGACATCGCGGGTGACGGCGGTACCGCCCTGCAATTGCTGGGCGTCAACACGTACGACCTCGTGGTCCTCGACCGCGACATCCCGCCACCGTCCGGCGACGAGGTCGCCCGGCGCGTCGTCGCCTCCGGCAGCGGCATGCCGATCCTCATGCTCACCGCGGCCGACCGCCTCGACGACAAGGCCACCGGCTTCGGACTCGGCGCCGACGACTACCTCACGAAGCCCTTCGAACTCCGCGAACTCGTGATGAGGCTCCGAGCCCTCGACCGCAGACGCGCCCACAACAGACCGCCGGTACGAGAGATCGCGGGGCTGCGCGTGGACCCGTTCCGCAGAGAGGTCTACCGGGACGGCCACTATGTCGCGCTGACCAGGAAACAGTTCGCCGTACTCGAAGTCCTCGCCGCCGCCGAGGGCGGTGTCGTCAGCGCGGAGGAACTCCTGGAACGCGCGTGGGACGAGAACGCCGACCCGTTCACCAACGCCGTACGCATCACCGTCTCGGCCCTGCGCAAACGGCTCGGCGAACCCTGGATCATCGCCACGGTGCCCGGCGTCGGCTACCGGATCGCCACACCACCCCGGGCCGGGCATGAGGGGGAGGGCCGTGGATAGGGCGCCGGGGCTGAGCGTGCGCCTCAAACTCACCCTCAGCTACGCCGGGTTCGTCATGCTCGCCGGCGTCCTGCTGCTCGTGGCCGGGTGGGTGTTCCTGACCCGGGTGCCCCATGTCGGGCTCGTCTTCCACCCCGACTACCGGCTGCCCGTCCTGCGCGCCTTCGCGCCGATCGCGGCCACCGTACTGACGTTCCTGCTGGTCTTCGGTCTCCTGGGCGGATGGCTGCTCGCCGGCCGCATGCTCGCCCCGCTGACCCGCATCACCCACGCCACCCGCATGGCCACGAGCGACTCGCTCTCCCACCGCATCCGGCTGCCGGGCCGCAGGGACGAGTTCCGCGAACTCGCCGACGCCTTCGACGCGATGCTCGCACGGCTCGAGGAACACGTCGCCGAACAGCGGAGGTTCGCCGCCAACGCCTCGCACGAACTGCGTACCCCGCTGGCCATCTCGAAGACGCTCCTCGACGTGGCGCGCAGCGATCCCCACCGGGACACCCGCGCACTCATCGACCGCCTCCACGCCGTCAACACCCGGGCGATCGACCTCACCGACGCGCTGCTCCTGCTCAGCCGCGCCGGTCAGCGGTCCTTCCCCCGAGAACCCGTCGACCTGTCCCTCCTGGCGGAAGAAGCCACCGAGACACTCCTTCCCCTCGCGGAACGGCACGGCGTCACCATCGAGACCAGGGGCGAGCCGGCCTCCACGACCGGATCACCGACGCTCCTGCTCCAGGTGACCACGAACCTCGTGCACAACGCGATCGTCCACAACCTCCCCGGACAGGGCACCGTGCGGGTCGACACCGCCGTCCACCCCAGGACCGTGGCGCTCACCGTCGAGAACACCGGGGAGCCGATCACCCCGGAGCGGGCCTCGACGCTCGTCGAACCGTTCCGGCGCGGCACCGAACGCGTCCACACCGACCACGCGGGCGTCGGCCTCGGCCTGGCCATCGTCAAGACCATCACCCAGGCACACGACGCACCCTCACCCTCACCCCACGCCCGGACGGCGGGCTCCGCGTCACCGTGGAACTGCCCGGGACGACCGCCCCGCGGGTCCCGCGGGACGGGCGGGGCGGCCTCCGCTGACCACCGGGTCACCTCTTGCCGCTACTGGGAGATCGTCTCGATCCGCGGCGAGGCGATCTCCCGGTAGTCCGCCGTCCGCAGCGCCAGCGAGCGGTCCAGCCGCGCCGCGTTGAAGAAGATCTCCTCATGCTCCAACAAGGCCGGGTCCACGACGAGTTCGAGCTCGGGGTCGAAGGAGAACGGCAGGATCGTCCCGCTCACGCTCCCCGAAAGCCGCTCCGCCACCTCCTGCGTCGCGAAGCCCGCGTACGTGCCGCCGAGCAGCGCCTTCAGCGCATGGAGATCGACGCGCCGGTCGCCCGGCACCACGGCCAGCGCGTACCGCTTCGTCTTCTTGCCGGTCTTCACCATCACCACGATGCACTTGGCGGCCTGCTCCAGGGTGTTCCCGCGCAGCGCGCTCACCGCCTCCGTGGCGCCCTCCGGCTCGTGCTCGATGACACGGTAGGCCGCCCCCCGTTCGTCCAGCAGTCCCACCAGCTTCGTGTACTGGGCGTGCTGCTCGCTCATTCAGTCCTCCCGCTGCGCCAACCAGGCGTCTTCCGCCGCATAGTCGAAGAGATCGACGTTGGGATCATAGTTCTCGGCCATCGTCGGGAACGCCTCCCGCCAGTCCCGGTCGCCCAGCTGCTCGACGAGCCAATGGACCGTCTCCGCAAGGGAGTCGGCGTACGACGTCACCGGGCGGTAACCCAACTCCCGCTCCGCGGCCGCCATGTCGTACACCACCGGGTGCCGTACGGACCACGGGGTGAGGCCGACGCCGCGCTCCGGAGGGTCGCCCTCCACCAGCACCGTCTTCGTCTCGACGCCCATCACCGCGTCCTCGGCGCACCGATCTCCGCCACGGTCGGCGCCGCGGGGTCGCCCGCGTTCAGCGCCCGGGACCCGGGCCGGGCCGCCGCCAGGCGCACCAGCTCCGCGAGGGTGCGCACACTCAACGGGTGGAAGCGGCTGCGCCCGCCGTGGGCGAGCACCCGCACCCGCCTGCCGTCCACGTTCCGCTTCACGAAGTACAGCTCGCCGGGTGTGCGGCAGCCCGGCCCGTGGATCGCCCCGGCCCGCAGCAGCGTCACCGGCAACCGCTCGCCGAGCGCGAGAAGCTCCCGCTCCAGCGCGACCTTGCGGGTGGCGTACGTGGCGTCGCCGGGCGCGACCGTCGGCTGGGTCTCGGGGAGCGGCACGAGGTACTCGGGGAAACCGTCCGGTTCGCCCTGGGTGTCGAAGCTGCGGCCCCGTCCGTCCTCGTACACCGCCCCGCTGGTGAGCACCACGGCCGACCCGATGCGGTCGGCGAGCGCCGCGTACTGACGGGCGTGTCCCCGGTGGAAGGCGGCCATGTCGACCACCAGTTCCACGCCGTCGCCGACCACCTTCGCCAGCGCCGCGTCGTCGTCCCGGTCGAGCAGCTCCTCGCGTACGTCACCGGGCCACTGCTCGTCGCGCCCGCCGGTCCGCGAGACCGCCGTCACCGCCCAGCCGTCCTCGGCGAGGGCCCGTACCACCACGCGTCCGGTCTGTCCCGTCGCGCCGATCACCACTGCTTTCTTCATGCGGCGAACGTACGTGGCGGCCCCGGTGCGACACCGGAACATCTGCTCTCGGCAGAGTGTCGCGCCGCCGCACCGCGGACCCGGCGGATCAGCCCCTCGGCTCAGCGGCGCACCTGGGGGAACCTGCGGGACTCCTTCGCCCGCGCCGCGGCGCGCTCGGCCTCCTCCGCCTTCACGACCGCCGCGTACTTGTCGACGTACTCCTGCCCAGAGAGCCCGAGGATCGCGTACATGATCTCGTCGGTGACGGCCCGCAGGACCGCCTTCTCGCCGTCCATGCCGTAGTAGCGGGAGAAGTCGAGGGGCTCGCCGAAGCGGATCGTGACACGCCGGATGTTCGGCACCTTCTGGCCCGGCGGCTGCGCCTCGAAGGTGCCGATCATGGCGCAGGGGATGACCGGCACCTCCGCCCTGAGCGCCATCGCCGCGACGCCGACCTTGCCCTTGTACAGCCGCCCGTCGTGCGAGCGCGTGCCCTCCGGGTAGATGCCGAGCAACTGGCCCTCGCGCAGCACGCCGAGGCCTTCGCGGATCGCCGCCTGCCCCGCCTCCTTGCCGGAGCGGTCGACGGGGATCTGCCCGGCGCTGCGGAAGAAGGCGGCCGTGAGGCGGCCCTTGAGGCCCGGGCCCGTGAAGTACTCGGCCTTCGCGAGGAAGGTGATGCGGCGCTTGATGATCGCGGGCATCAGGAAGTGGTCCGAGAACGACAGATGGTTGCCCGCGACGATCGCCGCGCCCGACGCCGGCACATGTTCCAGACCCTCGATCCTGGGCCGGAACAGCAACCGCAGCAGTGGGCCGAGGATCACGTACTTGAGCAGTAGATAGAACATGGCGGCCGCCTTCCCCTGATCCAGGTGCCGACGCACAGTAGCCAATCGGCGACGCGGGCGCGAGAGCCCGTTCGGGCTCTTCCTCGCCACCGGGCGGGTGATCCACCGGCGGGGCGGCTCGACGCCCGGCCCGGACGGGAGGTCCGCTGGCCTCGCCCCCGCGTCCCGAGACCGAGGGGTCCGGCGTCCGGCGGTACGCGGGTCGACGCCGCCGACGCCACAGCACGCCACCGTCACTCGATCCGGAGGTTCCGCATGCGTCCGTTCACCGTCGCAGCCGCCGCGCTGATCGCCCTCGGCACGGCCGTCCCCGCCCAGGCCGCGGGCGAGGCCCCCACCCGGGAGCGCGGCTTCTTCCTCACCGTCTCGGGCGCCGAGAACTCCTGGGTCCGCGGTGTGATGCTGCGCTGCGAGCCCGAGCCCGGGGGCCACCACCCGCACGCGGCCAAGGCGTGCCGGGCGATCCACCGGGCCAAGGCCGACTTCGGCGCCCTCGCCGACGACCCGCACGCCTGCACCAAGCAGTTCGAGCCGGTCACGGCCAGCGTGCTCGGGACCTACCGGGGCCGGCTGGTCAGCTGGCGGAAGACCTATCCGAACGCCTGCGAGATGGATGTCGACACGGGCCACGTCTTCCGGTTCTGACACCGGTCGACAGGCCGCTGATCCCTGGCTGTCGCGCGGCACCGCGCCCGCTCACGTGGCCCGCTCGTGTGGCGCCTATGCGGCACGCTCATGTGGCGCGCGACAGCACCATCCCGAGCGTGATCAGTCCGAGCACGACCCAGCCGAACCACAGCCAGCCGTTGCTTCCCAGCGCCACCGAGTAGGCCGTCACCATGATCAGGCCTCCGACGGTGAACCCACCCATGGTCTTCGTGGAACCGGGCATCGCTCAGCCTCCTCCCGGCGACCTCCGGCACGGGTGCGCCGAGGCCGCGGTCCGAAGACCATCGTGACCCGCGGGGGCCTTTCGGCGCTACCGGCCGCGTGCGGCCAGTGAGGCCAGATAGGCGTTGTACGCCTCCAGCTCCTGGTCACCGTCGCGGTCCGCGGCACGGTCCTTGCGCCGGGCCTCACGGTCCTCCGAGCGCCGCCACTGGAAGAGCAGGGCCACCAGCACGACCACGGAGGGGATCTCGCTGAACGCCCACGCGATGCCGCCCGCGGCCTCCTGGTCGGCCAGCGCGTCGATGCCGAGCGAGGCCGGCGGGTGCATGTACGTGCCGATCATCGGCTCGGTCGCCATCATCAGCGCGATGCCGAAGAACGCGTGGAACGGCATGCCCGCGAACAGCTCCAGCATCCGCATCACATAGCCGGGGCGGTGCGGCCCGGGGTCGACGCCCATGATCGGCCAGAAGAAGACCAGGCCGACGGCGAGGAAGTGCACCATCATCCCGATGTGGCCCGCCTTGGAGCCCATCAGGGTGTCGAAGATCGGCGTGAAGTAGAGCGCGTACAGGCTCGCGATGAACAGCGGGATCGTGAACGCCGGGTGCGTGATGATCCGCATGTACCGGCTGTGCAGCAGCCACAGGAGCCACTCGCGCGGCCCCTTGTGCCCGCGCGCCGCTACCGGCAGCGCGCGCAGCGCCAGCGTGATCGGCGCGCCGAGCAGCAGCAGGATCGGCGAGAGCATGCTGATCACCATGTGCTGCACCATGTGCACGCTGAACATGACCATGCCGTAGTCGTTGAGCTTGGTGCACATGACCAGCAGCACGGTGAGGATGCCGAGCACGAAGGAGATCGTGCGGCCCACCGGCCACTTGTCGCCGCGCCGCACGAGCCGCACCACGCCCCACCCGTACAGGGCGAGGGCCAGCAGGCAGCCGATGAGGAAGAAGGGGTCGGCCGAGGGCTCCAGGCCTCGCCCCAGCGTGAACGGCGGCAGATCCATGTTCATGCCGTGCCCGCTGTGATCCATCCAGTGGCTCCTGATTCGTGCGGTTGTGCTCCGTGTGTCCGCACCAGACTAGAACGGCCCCCGGACGCCGACGCGTCCGGGGGGCGTTCGCCCTGAAGGGGCGCGGGGAACCGCGATCAGCCCCCACCGGTCCGCGGGTTCATCACCGCGGTCCCAGCGGAGCGTCAGAGCACGCACTCCGCTTCGGCGTACCGCTCGTCGGGCACGGTCTTCAGCGTCTCGACGGCCTCGGCGAGCG
>RBWT01000105.1 GCA_004010275.1 Streptomyces huasconensis
TGCGCGCCCAACCACACCCCACCCGCACCCAAAGAACGACCGCAAACCCCACCCACCCCAGGGGCGCGGGGAACTGCGCGCCCAGCCCCGCCCCACCCCCACCGGACGATCACCCAACCCCGCCCAGCGCAGAGCACTCGTCCCGCACAATAGGAGCCATGTCGATACCCAGCCGTGCCGCGCTCGTCGAACACCTCGTCCGCACCCGCATCGCGGGCGACGTCGCCACCCCCCGCGAGAACAACCTCAGCCACTACAGGAAGCTCGCGAACGGCGACCGCCACTACTGGCTCGGCCTGGAGCTCGGCGACCGCTGGAGCGACGAGCAGGACGTCCTCGCGGTGATGGCCGAGCGCTGCGGTGTCGTCGACGACCCCGGGCACCGGCAGGGGCAGGACACCATCGACCCGGAGCTGACGGTCGACGCCCTGGAGCGCATGGCGGCCCGCCTGCGCAAGGCGGCCGCAGGCAAGGAGAGCGTCCTGTTCGCCACCGGCCACCCCGGAGGGCTGCTCGACGTGCACCGCGCCACGGCCGCCGCCCTGCGCGCGGCGGGCTGCGAGATCGTCGTGATCCCGGAGGGCCTGATGGCCGACGAGGGCATGGTCTTCCAATTCGCCGACGTGGCGGTCCTGGAGCGCGGCGCGACGCTGTGGCACACGCACTCCCCCGAGCCGATGAACGCGGCTGGACGGCCTGAGCGCGAGGGCCGCCCGCAGCCGGACCTGGTGGTCGCCGACCACGGCTGGGCGGGCCGGGCGGGCCAGCGCGGCCTGGACTCGATGGGCTACGCGGACTGCAACGACCCGGCGCTGTTCATCGGCGAGGCCGAGGGCACCGTACAGGTGACGGTGCCCCTGGACGACCACGTGACGAGCCCGCGCCACTACGACCCGATGACGGCCTACCTGTTGAACGCGGCGGGACTGACCCCCGGCTCCTGACCCGGACCCGGCGTGGGGTCCAGGTAGACCCGCCTGATCGAGGGGAAGCGCTCCTGGAGGCGCCTCGTCATGCGGTCGCAGGCCCGCTCCACCTCCCCGGCCGTCGACACGTCCCGGAAGTCCACCTTCGCGGCCACCAGGGCCTCCTTGGGCCCCTGGAGGAGCGTGGTCAGCTCCAGTACGTCGACGACGTGCGGGTCTGCGAGCAGTTCGGCCCGCACCGCGTCCCGCATCTCCACGGGCAGCGGACGGCCGATCAGCAGTTCGGAGTTGGCGTGGCCGAGGACCCAGGCGACGTACACCAGCAGCACGCCGATGCAGAGCGAGGCGACGCCGTCCCACACGCCGGACCCGGTGAGCTGCCCGCCGAGCAGTCCGGCCGCGGCGAGCACGAGGCCCGCGAGCGCCGCCGAGTCCTCCATGACGACGGCCTTGACCGCCGTGTCGGGGGTGTGGCGCAGATAGCGCTTGAGACGCACTCCGTAGCGGTCGGCTTCGCCGCGCGCCTGCTTGAGGCCGGTGCGCAGGGAGTAGCTCTCCAGGAGGAAGGCCACCGCGAGGACGATGTACGAGATGAGGGGGTCGCCCGGTTCGTGGCCGTGGGTGAGGGTGTGGATGCCGTCGTAGACGGCGAAGACGCCGCCGCCGACGAAGGTGGCGACGGAGGCGAGCAGCGCCCAGATGTAGCGGGCGCCTCCGTAGCCGAGCGGGTGTTCCTCGTCGGCGGGCCGTTCGCCGGCCTTGAGGGAGACGAGCAGCATCAGCTCGGTGACGGTGTCGGCCACGGAGTGCGCCGCTTCGGAGAGCATCGCGCTCGATCCGCTGATGACACCGGCGACCGCCTTGGCCAGGGCGATGCCGAGGTTGGCGACGGCGGCGACGATGACCGTGAAGGTGCTCTCGCCGCCGCCCTCGGGCTTCTCTGACGGGTGCTCATTCATGTATCGGACGGTAAGTCCAATCACAGCGGAATGCGAACCTCCCCTTCCGCAACGCGCCACGCCCGTCACCGCGGGACGCGCACCACGCCCTCCTGGATGACAGTGACCGCGAGGCGCCCGTCCTGCGTCCAGATCCGCGCCTGCCCGAGGCCCCGGCCACCCGAGGCGGACGGCGACTCCTGGTCGTACAGCAGCCACTCGTCCGCGCGGAAGGGCCGGTGGAACCACATCGCGTGGTCGAGCGAGGCGCCGACGACGTCCCCGACCGCCCAGCCGCCCCGCCCGTGCGCGAGGAGCACGGAGTCGAGGAGCGTCATGTCGAGACATACGTGGCGAGACAGACGCGCAGCAGCGGGTCGTCCGTCAGTTTGCCGTTGGTCTTGAACCACACCTGGGAGCGCGGCTCGCGCGGCTGCCCGACAGTGCCCCAGGGCGGCACGTCGGCGTAGCGCAGGTCGACGGCGGCGCGCGCCTCGATGAGCCGCTCGGCGACCGGCCCCGGCAGATGGCGGGGCAGCATCTCGGCTGCGGTCGGCAGCGTCTCGGGGTCGGGCGCGTCCGGCATCGCGGCCTGGTGCTCCAGGCCCTCCTCGTACGTCTGGAAGGACGCGGAGAGGTGGAAGATCGGCTGCCCGTGCTGGACGGCGACGACGCGCCGCGTGGTGAAGGAGCGGCCGTCACGGATGCGGTCGACGGTGTAGACGATCGGCGCACCGGGGTCGCCGGGGCGCAGGAAGTACGCGTGCAGGGAGTGGGCATCGGGGCCTCCCCTGCTCGAGCGAAGCCGGGAGCCTGGGGAACGGTCGGCGGGGACGGTGCGCCCCGCGCGACCAGGGCCTGTGCGGCGACCTGGCCGCCGAAGACGCGGGGCACGAGCGCCGAACGGCTCATGCCCCGGAAGATGTCCTCCTCGATCTGCTCCAGGTCGAGCAGGTCGAGGAGGGCGTCAAGTGCCTGGTTCATGAAGGTAGTTCTACCGGGCCTCTACGGAGGGAGCCCCTACAGGCCCATGTCCTTGGCGATGATCATCTTCATGACCTCGCTGGTGCCGCCGTAGATGCGGTTGACGCGGTTATCGGCGTACAGGCGGGCGATGGGGTACTCGTTCATGAAGCCGTAGCCGCCGTGCAGCTGGAGGCACTTGTCGATGACGCGGTGCGCGACCTCGGTGGCGAACAGCTTCGCGGAGGCGGCCTCGGCGGCGGACAGCTCGCCCGCGTCCAGGGCCTCCAGGGCGCGGTCGACGACGCCTCGGCGGCGTCCACCTCGGCCTGGCAGGCGGCCAGCTCGAACTTGGTGTTCTGGAAGGAGGCGACCGGCTTGCCGAAGACCGTGCGGTCCTGGACGTACTCCTTGGCGAACCGGACGGCGGCCTTGGCCTGCGCGTAGGCGCCGAAGGCGATGCCCCAGCGCTCGGAGGGGAGGTTGCTGCCGAGGTAGTAGAAGCCCTTGTTCTCCTCGCCGAGGAGGTCCTCGACGGGCACCTTGACGTCGACGAACGCCAGCTCGGCGGTGTCGGAGGTCTTCAGGCCCAGCTTGTCGAGCTTGCGGCCGACGGAGTAGCCCTCGGACTTGGTGTCGACGGCGAAGAGGGAGATGCCGAAGCGGCGGTCCTCGGCGGTGGGCGCGGAGGTGCGGGCGCAGACGATCACACGGTCGGCGTGGACGCCGCCGGTGATGAAGGTCTTGGCGCCGTTGAGGACGTAGTGGGTGCCGTCCTCGGAGAGCTTGGCGGTGGTCTTCATGCCCGCGACGTCGGAGCCGGTGCCCGGCTCGGTCATCGCGAGGGCCCACATCTCCTCGGCGGAGACGAACTTCTCCAGGTAGCGCTTCTTCTGCTCGTCGGTGGCGAGCATCTTGATGTAGGGCAGGGCGAGCAGCACGTGGACGCCGGAGCCGCCGAAGCTGACGCCCGCGCGGGCCGTCTCCTCATACTGGATGGCCTCGAACTTGTGGGTGTCCAGGCCGGCGCCGCCGAACTCCTCGGGGACGTTGATCCCGAAGAGGCCCAGCTCGGCGAGCTTGTAGTAGAACTCGCGGGGCACCTGACCGGCGGCGAACCACTCGTCGTGGACCGGCACGACCTCGGCCTCGATGAAGGCGCGCAGGGTCTCCCGGAACGCCTCGTGGTCCTCATTGAAAACGGTACGGCGCACGGAGAACTCCCTCTGCCTACTGCCTACGTCGACTCAGCGGACTAAGCGCTTGCTCATAGGGAGGTTACCCGGCGGTCACCAAGGGCGTCCAGAGACGTACATCACTCCGCGGCCGCCGCCGCGAAGGCCCCGCGCGCGAGGCGGTGCAGCAGCTCCGCCATGCCCGCCCGGCTGGGCAGCACGTCGCGGCGGCTGAGGTGCGGCGTGGAGTTCAGCAGCCCGAAGACGGCGTGCACGGCGACCCGCGCCGCCTTCTCCGCGAGGTCCGGGTAGACCTTGCGCACCACCTCCACCCAGATCTCCACGTACTGCCGCTGGAGCTGGCGGACCAGCTTGCGGTCGCTGTCCCGCAGGCGGTCCAGCTCGCGGTCGTGCAGGGTGATCAGGGAGCGGTCGTCGAGGGCGAAGTCGATGTGGCCCTCGATGAGCGCGTCAAGCACCCGCTCGGGCGCCCCGTCCGTGTCGGCCAGGCACCGCTTGCCCCCCGTCAGGAGCTGACCGCTGATGCCGACCAGCAGCTCGGCGAGCATCGCGTCCTTGCCCGCGAAGTGCCGGTAGAGACCGGGTCCGCTGATCCCCACGGCGGCCCCTATCTCGTCCACCCCGACGCCGTGGAAGCCGCGCTCGGCGAAGAGCCGGGCAGCCTCCTTGAGGATCTGCTCGCGGCGGGTGGGGGCGTCGGTTCTGGTGGCCATGGAATTAATTCTAGACAGGCCGGTTAGCGCTCGTTAACCTGAGGGAAACGCGTTAACGCTCATTAACCGATCCGGGCGTGACCGGGCGTCCGGGTGGACCGAGCAAGGGGGCTCGAACTGATGCGGCAGGCACCAGTGCTGACGAGCGCGGCTGATCCCGCGTCGGAGGCGTGGCGGGCGAACGAGACGGCGCACACCGCCCTCGTCGAAGAGCTGCGGGCCAAGCTCGCGGCGGCCGCGCTCGGCGGCGGCGAGCGGGCCCGCGCCCGCCATGTGGCGCGCGGCAAGCTGCTGCCCAGGGACCGCGTGGACACGCTCCTCGACCCGGGTTCACCCTTCCTGGAGCTGGCGCCCCTCGCGGCCGAGGGGATGTACGGCGGGGACGCCCCGGCGGCCGGGGTCATCGCCGGGATCGGCCGCGTCTCGGGCCGCGAGTGCGTGATCGTCGCCAACGACGCCACGGTCAAGGGCGGCACGTACTACCCCATGACGGTCAAGAAGCACCTGCGCGCCCAGGAAGTGGCCCTGGAGAACCGCCTCCCGTGTCTGTACCTCGTCGACTCGGGCGGCGCCTTCCTGCCGATGCAGGACGAGGTCTTCCCCGACCGCGAGCACTTCGGGCGGATCTTCTACAACCAGGCGCGGATGTCGGGCGCGGGCATCCCGCAGATCGCCGCCGTGCTCGGCTCGTGCACGGCGGGCGGGGCCTATGTCCCGGCGATGAGCGACGAGGCGGTGATCGTGCGCGAGCAGGGCACGATCTTCCTCGGCGGCCCGCCCCTGGTGAAGGCCGCGACCGGCGAGGTGGTGACGGCCGAGGAGCTGGGCGGCGGCGCGGTCCACTCGCGCACCTCCGGGGTGACCGACCACCTCGCCGAGGACGACGCGCACGCGCTGCGCATCGTGCGGAACATCGTGGCCACCCTGCCCGCGCGCAAGGAGCCGCCGTGGGCGGTGCGGCCCGTGGAGGAGCCCAAGGTCGACCCCTTGGGGCTGTACGGCGCGGTGCCGGTGGACTCCCGCACCCCCTATGACGTCCGCGAGGTCATCGCGCGCGTGGTGGACGGCTCCCGCTTCCAGGAGTTCAAGGCGGAGTACGGCACGACGCTGGTCACCGGCTTCGCGCACCTCCACGGCCACCCGGTCGGCATCGTCGCGAACAACGGCATCCTGTTCTCCGAGTCCGCCCAGAAGGGCGCCCACTTCATCGAGCTGTGCGACCAGCGCGGCATCCCCCTGGTCTTCCTCCAGAACATCTCCGGTTTCATGGTCGGCAAGGACTACGAGGCGGGCGGCATCGCCAAGCACGGCGCCAAGATGGTCACCGCCGTGGCCTGCACCCGCGTGCCGAAGCTGACGGTCGTCGTCGGCGGTTCGTACGGCGCGGGCAACTACTCCATGTGCGGCCGGGCCTACAGCCCCCGCTTCCTGTGGATGTGGCCGAACGCCAAGATCTCCGTGATGGGCGGCGAGCAGGCCGCCTCCGTCCTCGCCACGGTCAAGCGCGACCAGCTGGAGGCGCGCGGCGAACAGTGGGCGGCCGAGGACGAAGAGGCCTTCAAGGACCCGATCCGCGCGCAGTACGAGCAGCAGGGCAACGCCTATTACGCCACGGCCCGCCTCTGGGACGACGGCGTGATCGATCCCCTGGAGACCCGGCAGGTGCTCGGCCTGGCCCTGACGGCATGTGCGGGCGCCCCGTTGGGCGAGCCCGGCTTCGGCGTCTTCCGGATGTGAGGGGCGGGACGATGAGCGACTTCCAGACCACCTCGGGGAGAGGGACCATGTTCGACACGGTGCTCGTCGCCAACCGCGGCGAGATCGCGGTCCGCGTCATCCGCACGCTGCGGGCGCTCGGCGTCCGCTCCGTGGCCGTCTTCAGCGACGCGGACGCGGACGCCCGCCATGTGCGCGAGGCCGACACGGCGGTACGGATCGGCCCGGCGCCGGCCGCCGAGAGCTATCTGTCCGTCGAGCGCATCCTCGCGGCGGCGGCCGCCTCCGGCGCCCAGGCGGTCCACCCGGGGTACGGCTTCCTCGCGGAGAACGCCGTGTTCGCGCAGGCGTGCGCCGACGCCGGGCTCGTCTTCATCGGGCCGCCCGCCTCGGCGATCGAGCTGATGGGCGACAAGATCCGCGCCAAGGAGACGGTGAAGGAGGCCGGCGTCCCGGTCGTCCCCGGCTCCTCCGGCAGCGGCCTGACCGACGCCGAACTGGCCGCCGCCGCGCGCGAGATCGGCACCCCGGTCCTGCTCAAGCCCAGCGCGGGCGGCGGCGGCAAGGGCATGCGCCTGGTGCGCGACGAGGCCGTGCTCGCCGAGGAGATCGCGGCGGCCCGCCGCGAGGCCCGCGCCTCCTTCGGTGACGACACGCTGCTCGTGGAGCGGTGGATCGACCGCCCCCGGCACATCGAGATCCAGGTGCTGGCGGACGGTCAGGGGAACGCGATCCACCTCGGCGAGCGCGAGTGCTCCCTCCAGCGCCGCCACCAGAAGATCATCGAGGAGGCGCCCAGCGTCCTCCTGGACGAGGCCACGCGCGCGTCGATGGGCGAGGCGGCGGTCCAGGCGGCCCGCTCCTGCGGGTACGCGGGCGCGGGCACGGTCGAGTTCATCGTGCCGGGCAAGGACCCCTCCTCGTACTACTTCATGGAGATGAACACCCGCCTCCAGGTGGAGCACCCGGTCACCGAGCTGATCACCGGCCTCGACCTGGTCGAGTGGCAGCTGCGGGTGGCCGCCGGGGAGCGCCTGCCGTTCAGCCAGGAGGACATCACCCTCACCGGGCACGCGGTGGAGGCCCGGATCTGCGCCGAGACCGTGTCCGTCAAGGCGGGCTCCCGCGGGTTCCTGCCCTCGGGCGGGACGGTCCTCGCCCTGCGCGAGCCGCAGGGCGACAGCGTGCGCACCGACTCCGGGCTGAGCGAGGGCACGGAGGTCGGCAGCCTCTACGACCCGATGCTCTCCAAGGTCATCGCCTTTGGCACCGACCGCGCCACGGCCCTGCGCAAGCTGCGGGCCGCCCTCGCCGAGACGGTCACCCTGGGCGTGCCGACGAACGCGGGCTTCCTGCGCAGGCTGCTGGCCCACCCGGCGGTCGTGGCGGGCGAGTTGGACACCGGTCTCGTGGAGCGCGAGATGGACGGCCTGGTCCCGGACGGCGTGCCGGACGAGGTGTACGAGGCGGCGGCCGCCGTGCGCGAGGCCGCGCTCGCCCCCTCGGGGGACGGCTGGACGGACCCCTTCTCCGTGCCGAGCGGCTGGCGGCTCGGGGGCACCCCGGCGCCCGTGACGCACTGGCTGCACGCGACGGGACATGAACCCGTCACCCACCGGCTGCGGGGCAGCGGCCACACGGTCACCACCGACCACGTCTCGGTCACCCTCGACGCACCCGGCACACCTTCCACCGCGCCGGCGACTGGCTGGGCCGGACGGCGACGCCTGGCAGGTGCGGGACCACGACCCCGTGGAGGCGAGCCTGACCGGCGCCGCGCACGCCGGGGCCGACGCGCTCACCGCCCCCATGCCGGGCACCGTCACGGTCGTGAAGGTCTCCCCCGGCGACCGGGTGAGCGCGGGTCAGAGCCTGCTGGTGGTCGAGGCGATGAAGATGGAGCACGTCATCGCCGCCCCGCACGCCGGCACGGTCACCGAGCTGGACGTCGGCGCGGGCACCACGGTCGCCATGGACCAGGTCCTCGCGGTGGTGCTCCCGGACGACGAGGCGGACGAGGAGGCGGGGGCATGAACACCGCAGACGACACCGCGGGCGCCACGACAGCCGCCCCCGCCGGGCTCCCCATGACCGTCCGGGACCCGGAGCTGCCGCCCCGCGTCCGCATCCACGAGGTCGGCGCCCGCGACGGCCTGCAGAACGAGCAGTCGGTGGTCCCCACCGAGATCAAGGCGGAGTTCATCCACCGCCTCGCCGACGCGGGCCTGACCACCGTCGAGGCGACCAGCTTCGTCCACCCCAAGTGGGTGCCCCAACTGGCCGACGCCGAGCGGCTCTTCCCGCTCCTCGGCGACCTCCGGGGCGTGCGCCTGCCGGTCCTCGTGCCGAACGAACGCGGCCTGGAGCGGGCGCTCGCGCTCGGCGCCGACCGCGTCGCCGTCTTCGCCAGCGCCACCGAGTCCTTCGCCAAGGCCAACCTCAACCGCACGGTGGACGAGGCCCTCGCCATGTTCGACCCGGTGGTCACCCGCGCGCGGGAGCACCGGATGCACGTCCGCGGCTATCTCTCGATGTGCTTCGGCGACCCCTGGGAGGGCCCGGTCCCCATCGACCAGGTCGTCCGCGTCTGCCGCGCGCTGCTCGCCATGGGGTGCGACGAACTGAGCCTCGGCGACACCATCGGCGTGGCCACGCCGGGCCATGTGCGCACCCTGCTCACCGGGTTGAACGAAGCGGGGGTCCCGACCGACCGGATCGGCGTCCACTTCCACGACACGTACGGCCAGGCGCTCGCCAACACCCTGGCCGCGCTCCAGCACGGCGTGACGACGGTGGACGCCTCCGCGGGCGGTCTCGGCGGCTGCCCGTACGCGAAGAGCGCCACCGGCAACCTCGCCACCGAAGACCTCGTCTGGATGCTGCACGGCCTCGGCATCGACACCGGGGTCGACCTCGGCCGTCTCTGCGCCACCAGCGCCTGGATGGCCGGCCACCTGGGCCGACCCAGCCCGTCCCGCACCGTCCGCGCCCTGACCCACCAGGAGCAGTGAGAGAACGATGGACCACCGTCTGAGCCCCGAGCACGAGGAACTCCGCCGCACGGTCGAGGCGTTCGCGCACGACGTGGTCGCCCCCAAGATCGGCGACTTCTACGAGCGCCACGAATTCCCGTACGAGATCGTCCGCGAGATGGGCCGCATGGGCCTGTTCGGCCTGCCCTTCCCCGAGGAGTACGGCGGGATGGGCGGTGACTACTTCGCGCTCGGCATCGCCCTCGAAGAGCTGGCCCGCGTCGACTCGTCCGTGGCGATCACCCTGGAGGCGGGCGTCTCGCTCGGCGCGATGCCGCTGCACCTGTTCGGCACCGAGGAGCAGAAGCGGCAGTGGCTGCCGAAGCTGTGCTCCGGCGAGATGCTCGGCGCGTTCGGCCTGACCGAGCCCGACGGCGGCTCGGACGCGGGCGGCACCCGCACCACGGCCGTGCGCGACGGCGACGACTGGGTCATCAACGGCTCGAAGTGCTTCATCACCAACTCCGGTACGGACATCACCGGCCTGGTCACGGTCACCGCCGTCACCGGCCGCAAGGCCGACGGCCGCCCGCTGATCTCCTCGATCATCGTGCCGTCGGGGACGCCGGGCTTCACGGTCGCGGCGCCGTACTCGAAGGTGGGGTGGAACGCCTCGGACACCCGCGAGCTGTCCTTCTCCGACGTCCGCGTGCCCGCGGCGAACCTCCTGGGCGAGGAGGGCCGGGGCTATGCCCAGTTCCTGCGCATCCTGGACGAGGGCCGCGTCGCCATCTCCGCGCTCGCCACCGGGCTCGCGCAGGGCTGCGTGGACGAGTCGGTGAAGTACGCCAAGGAGCGGCACGCCTTCGGCAGGCCGATCGGGGCGAATCAAGCCATCCAGTTCAAGATCGCGGACATGGAGACGCGGGCGCACATGGCCCGGGTCGGCTGGCGGGACGCGGCCTCGCGCCTGGTCGCCGGGGAGCCGTTCAAGAAGGAGGCGGCGATCGCCAAGCTCTACTCCTCGACGGTCGCCGTGGACAACGCCCGCGAGGCCACGCAGATCCACGGCGGGTACGGCTTCATGAACGAATACCCCGTGGCCCGGATGTGGCGGGACTCCAAGATCCTGGAGATCGGCGAGGGCACCAGCGAGGTGCAGCGGATGCTCATCGCGCGGGAGCTGGGCTTCGCGGGCTGAGGCGAGGCGGGGCCGGGCCTCGCCCCGGCGGGCGGGCGTTGAGGGACCCCCCGAGACCGGAGTGAGCTTAGGCTAGCCTAAGCTCTACTTCCGGCCAGTGGCCCCGGCCGGTCCAGTGGCCTCCGGCCGCCGCACCGTCACGAAAGCAGAGACCCCCATGTCCCAGCCCCGCTCCCTCCAGCTCTCCCGCCGCGGCATGCTCGCCGCCGGCGCGCCCTCGGCCTGACCGCCGTCCTGGCGGCCTGCGGCAGCGAGAAAAAGGACGGGGAGAAGAAGGACGGTGCGGCCAAGGCGGGCCCCTGGAGCTTCAAGGACGACCGCGGGAAGACGGCCGAGCGCGAGGCGACGCCGAAGAACATCGTCGCCTTCACCGGCGTCGCCGCCGCCCTGTTCGACTACGGCATCGAGTGCAAGGGCGTCTTCGGCCCGACGAAGACCAAGGACGGCAAGGCCGACGTGCAGGCCGGCGACATGGACGTCAGCAAGCTGACGGTCATCGGCAACGAATGGGGCCGGTTCAACGTCGAGAAGTACGCGGGCCTCGCCCCCGACGTGCTGATCTCCACCATGTTCGACGCCAAGGGCACCCTCTGGTACGTGCCGGAGGAGAGCAGCGACAAGATCCTGAAGCTCGCCCCGAGCGTCGGCATCAGCGTCTACGACCGCCAGATGACCCAGCCTCTCCAGCGCATCCTCGCGCTCGCCGAGTCGCTCGGCGCGGACGTGACGTCCGACAAGGTCGTCAAGGCGAAGAAGCGCTTCGAGGACGCCTCCGAGCGGCTGCGCAAGGTCGCCAAGGCCCACAAGGACATCAAGGTCCTCGTGGGCTCCGCGAGCCAGGACCTCTTCTACGTCTCCGGCTCGAACCTCTCCGCCGACCTGGAGTACTTCAAGGCGCTCGGCGTGAACATCATCGAGCCGCCGGAGAAGGCCAAGAAGGAGTCCGGCGGCTGGTTCGAGAACCTCAGCTGGGAGAACGTCGACCAGTACGACGCGGACCTCATCATGATGGACAACCGCACCTCCGCCCTCCAGCCGGCCGTCCTGGACGAGTCCAAGCCGACCTGGCGCAAGCTCCCCGCCGTCAAGGCCGGGCAGGTCATCCCGCGCGTGACGGAGCCGATCTTCTCGTACGCCAAGTGCGCGCCGATCCTGGAGGACCTCGCGGACGCGATCGAGAAGGCGAAGAAGCCCAAGAAGAGCGCCTGACCTCCGCACGGCACCACCGCATAAGCGCGCCGCCGCACCACCACACCGACTCACCGCCCGCCCCCTCCGTTCGCGGAGGGGGCGGTGCTGCTTTTCCCGAGGGACCCCTTTCCCGAGGACTCCGGACGGTAGAGTTAGGTTAGGGTTACCTAAGTTGCACCTCGGGAGGACAGTCCATGCGCTCGCACCTGCTCAATGACACCACCGCGGAGCGGTACCGCAGCTCCGTGACCGAAGGAGTCGAGCGGGTGGCCGCCCGACTCGCCACCACACCCCGCCCGTCCACCGGCGTCACCGCCGGTGAACTCGCCCGCCGCGTCGAGGCCGTCGACCTGGACGCGCCCCTGCACGACGCTCGCCGCGCTCGACGAACTGGACGAGCTGTACCTGCGCGACGCGATCCCCTTCCACCACCCCCGCCACCTCGCCCACCTCAACTGCCCCGTCGTCATCCCCGCCGTCCTCGCCGAAGCGGTCGTCTCCGCCGTCAGCTCCTCGCTCGGCACCCGCGACCAGTCCGCGGGCGGCAGCTCGTCGAGCGCCGCCTCATCGACTGGACCAGCGAGCGCCTCGGCCTCGGCCCGGCCGCCGACGGGGTGTTCACCAGCGGCGGCGCCCAGTCCCACCTCCACGCCCTGCTGCTCGCCCGCGAGGAGACCAAGGAGCAGGACCCCGCCCGCCTGCGCGTCTTCGTCTCCGAGGCCGGTCACGTGGGCGTCCGGCAGGCCGCCCGGCTGCTCGGCCTCGGCGAGGACGCCGTGGTGGTGATCCCCACCGACCGGAACAAGCGCATGCAGACCGTGGCCCTCGCCCGTGAGCTGGAGCGCTGCCGCCGCGACGACCGCTCCCCCATGGCGGTCGTCGCCACCGCGGGCACCGCCGACCTCGGCTCCATCGACCCGCTGCCCGAGATCGCCGAGCTGTGCGCGCGGTACCCCATCTGGCTGCACGTGGACGCGGCGTACGGCTGCGGGCTGCTCGCCTCCCGCAGGAACCGGCACCTCCTCGACGGCATCGAGCGCGCCGACTCCGTCACCGTGGACTACGACAAGTCCTTCTTCCAGCCGGTGAGTTCCTCGGCCGTCCTGGTCCGCGACAGGGTGCGCGGGCGCCTCCCCGGCCAGGCCGGCAAGTCCCCCGTAACCACCCGGCGCTTCGACGCCCTGAAGCTGTGGATGACGCTGCGCGTGATGGGCGCGGACGCCATCGGCGACCTCTTCGACGAGGTCTGCGACACGGCCACGAAGGGCTGGCGCATGCTCGCCGCCGACCCCCGCTTCGACGTCGTGGCCGAACCGCAGCTCTCCACGCTCGTCTTCCGCTACATCCCCACCGCGATCTGCGCCCCCTTCGCGATCGACCGCGCCAACCTCTACGCCCGCAAGGCATTGTTCGCCTCCGGTGACGCCGTGGTGGCCGGCACCAAGGTGGGCGACCGCCAGTACCTGCGGTTCACCCTGCTCAACCCCGAGACCACCACCGCCGACATCACGGCCGTCCTCGATCTGATCGCCGGCCACGCCGAGCGGTACCTGGGAGGAGAGACCCTTGACCGCGCCTGCTCACCGCCACCGGCCCTCCACGGCGTACGACTTCACGCTCCGCCCGCTCGACCCTCTGACCGACGCCGAACTGGTGTACGGCTGGATGACGCACCCCAGGGCCGCGTGCCGGCAGATGCGGGGCGCCACGCTGACCGATGTCGAGCGCGCCTACATGGCGATCGCCGCCTCCGACCACCAGGAGGCGTTCCTCGGCCGGTACCGGGGCGTGCCGTGCTTTTTGATGGAGCGGTACGACCCTGCGTACGTGGAGTTGGCCGGCCTCTACGAACCGCTCCCCGGCGACGTCGGCATGCACTTCTTCACCGCCCCGCCCGAGGTGCGCGTCCCCGGCTTCAGCCGCGGTGTGCTCACCGCGGTGCTGCGCGAGCTGTTCGCCGACCCGGCGACCGGGCGGGTCGTCGTCGCACCCGCCGTGCGCGACACGGCGGTGCTCGCCCGCAACGCGTCCGTCGGGTTCCGCGCCGAGACCGTCATCCAGAAGCCGGAGAAGGAAGCCCTGCTGAGCTTCTGCACCCGGGAGCGCTTCTTCCAGGGCCTCGGCGAGACGGCACTCCGCCGCAGCGGAGCAGCGGTACCGTCGCGCGTCTGACCAACGGAGCCGGTCGGGGCGCCTCGGGGCGCCGAGGAACCCGGCCGCGTCAAGCCGATGGGGCTCGGAAGACGGTCCTTCCGAGCCCCGTCCTCGTACGCCGTGCGTGTCGTCATGTCAGGGCGCGGGCCAGGGCACCTGTGGCGACTTGTAGTAGCCGAAGCCGAGCGCGTCCCAGCGCGGGGCCTGCGCGGCGAGCCGCACCTTGTACTTCTCCCAGTCGTGCGTGGCCGCGGGCGACCAGCCGAGTTCGGCGATCCCCGGCAGGCGCGGGAACGCCATGTGATCCAGGTGCGCGGAGGTGGACAGGGTCTCCGTCCACAGCGGTGCCTCGACGCCCAGGACCGCGTCGGCGGGCGCCCCCTTCAGATACGTGGCCGGGTCCCAGTCGTACGAGCGCTGCACCTCGACCAGACCGGCCCAGGTCAGGCCGAGCGGGGTGTCCTTGGTGTACTTCATGTCGAGGTAGGAGCGGTCGGCCGGAGAGAGGACCAGCTTGGTGCCGTTCTTCGCGGCGTTCACGACCTGCTCGCGCTCGGCGGCGCCGGTCCTGTCGTATCCCCAGTACTGGGCGACGGCACCCTCGGCGGGCCTGGCGCCGGTCAGCTGGTGCCAGCCCATCACCTTCTTGCCGTACTTGGCGACGATGGGCTGCACCTTGTCCATGAAGGCGACGAAGTCCTCGTGGCTGGTGGAGTGCGCCTCGTCACCGCCGATGTGGAGGTACTCGCCGGGCGTCAGCGCGGCCAGCTCGCGGATCACGTCGTCCACGAAGTCGTACGTGACGTCCTTCTTGACGCACAGCGAGCTGAAACCGACGGCGGTACCGGTGTAGAGGGGCGGGGCGACGCCGTCGCAGTTCAGCTCGGCGTACGAGGCGAGGGCCGCGTTGGTGTGCCCCGGCATGTCGATCTCCGGGACGACCTCCAGGTGCCGCGAGGCGGCGTACGCGACGATCTCCTTGTACTGCGCCTTCGTGTAGTAGCCGCCCTTGCCGCCGCCCACCTGCGTGGAACCGCCGTACGTGGCCAGGCGCGGCCAGGAGTCGACGGCGATGCGCCAGCCCTGGTCGTCGCTCAGATGCAGGTGCAGCTTGTTCATCTTGTAGAACGCCGCCTGGTCGATGTAGCGCTTGACCTGGTCGACGGTGAAGAAGTGCCGCGAGACGTCGAGCATGGTGGAGCGGTAGGTGTAGCGCGGCATGTCCTTGATGGTGCCGCCCGCGATCCGCCACGGGCCGCGCTGCCTGCTCTTCTTCTCGACGGCGGCGGGCAGTTGCTGACGCACCGTCTGGACACCGTGGTAGAGCCCGGCGTCCGACCAGGAGGTGATGGTGAGGGAGCCGCGGGTGGAGATGACCCGGTAGCCCTCGTTGCCGAGGACCTTGTTCGCCGGTTCGGCGCTGAGCCGCAGCCGGATGCCGTCGCCGCCCTTGCCGGTGACGACCGGGAGCTTGTAGCCGGTGGAGGGGCGCAGCACCTGGGCGAGGTACTCGCCGACGCGCCGCTCCTCGGGCCGGTCGACGCGGATGCGGGTCCTGGCGGTGATCTCGTAGCCGGCGGCGCCCGGCTCGGCCGACAGGGGCGCGGGCACGATCTGGCCGAGCGGGGTGACCGCGGGCTTCGGCTTGGCCGCGGGGGCGGGAGCGGCGGCGAAGGAGGAGATGCCGCGGCCGCCACGAGCAGCAGTGAGCCGAGCAGCCGTGATGTTCTGTGGTGCGTTCTCACAAGCGGGTCCCTTCGACGGGGGCGCAGCTGTGGTGCGGACCGTTCGAACGGTTCCCATTGGTAACCCGGCCCTCACGAGGGGTCAAGGGGGTGTGGACCACCTCCCCCGGGGGGCGGTGCGAGAATCCCCGCATGGCGGAAATCATCCAGCGCGACGGGACCTGGACCTTCGACGGACAGACGCTGCGGCTGGTGCCAGGCCACGACAAGAGCGTCTCCTTGCTCCGCAAGACGCTCGGCGAACTGGCTCTGCCGCTGGAGGCGTTGGCGGGCATCGCCTTCGAGCACGGGAAGAAGTCCGGCCGCCTGCGGCTGCGGCTGCGCGACGGCGCCGACCCGCTGCTCCAGGCGACGGGCGGCAAGCTGACGGACTCCGGCGACCCGTATCAGCTGCTCGTGGAGCCCGACCGGTACGGCGTGGCGGAGTACCTGGTCGACGAGGTGCGGGGCGCCCTGCTGATCGAACAGATTCCGGCCGCCCCCTGCACGGCCTACCTCCTGCCCGGCCCGCCCGTGCCGCTCTCCGTCTCCGCCGGGGACGGCACCGCGAGCTTCGACGGGGAGCGCGTCCGCCTGGAGTGGAACTGGAAGACGGAGGAGGCGAAGTCGGCGTCCGGCACGAGGTCCCTGGCGCTGGCCGACATCACGGCGGTGGAGTGGCAGCCGGCGGTCGGCCTGGAGAACGGCCACCTCCGTTTCACCGTGCGCAACGCCCCGACCAAGGCCCCGCCGAAGTACGACCCGAACGCGGTGGAGCTGTGGGGCTTCAAGAAGGACCCGCTGATGGCCCTGGTCGCCGCCGCGGTCCAGGCCCGCCTGCCGCACCCCGCGGCGCCCTCCGTCCCGGCGGCCGCGGAGGACGCGCCGCCCGCGCCCCGCAGGGGGCGGCCCCCGGCACCCTCGGCCGAGGACCACGACACCCTGCTGCGCCGCCTGCGCGAGCTGGGCTGAACTCCACCGGGCGGGGGTCCTGACGGAGGAGGAGTTCACCGCGGCGAAGCAGGCGGTCCTGCGCCGCATGTAGGCCAAGCGGGGCGGTCTCGCGCGCCCATCCGGCACGTCCTTGCCCGATTCCGGGCAGGATTCTTGCGAAAGAGACGAAGATCCCCCAGGATCATCGAGTGCACGACGACCTGGTGGACCACCTCACCCGCAGCACCCCGCTCCAGCGGGGCGAAGCCCTGCGGGTCATCCAGGACGTGCTGGCCTACTTCGACGAGACGACCGAAGAATTCGTCCGTCGCCGCCACCGCGAGCTGCAGGGTCAGGGCCTGCTGAACGCGGCGATCTTCGAACAGATCTCGGCGGACCTCGCATACCGCGCGGTCGCGCCGCCGGAGCTGAGCCTCCGGCAGCTGCGCCGCATCATCTACGGCTAGGACACCCTCTATGTGTGGAATCGTCGGTTATATCGGCAAGCGTGACGTCGCCCCGCTGCTCCTCGAAGGCCTCCAGCGCCTGGAGTACCGCGGCTACGACTCGGCGGGCATCGCCGTCACCGCTCCCAAGGCCACGGGCCTGAAGACGGTGAAGGCCAAGGGACGCGTCCGCGACCTGGAGGCCAGGGTGCCCGCCCGCTTCAAGGGCACCACCGGCATCGCCCACACCCGCTGGGCCACCCACGGCGCCCCCTCCGACGAGAACGCCCACCCGCACCTCTCCCAGGACGAGAAGGTCGCCGTCGTCCACAACGGCATCATCGACAACGCCTCGGAGCTGCGCGCCAAGCTGACCGCCGACGGCGTCGAGTTCCTCTCCGAGACCGACACCGAGGTCCTCACCCACCTCATCGCCCGCTCCCAGGCGGACACCCTGGAAGAGAAGGTGCGCGAGGCGCTGCGCCACATCGAGGGCACGTACGGCATCGCCGTCCTGCACGCCGACTTCAACGACCGCATCGTCGTCGCCCGCAACGGCTCCCCGGTCGTCCTCGGCATCGGCGAGAAGGAGATGTTCGTCGCCTCGGACGTCGCCGCGCTCGTCTCCCACACCCGCCAGGTCGTCACCCTCGACGACGGCGAGATGGCCACCATCAAGGCCGACGACTACCGCACGTACACCACCGAGGGCTCCCGCACGACCGCCTCGCCGACCACCGTGGAGTGGGAGGCCGAGTCGTACGACATGGGCGGCCACGACACGTACATGCACAAGGAGATCTTCGAGCAGCCCGACGCGGTGGACCGCGTGCTGCGCGGCCGCATCGACGACCGCTTCTCCACCGTGCACCTCGGCGGCCTCAACCTCGACGCGCACGACGCCCGCAAGGTGCGCCGCGTCAAGATCCTCGGCTGCGGCACCTCGTACCACGCGGGCATGATCGGCGCCCAGATGATCGAGGAGCTGGCCCGCATCCCCGCCGACGCGGAGCCGGCGTCCGAGTTCCGCTACCGCAACGCGGTCGTGGACCCCGACACCCTCTACATCGCGGTCTCCCAGTCCGGTGAGACGTACGACGTGCTGGCCGCCGTCCAGGAGCTGAAGCGCAAGGGCGCCCGCGTCCTGGGTGTGGTCAACGTCGTCGGCTCGGCGATCGCCCGGGAGGCGGACGCGGGCGTCTACGTCCACGCGGGCCCGGAGGTCTGCGTGGTCTCCACCAAGTGCTTCACCAACACCACCGTCGCCTTCGGCCTGCTCGCCCTGCACCTCGGCCGCATCCGCGACCTGTCGGTCTCCGACGGCAAGCGGATCATCGAGGGCCTGCGCAAGCTGCCCGGCCAGATCTCGGAGATCCTCAAGCAGGAGGACGAGATCAAGAAGATCGCCAAGAGCTACGCCGACGCCCGCTCGATGCTCTTCATCGGCCGGGTCCGCGGCTACCCCGTCGCCCGCGAGGCCTCGCTCAAGCTCAAGGAGGTCTCGTACATCCACGCCGAGGCCTACCCCGCCTCCGAGCTGAAGCACGGCCCGCTCGCCCTCATCGAGCCGGCCCTGCCGACCGTCGCGATCGTGCCGGACGACGACCTGCTGGAGAAGAACCGCGCCGCCCTGGAGGAGATCAAGGCCCGCAGCGGCAAGATCCTCGCGGTGGCGCACCAGGAGCAGGAGAAGGCCGACCAGACGATCATCGTCCCGAAGAACGAGAACGAGCTGGACCCGATCCTGATGGGCATCCCGCTCCAACTCCTCGCCTACCACACGGCGTTGGCGCTGGGCCGGGACATCGACAAGCCGCGCAACCTCGCGAAGTCGGTCACCGTCGAGTAGGGCCATCCCTGCACGGACCCGATGCGAACGACCCCCTGCGCGTGCCACCGGCGCGCAGGGGGTCGTCCCTCAAGAGCCGGGGTCGCCCATTGCCCCGGCCCGCGCCCTCGGCATCCGGCGGCCGTCACCCTCCGGGCCGACAGGGCGGTATGCCGGCGACGTGTATGTACCCGCCCCGAGGGCGCGAACCACCTCTACGCGCCAGTAGATTTATCGCTCAACGAGCTTTGTATGAAGGGGACTTGGCCTACCACGGAGGGGAGTTGCCCTGGTACGCAGGGGACTTGTGGGGCGTCAGGGGATGACGACGACGGGACGCTGCGCACGTCGCGCCAGCCGCCCCGCGACGGAGCCGAAGATGCGCCCGACGATGCCCTGCGTGGAGCCGACGACGATCGCGTCCGCGCTGTACTCGCGGCCGACCTCCTCCAGCTCGTGGCAGATGTCGCCGCCGCGCTCGACGAGAATCCACGGCACCTCGGCCAGATAGTCCGCGCAGGCCAGCTCGAGGCCCAGGACCTCGGTGCGGTGATCGGGCACGTCGACGAAGACCGGCGGCTCGCAGCCCGCCCACACGGTGGTGGGCAGCCGGTTGGCGACATGGACGATGATCAGGCCCGATCCCGAGCGGTGGGCCATGCCGATGGCATAGGCGAGGGCGCGTTCACTGGAGGTCGAGCCGTCGAAGCCGACGACGACGCCGTGCCGGAAGGCCGGATCGCAGGCATGACGCGGTTCTTCCGCCGCTCGGGGGGTCGCTGTCGGATCGGCGACCTGCCGCTTGCGGTCCGCGGGTTCGAAGAATTCGTGACCGGCCATGGGTGTCTCGGCGAAGGAGTCCTCTGTGGGAGGGTCTGCTGTTCAGATGGTGCGGCAGTTCAGGCGGTTCGGGCAGTTCAGGCGATTCAGGGGCGCGAAGCCCGGAATCGGGTCCGGGAATCTAGTCCGGGAATCATCTTCCCAACCCCATACCCCCAAGGGTACGGCGACACTCCTCCTCTGCCCAGAGCCTGCGGGGACCCCGTGCGGGCCCGCGCCGGGCCGTGCACAGGGCCTCCCGGCGTTCACCGGAGCATGCATGAGCCTCGCCCGTATGGCAATGGTTGCTGCCTCCTACAGGCGGTTTGCGCACCCGTCCGGTGCCACCCTGCCGTGTGCCAGTGACCGGCCGCCCGGCCGCGCGTTGAACTCCGGTACGCCACCCCTCACAGGAGCACTCCGTGCCTGGTCCCCCGGCCCTGTCCCCCTCGTCCCCGCCCGGCCGCAAGCGCCGCGCCGCCTCCGCGGCCCGCGCCCGGGGCCCCCGGCGGACGCCCGCGCAGGACTCGGTGGGCGACGTGGTCCGCTGGGCGGCGTTCAGCTGCGTCCTGGTTCCGGTCGTCCTTGTGGGGTACGGGACCTCCCTGGCGGGGGCGGGCGGCGCGGCGCTGGGCCTGGCGGCCGTCACCGGGGTCTGCCGGGTGCTGCTGCGGCAGTCCGAGCGGTGCGCCGCGCGGCAGCTCGCGGAGCAGAGCGGCGGGCACCGCGGACGGCACAGCAGGACGGGCACAGGGGCGCACCGGGGCGTGCGGTACGGCTCCGAGAGCACACCGGTCGACTGACCGATTCGCACACACGCTCCCGTAGGTTTTCAGCCAACTTCCGGGGGACGCGCTTTCCTTGGCCGAACACGCCCTCCACCCCGGTCCCACCAGGACTGAAAGGTGCGCCAAGGGCCTGCGCACCCTACGGGGACCGGCCACGGAGCAGAGGCACACTTCCCTGTCGGGCCCACGAGTGCAACGCTTCGTGATCGAATGCTTCACGCCAAGTTGCCATGTCGACAATCTGCCGGGTGCTGAACTGGTCACCCCGGCAGCACGGGACACAGTAGATTCGATCTTGACTGTATTACGGCGGGGGACTGGTGGAGGACCGAGGGGAAACGTGCAGCAGCGACAGGCCAAGCAAGCACGTAAAAAACGTCAAGCAGGTCAGGAACAGGGAGCCGCTACGCCCGAGGGGGGTTTAGCACCATGAGTCACGACTCCACTGCCGCGCCGGAGACCACGGCTCGCAAGCTCTCCGGGCGCCGCCGCCGGGAGATCGTATCGGTGCTGCTCTTCAGCGGTGGTCCCATTTTCGAGAGTTCCATACCGCTCTCCGTCTTCGGCATCGACCGGCAGGACGCCGGTGTCCCCCGCTACCGGCTGCTGGTGTGCGCCGGCGAGGACGGACCGCTGCGGACCACCGGCGGTCTCGAACTCACCGCGCCGCACGGCCTGGAGGCGATCGGCAGGGCGGGCACGGTCGTCGTACCCGCCTGGCGGTCGATCACCTCGCCACCGCCGCCGGAGGCGCTGGACGCACTGCGCCGCGCGCACGAGGAAGGCGCCCGCATCGTCGGGCTCTGCACCGGCGCGTTCGTCCTCGCCGCCGCGGGACTGCTCGACGGCCGGCCCGCGACCACCCACTGGATGTACGCGCCGACGCTCGCGAAGCGCTATCCGTCCGTCCACGTGGACCCGCGCGAGCTGTTCGTCGACGACGGGGAACGTCCTGACGAGCGCGCACCGCGGCCGGAATCGATCTCTGTCTGCACATCGTGCGCACGGACCACGGCAATGAGGCGGCGGGCGCGCTCGCCCGCAGGCTCGTGGTGCCGCCGCGCCGCGCCGGCGGTCAGGAGCGCTACCTCGACAGGTCTTTACCCGAGGAGATCGGCGCCGACCCGCTCGCCGAGGTCGTCGCCTGGGCCCTCGAGCACCTCCACGAGCAGTTCGACGTGGAGACGCTGGCCGCGCGCGCCTATATGAGCAGGCGGACCTTCGACCGCAGGTTCCGCTCCCTGACCGGGAGCGCTCCCCTGCAGTGGCTGATCACCCAGCGGGTGCTCCAGGCACAGCGGCTGCTCGAGACCTCCGACTACTCCGTCGACGAGGTCGCGGGCCGCTGCGGCTTCCGCTCGCCGTCGCGCTGCGGGGCCACTTCCGGCGCCAGCTGGGTTCCTCCCCCGCCGCCTACCGGGCCGCCTACCGCGCCCGCAGGCCGCAGGGCGAGCGCCCGCCGGAGTCCGCCCCGGCCTCCGCGCAGACCGTGCCCACCCTGGTGGAAGCGGGTCCGGTGCCGACCCAGACCCGGCGCACGGCGGCCGCGGGCTCGTTCGGCCCGACGGCCTCCCTGTCCGCCGAGCCCGGCAAGCCGCACTCGGACGTGTACGCGCCGGGCCGTCCTCCCGTGCCCGGTCAGAGGAGTGCGCCGTAGGGTTGGACGCATGAACGATCGCATGGTGTGGATCGACTGCGAGATGACCGGGCTCTCGTTGACGGATGACGCACTTATCGAGGTGGCCGCACTGGTCACCGACTCGGAACTGAACGTGCTCGGCGAAGGTGTGGACATCGTGATCCGCCCGCCGGACGCGGCGCTGGAGACCATGCCCGAGGTGGTGCGCGCGATGCACACCGCCTCGGGGCTCCTCGACGAGCTGGCCGGCGGCACCACGCTGGTCGACGCCGAGGAGCAGGTCCTGGCGTACGTACGTGAGCACGTCAAGGAGCCGCGGAAGGCTCCGCTGTGCGGAAACTCGGTCGGCACCGACCGCGGCTTCCTGCTGCGGGACATGGCGACGCTGGAGGAGTACCTCCACTACCGGATCGTCGACGTCTCCTCCATCAAGGAGCTGGCCCGGCGCTGGTACCCCCGGGCGTACTTCAACAGCCCGGACAAGAACGGCAACCACCGCGCGCTCGCCGACATCCGCGAGTCCATCGCCGAGCTGCGCTACTACCGCGAGGCGATCTTCGTCCCGCAGCCCGGACCGGACTCGGACACCGCGAAGTCGATCGCGGCCAAGCACGTGCTGGCAGCGGAGTAGCCGGCGCGGACTCTCCCCGTACGGCTCTGTACGGGGTCTGTACGGGGTCCGGGAAAAGGTGTGCGCGAGCACCCCTTCGGACCCTGTACACTTTTTCTCGGCCGGTCGGAAGAACGACAGACGACCGGACATGGTGGGTGTAGCTCAGTTGGTAGAGCACCTGGTTGTGGTCCAGGTGGCCGCGGGTTCAAGTCCCGTCACTCACCCTGAAGGAAGGGCCCCGGTTCGAGAGAACCGGGGCCCTTCCCGCGTTCCCGGGCACCGACGGGCCGTCAGGACGAGTCCCGCTCCACCAGTTCCGTAGGGAGCACCAGCTGGCGTCGCTCCAGGCGGCGCGCGGCCACCGGGCGGTCGTCGGCGATCTCCGCGAGGAGCAGGTCGATCATGGCCCGGCCCATCTCCTCGATCGGCTGCCGGACGCTGGTGAGCGGCGGGTCCATGTGGCGGGCGATCGCCGAGTCGTCGAAGCCGACCAGCGCCACGTCCTCGGGTATCCGGCGCCCCGCCTCCCGCAGCGCCTGCCGGGCGCCCGCCGCCATCACGTCGGAGCCCGCGAAGACCGCGTCCAGCCCGGGGCAGGCCGCCAGCAGCTCCCGCATCGCGCGGCGGCCGCCCTCCTCGGTGAAGTCGCCCTGCACGATCAGCCGCTCGTCGACCGGGCGGCCGGCCTCCCGCAGGGCCGCGCGGTAGCCGTCCAGGCGGCGCTGGGCCCCGTACACGTCGAGGCGGCCGGTGATGGTGGCTATGGAGGTGCGGCCGCGGGCCAGCAGGTGCTCCACCGCCGAGCACGCCCCGGCGAAGTTGTCGGAGTCGACGGAGGGCAGCGCCTCGTCGGCGGAGCGGCGGCCGCTGATCACCGCCGGGATCTCCAGCTGGCTCAGCAGCTCCGGCAGCGGGTCGTCGGCGTGCACGGAGACCAGCAGCACGCCGTCGACGCGGTGGGCCGCGAGGTACTGGGCCAGGCGCTGGCGCCGCTGGTCGTTGCCCGCGAAGATCAGCAGGAGCTGCATCTCGGTCTCGCTGAGCTGGGCGCCCACCCCGCGCAGCACGTCGGAGAAGTACGGCTCGGCGAAGAACCGGGTCTCGGGCTCGGGCACGACCAGGGCGACGGCGTCCGTGCGGTTGGCGGCCAGGGCGCGGGCCGCGGTGTTGGGCACGTAGCCCAGTTCCGCCACGGCGGCCTCGACGGCCGTCCGGGTGGCCGCGCTGACCCGCGGCGAGCCGTTGATCACGCGGGAGACCGTCCCGCGGCCCACTCCCGCCCGCGCGGCGACCTCCTCCAGAGTCGGCCGTCCGCCGCCGCGGCCGCGCGCTGCGTGACCTGCCATTGTCCGCCTCCCGTCACCCGTCCCCCGGCCAGGAATGTAACAGCCTGACCTTTTCCGGGCGCCCGGCCGGGAACGCGGGGCGTCCCGTAACAGCCCGATAACCGAGGGCAGGACTCTCTGCCGGGTCCCTTGACACCCCCGCCCCCAGCCACAAGTCTTCAACACATCACCTGTGGGAGCGCTCCCACACTACTCTGGACGTACACATCCCGCACGTTCCCCGCCCGAGCCGCAGAGTGAACCAACGGGCCCAGCAGTGCAGTTGGCCGGGGGGTCGGCACGTCAGCAACAGGAGGACGTCATGCGCAGCAGTTCCCGCCGGACCCGCAGCATCGTGACCTACGCGGCCGTGACCGCGCTGGCCACGAGCCTGCTGGCCGCTTGTTCGAGCGATGACGACAGCGGCTCAGCGGACGGCGACGGCAAGATCACGCTCAATGTGGGCACGTTCGGCGTGCTGGGCCTCAAGCAGGCAGGCCTGTACGAGGAGTACGAGAAGGCCCATCCGAACATCCGGATCAAAGAGAACGTCATCGAGCGGAACGACGCCTACTACCCGAAGCTCCTCACCCAGCTCCAGTCGGGCGCCGGGGTCAACGACGTCGCCGCCATAGAGGTCAGCAACATCACCGAGGTGGTCCAGACCCAGGGCGCCAAGTTCGAGGACCTGGGCAAGGCCGAGGGCGTACAGAAGTCGACGTATCTCGACTGGAAGTGGAAGCAGGCCACCACCGAGGACGGCAAAACCATCGGCCTCGGCGTCGATATCGGCCCGACCGCGCTCTGCTACCGCAAGGACCTCTTCGCGAAGGCCGGGCTGCCCACCGACCGCGAGAAGCTCGCGAAGGAGTGGGCGGGTGACTGGGACAAGTACGTCGCGATGGGCGAGAAGTACATGAAGAAGGCGCCGGACGGCACCAAGTTCGTCGACTCCGCCTCCAGCGTCTACAACGCCGTCTTCGCGGGCGCCACCGAGCGGTACTACGACAAGAGCGGCGAGGAGATCTACGAGAAGAGCCAGGGCCGCAAGGACGCCTGGGACGCGGCGATGAAGGTCGCCCGGGGCGACATGTCCGCCAAGCTCAAGCAGTTCGACCCGACATGGGACCAGGGCTTCGCCAACGGCAAGTTCGCCACCGTGGCCTGCCCCTCCTGGATGGCCGGTTACATCCAGGAGAAGACGGGCCCCGGCGGCAAGGGCAAGTGGGACATGGCCAAGGCCCCGACGGACGGCAACTGGGGCGGCACGTTCCTCGGCGTGCCGAGCGCGGGCAAGCACAAGAAGGAGGCGACCGAGCTGGCCGTGTGGCTGACGCAGCCCGAGCAGCTCGCGAAGGTCTTCGCCAAGCAGGCGAGCTTCCCCTCCACCCCGTCGGTCTACGACACGCTGAAGCCGTCCCCGGCGACCAAGGCGTACTTCAGTGACGCCCCCATCACGGAGATCTTCGCCGGCATCGCGAAGAACACCCCCGCCGCCGTGTACGGCATCAAGGACGCCCAGATCGGCCAGTCCATCACGGACATCGGTGTGCTCCAGGTGGAGCAGCAGGGCAAGTCCCCGGAGGAGGGCTGGAGCGCCGCCCAGAAGGAGATCAAGGATGTTCTGGGACAGTGACGCCCATGTCCGAGACCGCTGAGTACGCCGAGACCGCGTCCCCCGGCAAGGGGGACGCGGCCCCGGCCGCGTCCGGGAGCCGCCAGGCCTCCCCCACGTCCTCGTGGCGCAGCCGCCTGTACCGCTGGGACATCAAGGCGTCGCCGTACCTCTTCGTCGCGCCCTTCTTCCTCTTCTTCGGCGCCTTCGGCCTCTTCCCGCTCCTCTACACCGGGTGGGCCTCGCTGCACCGCCTGGAGCTGACCAACCTCGACGACAGCACCTGGCTGGGCCTGGAGAACTACACCAACCTCCTCCAGAGCGACTACTTCTGGAACGCGCTCGGCAACACCTTCACCATCGGCGTCATCTCCACCGTGCCCCAGCTGGCCATGGCGCTCGGCATCGCGCACCTGCTGAACTACAAGCTGCGCGGCTCCACACTGTGGCGGGTGGCGATGCTCGCCCCGTACGCCACCTCCGTGGCGAGCGCCTCGCTGGTCTTCACGCTGCTCTTCGCGTGGGACGGCGGCATGGTCAACTGGCTGATCGGGTCGGTGGGCATCGACCCCGTCAACTGGCGTGAGTCGTCGTGGGGTTCGCAGTTCGCCGTGTCGTCCATCGTCATCTGGCGGTGGACCGGCTACAACGCGCTGATCTACCTGGCGGCGATGCAGGCCGTGCCGCACGACCTGTACGAGTCGGCCTCGCTGGACGGCGCCTCGCGCTGGCAGCAGTTCCGGCACGTGACGATCCCGATGCTGCGGCCGACGATCCTGTTCACGGTGGTCGTCTCGACCATCGGCGCGACCCAGCTCTTCGGTGAGCCGCTGCTGTTCGGCGGCACGGCCGGGTCCAAGGGCGGCGCGGACCACCAGTTCCAGACGCTGGGGCTGTATCTGTACGACCAGGGGTGGATCAACGGCCACCTGGGCCGCGCGTCGGCCGTCGCCTGGCTGATGCTCGTACTCCTGCTGCTCATCGCCGCGGTCAACCTGCTGATCGCCCGACGCCTGAGGAAGGACCGATGAAGTCCCGCACCCCGGGCCGGACGTCCCGCCCCATGGGCCTGAAGGCCGGCCGCACGATGCACGCGGGGCCGCTGACCTACCTCGTCCTCGCGGTGTTCACCGCCGTCTCGCTGGCCCCGCTGATCTGGACGGCGGTCGCCGCCTCGCGCACCAGCGGGCGGCTCGCGCAGACGCCGCCGCCCCTGTGGTTCGGCGGCAACCTCTTCAAGAACCTCGAACGTGCCTGGACCGAGGCGAGCCTCGGTGACGCGATGCTCAACACCACCATCGTGGCGGGCAGCATCACCATCGGCACCGTCCTGTTCTCCACGATCGCCGGATTCGCCTTCGCCAAGCTGAAGTTCAGGTTCAGCGGGGCGCTGCTCCTGCTCACCATCGGCACGATGATGGTGCCGCCGCAGCTGAGCGTCGTACCCCTGTATCTGTGGGTCGCCGACCTGCAGTGGACCAACCAGCTCCAGGCGGTGATCCTGCCGACGTTCGTGAGCGCCTTCGGTGTCTTCTTCATGCGGCAGTACCTGCTCCAGGCGCTGCCGAGCGAGCTGATCGAGGCGGCGCGGATGGACGGGGCGAGCAGCCTGCGCGTCATCTGGCACGTGGTGTTCCCGGCGGCGCGGCCCGCGATGGCCGTACTGGGCCTGCTGACGTTCGTCATGGCCTGGAACGACTTCCTGTGGCCGATCATCGCGCTCAACCAGTCGAACCCCACCGTCCAGGTGGCGCTCAACTCCCTCGGTACGGGCTACATCCCGGACCGGGCGGTGATCATGGCGGGCGCGCTGCTCGGCACGCTGCCGCTGCTGCTCGCGTTCCTCCTGTTCGGCAAGCAGATCGTGAGCGGCATCATGCAGGGCGCGGTCAAGGGCTGAACTCCCCGGGAGCCTGCGGGCTCCCGGGCTTCCCCGCCCTCACCCCCCTTCGCCTTCCTCCTCGTACCCCTTTCCTCTCTTCCGTGGGAGCGCTTCCATGTCCGAATCCCTCGCCTTTCCCGCCGGTTTCCTCTGGGGCGCCGCCACCTCCGCGTACCAGATCGAGGGCGCCGTGCGCGAGGACGGCCGTACCCCCTCCATCTGGGACACCTTCAGCCATACGCCGGGGCGCACGGCCGGCGGTGACACCGGTGACGTCGCGTCGAGCACTACCACCGCTACCGCGACGACGTGGCGCTCATGGCGGAGCTGGGCCTGACCGCCTACCGGTTCTCCGTCTCCTGGTCGCGGGTCCAGCCCACCGGGCGCGGCCCCGCCGTCCAGCGCGGCCTTGACTTCTACCGGCGCCTGGTCGACGAGCTGCTGGCCAAGGGCATCGCGCCCGCCGTGACGCTCTACCACTGGGACCTGCCGCAGGAGCTGGAGGACGCGGGCGGCTGGCCGGCGCGCGAGACGGCGTACCGCTTCGCCGAGTACGCGGGCTTCGTCGCCGAGGCGCTGGGCGACCGCGTCGAGTCCTGGATCACGCTCAACGAACCGTGGTGCAGCGCCTTCCTCGGGTACGGCTCCGGCGTGCACGCCCCCGGCCGCACCGACCCCGCGGCTGCCCTCCAGGCCGCGCACCACCTCAACCTCGCGCACCGCCGCGGCACCCAGGCGCTGCGCGCCGCCCTGCCCGCCCGGTCCCGCATCGCGGTGAGCCTCAACTCGGCGGTGGTCAGGGCGGTCTCCGACGCCCCGCAGGACCTGGACGCCCGGCGGCGCATCGACAACCTCGCCAACGGCGTCTTCCACGGCCCGATGCTGCACGGCGCCTACCCGGCCGACCTGCTGGCGGACACCGCGCGGGTCACCGACTGGTCCTGTGTCCGGGACGGCGACCTGGCCGACATCCATCAGCCGCTGGACGCGCTGGGGCTCAACTACTACACGCCCGCGCTGGTGTCGGCCGCTCCCGAGGGCGGCAGTTCGAGCGCCGACGGGCACGGGGCGAGCGACCACTCCCCCTGGCCCGCGGCCGAGGACGTGGCCTTCCACCAGACGCCGGGCGAGCGCACCGCGATGGGCTGGACCATCGACCCGACCGGGCTGCACGAGCTGATCATGCGGTACACGCGGGAGGCGCCGGGGCTGCCGCTGTACATCACGGAGAACGGCGCGGCCTGCGACGACAAGCCCGACCCGGACGGCCGCGTGCACGACCCGGAGCGCATCGCCTACCTCCACGGCCATCTGGCCGCCGTCCGCCGCGCCCTCACCGACGGCGCCGACGTCCGCGGCTACTACCTCTGGTCGCTCCTGGACAACTTCGAATGGGCGTACGGCTACAGCAAGCGGTTCGGGGCGGTGTACGTCGACTACGAGACGCAGGCCCGCATCCCGAAGTCCAGCGCGCACTGGTACGCGACGGTCGCCGGGGCGGGTGTGTTGCCGCGGGAGCCGGTGCTGGACTGAGCTGGGGGGGGGCGGTGGGGTGGCGGGGGTGGTCTGTGCGGCTGCGGCCCGGTGGGGGCTCGTCGCGCAGTTCCCCGCGCCCTGACGGG
>RBWT01000106.1 GCA_004010275.1 Streptomyces huasconensis
TTCGTCGGTCCGTCAGCGCGCGACGGACGCGGGGCACCGTCCGCGGCCCAGAGCGCCGGCCAGGCGACTCCCGGCCAGGGTGAACCGGGGCCGCCAGCCCCAGCTCCCACTCCGCGGCGTGACGTCGAGCACTGGCCAGGCACGCCGTCGACCGGCCCGCCGGGGCGGGCGCCTCCTCCACAACGCCGGTGAACCCGGCGCGTCCGCCAGGCCCTGGGCCAGGTCGCGCACCGGGGCGGCCCGCCCGCTGCCGATGTTGAGCAGCCGCGGCAGCCGCCCCGGCAGGGCCAGCGCGAGCGCCACCGCCCGCGCCACATCGCGTACGTCGACGAAGTCCCGGTGCACGGTGAGGTCGCCGACCCGCAGCGTGCCGTGCGGGGTGTGCGCGAGGGCCCGGCTCAGCTCGGCGGTGAGGCGGCCCGGCAGCGCGGCCGGGGGTGCGCCGGGGCCCACCGGGTCGGTGACCCGCAGCACCAGGGCGTCGATCGGTGACTCCAAGGACGGCGAGGGTGCCGGCCAGCTTGGTGGCGCCGTAAGGGGTGACCGGGCGGGCGGGGGCGTCCGTCCGCGGTGCGCTCGCCGACGCCCCGCGGGCCGTACTCGGCGGCCGAGCCGAGGTGCACGAGGCGGGCGTCGGGCGCCGCGCCCGCAGGGCCTCGCACAGGACCGCCGGGCCACGGGAGTTGACCGCGGCGAGGTCCGCGGTGGTGCCGGCGGCCGTGCCCGCGCAGTTGACCACCGCGTCAGGAGCGGCCCGGCATGAGCTGCTCGGCGAGCGCGTCGGTGGTGATGGTGGCGAGGTCGATCCGGTGGTCGTCCACGGGCGCGCGGCCGCCGCGCAGCAGCCGTACGCCCGGCAGGGCGCGCAGCCGCTCCTCGACATGCCCGTCCAGGTAACCGGTGGCGCCCAGGAGGAGTATGCGCACGGCGCCCTCACGCTCCCTCGGGTTCGGCGGTGATCGCGGCGCCGGCGTCGGGAGCCGTCGCTCGTGCGGTGAGTCTCATGCGGTCTGTGGTCCCCTCCACGCTCGGGCCGCGGGGATGCCTCCGCCCCACGCCCGCCCCAACGGCGCGGCCACATGTCGCGGTGTGTGTCCGTTCCGCTCTGACGCGTCACATGGTGCGGCCCTGCTGTGGAGGCTGTGCCGATTCTGTGAAAGCTGGCGGAAAAGAGAGGGGACGGCCTCAGGGGTGCGGGAGGGGCGCGCGGGAAGCGCGACGCGCTCCGGAAGCGGAGCTTCCAGGACGCCGTGGCCGCTCAGAGGGGGCGCCGCTTCCCGCTCCGCGTGTCAGCGCCGGTCACCCGCGCCCGCCGTGGGCGGGCTCCCACGGAGCGGGAAACGAGAGGGGCCCGAACGTATGGAATCAGCCAATCGGGGCGGCAGCGGTGTAGGGCGGCTTTTCCGCGGCGAGCCCGTACTGACCTGCGGGGCGCGCGCGTTCCGTGACGGCGGGCGGGGGCGCGGAACAGGGCGTTCCTCAGTCCGCGTCCGCCCTCACCGCCGCGACCGCCTTGCGTGCCGCCACCAGGATCGGGTCCCACACCGGGGAGAACGGCGGCGCGTACCCGAGGTCGAGCGCCGTCATCTGCTCCACCGTCATCCCCGCCGTCAGCGCGACCGCCGCGACGTCGACCCGCTTGCCCGCGCCCTCGCGCCCGACGATCTGCACGCCGAGCAGCCGGCCCGTGCGCCGCTCGGCCAGCATCTTCACCGTCATCAGGGCCGCGCCAGGGTAGTAACCGGCCCGGCTGGTCGACTCGATGGTCACCGCCACGAACCGCAGCCCCGCCGCCAGCGCGTCCCTCTCGCGCAGGCCCGTCCGCGCGATCTCCAGGTCGCACACCTTGCTGACGGCCGTGCCGACGACGCCGGGGAAGGTCGCGTAGCCCCCGCCCACGTTCGAGCCGATGACCTGCCCGTGCTTGTTCGCGTGCGTGCCGAGGGCGATGTGCCGCTGCCGCCCCGACACCAGGTCCAGGACCTCCACGCAGTCCCCGCCCGCCCAGATGTCCTCGTGGCCGCGCACCCGCATCGCGAGGTCCGTCAGCAGGCCGCCGTACTCGCCCACCGGCAGCCCCGCCGCGCGCGCCAGCTCCGTCTCGGGGCGCACGCCGACACCGAGGATCACGACGTCCGCCGGGTACTCGGCCTCCTCCGTCACCACCGCCGAGACCCGGCCGTCCTCACCCGTGAGGATCTTGGTGACCTCGGTGTCGTTCACCATCTCGATGCCCATCCCGGTCATCGCCTCGTGCACCAGGCGGCCCATGTCCGGGTCGAGCGTGGACATCGGCTCCTTGCCGCGGTTGACGACCGTCACGTCGTAGCCGCGCTGGATCAGCGCCTCCGCCATCTCCACGCCGATGTACCCGGCCCCGACGACCACCGCCCGGCGGCCCTCGGTGCGGGTCAGGGTGTCGATCAGGGCCTGCCCGTCGCCGAGGGTCTGCACGCCGTGCACGCCGGGGCGCGTCGACGCCGGGCAGCGGCGGGCGCAGCGGCCGGGCGCCGGTGGGCGACGACGAGCTTGTCGTACGCCGTCCAGTACTCCTCGCCCGACTCCAGGTCACGGGCGAGGACGCGCCGGCCCGCCACGTCGATCCGCCGCACCTCGGTGCGCATCCGCAGGTCGATCGCCCGCTCCCGGTGCTCCTCGGGCGTCCGCGCGACCAGGTCGTCCCGGTCCTCGACGGCGCCGCCCACCCAGTACGGGATGCCGCAGGCGGAGTACGAGGTGAAGTCGCCGCGCTCGAACGCGACGATCTCCAGTTCGTCCGGGCCCTTGAGCCTGCGTGCCTGCGATGCGGCGGACATGCCGGTCGCGTCGCCTCCGATGACCACCAGTCGCTCTTGTGTGCTGCTCATGTGGACACGCTAGGTCACGCTGTGGGGGGTGACGTCGGCGGTGGGGTTGGCGTCGCGTCGGTCGGTGTGGGGGATGGGCTGCGGGTTGGTGGGGGTTGGGCGCGCAGTTCCCCGCGCCCCTGACGCCGTGGTGGTGGGCGTGGTGGGTGGGTTGTCGGTGCGTGGGGGTTGAGCGCGCAGTTCCCCGCGCCCCTGAGGGGCGCCGTTGGCCGGTGTGGGGATTCGGCTGGCGGTCTGTCGTGGCTGGGCGCGCAGTTCCCCGCGCCCCTTACGGGGCGCCAGGTTCCCCGTCCCTCACGGGGCGTTGTCGCCCTGGTTGCGATGTGACCGCCGCAGCCACAGCAGGAGCAGCAGCGTGGCCGCCGCCGCGAACGGGAGGATGGCGGCCAGGGCGATGGCGATCCAGCGCAGGCCCGTGACGAACGCGTCCCAGCCGCCCGCGAGCGCGTCACCCAGCGTCGTGTCGTCGTCCCCGCCGTCGGCCTTCCGCGCGCTCTCCGTGAGGGACAGGGTGATCGTCGCCATGCTCGTGCGGTCCTTCAGCGAGGCCCGCTGCGCGAGCAGCGACTCCAGGTCGGCCTGACGGGTGCTCAACTCCCCTTCCAGGGACACCACATCACTCAGCTTCGTCGCCTTGTCCATCAGCTCCCGCACGCGCGTCACGCTCGCCCGCTGGGACTTGACGCGGCTCTCGACGTCGACGACCTGATCGGTGACGTCCTGCGCCTTGGCCTCGCGGTCGAGCAACCGGCCTGTTCCTTCGAGGGACTTCAGGACGTCCTCGTACGTGTCCTGCGGCACGCGCAGCACGACACGGGAGCTTTCGCGGCCCTCGTCGTCGCGCGACGTGCTCTCGTTTCCCACGATGCCGCCCGCGTCCTCGGCCGCCGCCCGGGCCTCGTCCAGGGCCTTGGTGACGTCCTTGACGCGGACGGTGAGCGTCGCGGTGCGGATGACGTGCGTGCCGGTGAGCTTGGGGCGCTTCTGGCCGCCGGACGTGTCGGCCTGTGAGCCGGCGGCGTCCTTGGCGCCCTCCGGAGCGGCGGCCTGGTGGCCCGCGCCCGCCGCCTTGTCGTCGTCCCCGCTGTCGCCGCCGCTCGCGGTGCACCCCGGTGAGCGCGAGCGCGCCCGCCAGGAGCACCCCGGAGAGGGCCCGGGCCGCGCGGCCCCTGGACATGCGGTGACGTGACCTGCTGGACGTGTGCATCGACGTGCCCCCGATAGACGTGGCCGGTGATGCTCCTACGACGCCGGGCGGGGTGCGAACGGTGGTTGCCGACCGGTCCCGATGCGGTCACGGTCGGGACTCGGCGGTCTGAGAGAGTGGAGGCATGCGCGAAACGGACACACGTACGGGCACCGGCCACGCCGTCGTCATCGGCGGCGGGATCGCCGGCCTCGCCGCCGCACACCGGCTCCTGGCCACCGCCCCTGACGAGCCGCGTGACCGTCCTGGAGGCCTCCGACCGGCTCGGCGGCAAGCTGCACGCCGGGGAGATCGCCGGGGTCGGCGTAGACCTCGGCGCCGAGTCCATGCTCGCCCGCCGCCCGGAGGCCGTCGCCCTCGCCCGCGAGGTGGGCCTCGACGACCGGCTCCAGCCGCCCGCCACCGCCACCGCCTCGCTCTGGACCCGCGGCGCCCTGCGCCCCATGCCCAAGGGCCACGTCATGGGCGTACCGGGCGACGCCTCCGCCCTGGCCGGGGTCCTCTCTGCAGAGGGCCTGCACCGCATCGAACGGGACCGCGAGCTGCCGCCCACCGAGGTCGGTGACGACGTCGCCGTGGGGGAGTACGTCGCCGCCCGCCTCGGCCGCGAGGTCGTCGACCGCCTCGTGGAGCCCCTGCTCGGCGGCGTCTACGCGGGCGACGCGTACCGCATCTCCATGCGCTCGGCCGTCCCGCAGCTCTTCGAGGCCGCCCGCACGCACACCTCCCTCACCGAGGGGGTCCGCGACATCCAGGCGCGCGCCGCGCGGAACCAGCAGACCGGGCCCGTCTTCATGGGCATCGACGGCGGTATCGGACAGCTGCCGCTCGCCGTCGCCGCGTCGGTACGCGCGCGTGGCGCACGCATTCTCACCGGCACCCCGGTCACCGAGCTGCGCCGCACCGGTGACGGCTGGCGCGTGGTCACCGACAGCGGCGTCCTCGAGGCCGACGCCGTCGTCCTCGCCTGCCCGCGCCCGCCGCCGCGCGGCTCCTGGCCGCCGAGTCGCCCGCCGCGGCCGCCGAGCTGGACGCCGTGGAGTACGCCTCCATGGCGCTGGTCACCCTCGCGTACAAGCGCGCGGAAACGGACCTCCCCGAAGGCAGCGGCTTCCTCGTGCCGCCGTCGACGGGCACACCATCAAGGCGTCCACCTTCGCCAGCCGCAAGTGGGGCTGGATCGACCGGCAGAACCCGGACCTGCTGGTCCTGCGCACCTCCGTCGGACGGTACGGCGACGTGGCGGTCCTGGAGAAGGACGACGCCGACCTCGTCGGCATCTCCCGCCACGACCTGCGCGAGGCCACCGGGCTGAACGCCACGCCCGTCGCCTCCCGCGTCACCCGCTGGGACGACGGCCTCCCGCAGTACCCCGTCGGCCACCACGCGCGCGTGGCCCGCGTCCGCGCCCACGTCGCCGCGCTGCCCGGCCTCGCGGTCTGCGGAGCCGCGTACGACGGCGTCGGCATCCCCGCGTGCATCGCGAGCGCCAACGCGGCCGTGGACCAGCTGGCCGGGGACCTCACGGGTGTGGAGCAGCTCACCCGCCACCCGGTGCAGAGCCTGCACGGCGGCGGAGGAGAATAGCCCCATGAGTGACGACGCCCCCGCCAAGACCCCCAACGCCGGCAAGAAGGCCAAGGACCTCAACGAGGTCATCCGCTACACCCTGTGGTCGGTCTTCAAGCTGCGTGACGTGCTTCCGGAGGACCGCGGCGGCTACGCCGACGAGGTCCAGGAACTCTTCGACCAGCTCGCCGCCAAGGACATCACCATCCGCGGCACCTACGACGTCTCCGGCCTGCGCGCCGACGCCGACGTCATGATCTGGTGGCACGCCGAGACCTCCGACGAGCTGCAGGAGGCCTACAACCTCTTCCGCCGCACCAAGCTGGGCCGCGCGCTGGAGCCGGTCTGGTCGAACATGGCGCTGCACCGCCCCGCGGAGTTCAACAAGTCGCACATCCCGGCCTTCCTGGCCGACGAGACGCCCCGCAACTACGTCTCGGTCTACCCCTTCGTGCGCTCCTACGACTGGTACCTCCTGCCCGACGAGGACCGCCGCCGCATGCTCGCCGATCACGGCAAGATGGCCCGCGGCTACCCCGACGTGCGCGCCAACACCGTCGCCTCCTTCTCCCTCGGCGACTACGAGTGGCTGCTGGCCTTCGAGGCCGACGAGCTGTACCGCATCGTCGACCTCATGCGTCACCTGCGCGCCTCCGAGGCCCGTATGCACGTCCGCGAAGAGGTGCCGTTCTACACCGGCCGCCGCAAGTCCGTGGCGGAGCTGGTGGCGGGTCTCGCGTAACCCCCTGTCACCCCTGCACGGGGCCCTGGCTCACAGGGCCCTGGGACGCGGCACCGCCCGCTGTCCGGACTGCGGCAGCGGCTCCTTGTGCGGCGCGCACGCCGCGCGCCGCACCGGGAGGCGGCCCTCCAGGAGGTACGCCTCCAGGTGCCCGTTGACACAGCGGTTGGGGCCGCCGCCGATGCCGTGCGTGCCCGCGTCCCGCTCGGTGACCAGGACCGACCCGGCCAGCCTGCGGTGCAGCTCCAGCGCGCCGTCGTACGGGGTCGCCGCGTCGCGCTCGGCGGCGAGGATCAGCGTGGGGGCCAGTTCGCCCGCCGAGGCGCGCACGTCGACCGGCTGCTGCCGGGGCGCGGGCCAGTAGGCGCACGGCAGGTTCATCCACACGTTGTCCCACGTCTCGAAGGGCGCCACCCGGGCCAGCTCCGAGTTGTCGCGGTCCCAGGTGGCGAAGTCCGTCGGCCACGGCGCGTCGTTGCACTCGACGGCCGTGTAGACGGCGTTGCCGTTCTCCTCCTCGGCCGCCGCCCGCGGCTCGGGCGCGGCCTGCTGGACCAGCGGCCGCGCGTCGCCCTTCACGTACGCGGCGAGTGCCTCGCGCGCCGGCCAGAAGTCGTCGTAGTACCCGGCCATGAGGTAGGCGGCCTGGAGCTGCCCCGGGCCGACCTTGCCGCCGGCGGGCTTGTGGGCCAGCTCGGCGCGCACCTTCTCGTAGTGGCGCTGGACCTCTTCGGGCGTCGTGCCCAGGTGGTACGTCCCGTCGTGCTTGGCGACCCAGGCGCGGAAGTCCGCCCAGCGCCGCTCGAAGGCCGCCGACTGGTCGAGGTTGTTGCGGTACCAGATCTGTGCGGGCGCGGGGTTGACCGCCGAGTCGAAGACCATGCGGCGCACGTGCGCCGGGAAGAGCGTCGCGTACACGGCCCCGAAGTAGGTGCCGTACGACGCGCCCATGAACGTCAGCTTCCGCTCGCCGAGCGCGGCCCGCAGCACGTCGAGGTCGCGCGCGTTGTTCAGCGTCGTGTAGTGCCGCAGCCCCGGATTGCGTTCGGCGCACCCGCGCGCGTACGCCTGCGCCTGCGCGATGCGTTCACGCTTGTACGAGGGGTCGGGGTGGCTCTGCGACTGCGTGGGCGCTTGGCGTACTCCTTCGGGTCCTGGCAGGACAGCGGCGCCGAGCGCCCGACCCCGCGCGGCGCGTACCCGACGAGGTCGTACGCCGCCCCGAGGCGCTTCCACTCGGGCATGAGGCCCATCAGCGGGAAGTACATGCCGGAGCCGCCGGGGCCGCCGGGGTTGAAGACGAGGGCCCCCTGACGCGCGACGGCACGCTTGCCGTACTTGCCCGTGGCTTTGGCGCGGCTGACGGTCAGTCTGATCTGCCGGCCGTCCGGGCGGGCGTAGTCCAGCGGTACGGAGACCGTGCCGCACTTCAGGGAGGCGGGCAGCTTCTCGGCCTTGGCGCAGGCGCCCCAGCGGATGCCGGCGGTCTCGGCGCGCTGCGCGGCGACGGCGGTGCCGCGGATCTCGGGGGAGGGCGGGGCGGCGCCCGCGCTTCCCGCCGGGGCGGCGACGAGGGCGGTCAGGACCAGGGAACCGGCGGTTCCGTAGCGGGCGGCTGCTGCTCTCATCGCGCTTCTCCACCTCTTCTGTCCGGCCGGGCGCTCCACTCGGTGCGCTCCGGATGACGTCCGAACCACGGGACGTTCGAACAAAAGGGATGATTCGTGTGATGATCGGCGAAGTAAAGCACCGGCCGCCGGTGTCGGCTCAATGCCCCCCGTGCGCGGCCCCCGGGCGCCGTCGGGTGGAGAGGGCCGCCCGCAGCTCCGGGTCCGCGACGGCCCGGACCCCGCGCACGGCCACCGCGGTGAGGTGGTCGTCACGGGTGGACAGCGCGCCCAGCAGCCGCTGGCCCGCGGGAGACGCCCAGCGCGTGTACGGATGGACCTCGACGCGGGCGATCACCAGGCAGCCCACGCACAGCAGCAGCGGCAGCCCGAACCAGACGGCGACGGGCACCTGTCCCGCGCCGCTCTGCTCCTGACCGGGCATCAGCACCGCCGGCGGCGCCGAGCGCGAGCACCGCCACCGTCGCGCCCCGCACCTGACGCACGGCGGCCGCGACCTCCGAGGCGGCGCCGTCCGGCACGGCGAGAGCCCGACGAGCCGGTCCGCGAGCGCCCGCACGGCGTCGGCGGTGGCCGCGCCCCGGCGTATCGGGGCGATGGGGGACTGGCCCGCCGGGCCGATCGCGCCGAGCACAGAACGCTCCATGGCGTCGCGGCCCACCGGATCGACCACGGTCGCCCAGCCGGTGTGCGCGATCAGCAGCCGCCGCGCCCGCGCCATCGCCACGAGCGTCACGTCGGCGACCCGGGTGGGGCCGCCGGAGAGGAAGGCGGTCTCGTACACCGTGAGTTCATGCCCACGGGCCGCGCTCGCGTCCTGCTCGGCGGCGCGGCTCGCGGTCAGGCAGAGCCGGCCGCAGGCGAGAGCGGTCACGGCCCAGGCGAGGAGAAGCAGGGGGACCCAGAACATGGCGGTTTTCTATGCGACGGCGCCCCTGTGCGCCACGGCTTGTTCAGCATGCGGACGCGTGGTGACGGGTGGGTGACGTTTCGTTTGGGGGCCCGTCATCAGGAGGAGGACGAGCTGCCGCAACTGGAGCCGCCGCCTCCACCGCTGGAACAGGAGGACCCGCCGCCTCCGCCGCCCCCGGAACAGGAGGACCCGCCGCCGGAACAGGCCGAAGCCGCCTCCGCCACCGGAGCATGCCGAGCCGCCCCCACCGGAGCATGCCGAGCCGCCTCCGCCGCCTCCCGAGCCCGAGCCCGAGCACGCGAAACCCCCGCTGTCGACGCCCGAGGAGCACCACACCGCCGCCGCCGCGCTCCACAGGTGCGGGTCGTGATGCGGGAGGAAGGGCGGAGCCATGACGGGCATCCGGTGCCCCCGCCCGACACGCGAGGCGGCGATCAGCTGGTCCCGCAGATCGGGGTGGGCGGCGGCCAGGCCCCGGGTCGCCACGAGGTGCGCGGCTCCCGTGAGGTGCCCCGCCGAGGCGACGTACTCGTCCAGGGCGCGGCGCCCGGCACCGGTGAGCTGCTTCTCACCGACCGACATGCAGGCCAGCCCGACGGCGAAGCCGATCAACCCGGCGGGCACGAGGGCGAGGAGGCCGTCCGAGACCTGGTCGAAACCACCCTCCTCGAAGGGGGCGTTGGCGTACTCCACCAACGTCAGCATTACGGCGACCCCGAACCCGCAGAAGCTTCCGAAGAGCTGCGCCGCGGCCCAGCGGCGGCAGGTCCGGCGCGGGCCCGGCCGCATGATCTGCCGCGCGCCGCGAGCGCGTCGCCCGTCTCCTGCAACGGACGGCTGCGCATCACCGCCGTCCGCAGCCAGTGCAGCGCGCCGCCCGGCGCCGCCGCGTGGGCGTCGAGGACCGCCCGTTCGACGGCGTTCCTGGCCGTGGGCCGCGGGATGCCGACGACACCGGGCCCGGCCACCACCAGGCGGCCGTCCTCGTGCAGCCCCGCGATGACCGCGTCGGTGAGCCGGGCGGGACCGCCCGAGAGGAACGCGGCCTCCGCCGTGCCCCGCACGAAGGCACCCTCGTCGTCATGGCCGCCACCGGCCGGGGCCTGGGCGCGGCCGGCCGCCACCACGGCCCGGATCAGCCCGACGGAGGAGAGCGCGATGAGGAGCGTGTAGATGATGCCTGCGGTGCTCATGAGGTCACCGCCTCTGGAGGACGCGGCGGGTGGCGTGCAGCAGGCGGGCGGCGGGCCGCCGGGACAGGGGCGCCGGGCCCGAACGCTCCAGCCACCAGTCGCTCAGCCGCCGCCGCGCCTCGGCGTCGGTGCCGGTGTTGGTGTCGGCCAGGGAGTTCTCCGCGAGCAGCAGGTGCCCGGCGAAGGCCAGCGCGTCGTGGCGGTAGCCGCCCGTCATGGGCCGGGCCCGGGCGTAGCCGAGGAAGAGGGCCCGGTACGCCGTGCCGAGGATGTCCGGCAGCTCGGGCGCCGCCTTCGCCGACCACGTCGGCCCGCTTGGCGGCCAGTGCGTGGCTCTGCACCTTCAGGCGCGCGTGGTCGAAGCCCTCGGGCGCCGGGGTGCCCGCCACGAGCGCGGAGAGCAGGGCCGCCTGGGCGACGGCGGTGCGCTGCCGGGCGGCGCCAGGCGCGGGCCGGACCTCCGCACGCGCCCCCGGCAGCTCCGCGGGCAGCTCGCCCGAGGCCTTCACCGTGGCGCGTATGGCGGCCAGCTCTCGCTCCAGCTCGGCCGGCTCGGGGAAGTTCTCGTCGCGCTCCAGGAGTACGCCCGGCGGGGTCACCCGCGAGGCGAGGTCGGCCAGGATCGCGAGGACCGGCTCCGGCACCGGGTGCGCGTGGCTGTCGTGCCAGACGCCGTCCCGCTCGAAGCCGCCCGCGACATGGACGTACGCGATGGCCTCGACCGGCAGCTCGTCGAGCGCCTGGGCCGGGTCCTCGCCGCGGTTGACGTGGTTGGTGTGGAGGTTGGCGACATCGATGAGGAGGCCTACGCCGGTCCGCTCGACCAGCTCGTACAGGAACTGCCCCTCCGTCATCTCCTCGTCGGGCCAGGCGATCAGCGCCGCGATGTTCTCCACGGCGAGCGGCACGGGCAGCGCGTCCTGCGCGATGCGGACGTTCTCGCAGAGCACGTCGAGCGCGTCACGGGTGCGCGGCACCGGCAGCAGGTGCCCGGCCTCCAGGGGCTGGGTGGCGGTCAGGTCGCCCCCGGCGCGCACGAACGCGATGTGCTCGGTGACCAGCGGCGAGCCGAGCGCGAGCGCCCGCTCGGCGAGCGCGGTCAGACGCCCCTCGTCGGGGCGGTCGGCGCCGCCGAGCCCAAGCGAGACGCCGTGCGGCACGACGGTGACGCCGCGCTCGCGCAGCCGCACCAGCGAGTCGGGCAGATGCCCCGGGCAGATGTTCTCCGCGACCGCCTCCACCCAGTCGATCCCCGGCATGGCCTCCACGGCGTCCGCGATCTCCGGACGCCACCCGATACCTGTTCCGAGCCGTTGCATGCCGCTCCCCCTGTTCGTCCCCCTGGAGCCCCGCCCCCGGCCCCTGTCCCCAGCACTTTGGCCCAGGTGGGACCGGCCGAACCCTCACGGGGAGACGTTCAGAGCTACATTTGAGGTTCCGGCCTGCCGGTGTTGACCTGCCCGGGCGGCGCGGGCGAGGGCCGGGACGTGGTGGACACCTCGCCGCTGGGCCCGGCGGGGACGGGCTCGCGGGGTGTGACGCCCGAGGGCGGGGGAGGCCCGGTGGGCACGGCGGTGGCGTTCGACGCGGCGCCGTTCGCGATCCCGTCGAAGTCGACGAGCCCGGTGGCCTCCAGCATCGTGATGTGGTCCAGGACGGTCTGGTTGGCGTCGGTGGCGAGCTGCCGGATCAGGGTGTTGCGGGTGGTGTCGCGCACCTGGGCGATCACGCTGAAGACCTTGCCGTGCGCGACGCGCAGCAGGTTCGCGAACTTCCGCTGGTACGTCTCGCCGCTCGCCTCCGTCAGCTCCTTCAGCCAGCCCTGCTGCTGCTCCGTCGGCTGGTTGGGCAGCTCCACGCCGAGCTGCGCGGCGACGCCACGGACCCGCTGGTCGAGGTCGGTGTGGCCGACGATGAGGTGGTCGCCCGCCTCCTTGATGGCCTCGGTGGGCGCGCGCTCCATGGCCTGCTGCCCCGCGGGTATCTCCCAGAGCCCGGCGAGCCGCACCTTCACCAGCAGGTCCCGGTCGGCGGCCGACAGCGGCCCCCACTGGGTGGCCACGCTCCCGGCGGCCAGATTGGCGGGCCCGGTGCCGGAGCGGTCCGCGTACGACCACACGGGGAACGCGATCGCGCCCAGCGTGGCGACGAGTGCCGCGATGATCAGAGCCGTGCCGTTGACGCGTCGCAAGGTGCCTCCCGTGGTGCTCCGTGTCGCCGGTGATACCGGGGAGTACGGAAGATACGGGTGGGGCGTTCAACGGCGCGAGAGATTGCCCGTTTTGGATGCGGAGAGCCGGTGGCGGCACACCCCGGGCGTACCGCCGCCCGTCACGGCCGGGCCGGGCGCAGCGCCGGGTGGTCGGCGACCACCGTGCAGGAGCCCGGCGCGATCTCCGTGAACCCCGCGTCGCGCACCACCGGGAGGCCGGCGCGGTGAGTTCGCGCCAGTGGGCGGGGGCGGCCGTGCGCACGGAGAGCGGGAAACCGGCCTCGCGCCAGGCCGTGCGCTCCTCGTCCGACAGCTCCCACCAGGCCAGTTGGGCGCCGTGGCCCGCCTGGGCCATGGCCTTGCCCGCCGACATCTCGACGTCGGGGCTCATCCACAGGACGGGGTGCGTCGGGTCGGCGCCGGCCGGGGGCTCCGGGTCGTCCAGGTCGGTGCCGGAGACCTGGAGGCGGGCCAGGTCCTTGGGCCAGCCGTCCAGCGGGACCGGCGGGAAGACGCGGACCTCCGCCGACTTGCCGGTGACCGTGATGCCGGGCAGCGCCTCGGCCCTGCGCCACTCGGCGCCGCGCGCCCGGCGCACCACCTTGCGGATGCGGGCGTCCTGCCAGTCGTGCATCGCCCGCGCCCACTCGCCGTCCCCGGTGGAGCGCTCGTCGCCGAGGATCACCAGGACCGCGCGGGCGGCGGTCTCCAGGGCGTCCGTGCGGGCCGGGGGAGCGGCGCGCTCGATGCGGGCGACGAGGGGCAGCACGAACTGCGGGGCCTCGTCGCGCGCGGTGCTCGCGTGCCGGAAGGGGCTGTCGGGGGCGTCGGAGGTGCTCACGGGTCCAGTCTGCCAGGCGGCCCGGCGCTGCCCGGCCGGGGCTCCGGGCGGCTCCTCGGTGCGGCCGTGCGCGAGGATGGCCCGCATGGAACGTGATCTCGTGGTGCGGCTGAGCGGGGTGGGCCGGCGCTACGGCCTGCGCGGCCCGTGGGTGCTGCGCGGCGTCGACCTCGGCGTCGGCGCTGGCGCCCTGGTGCGCTGGAGGGCGCCAACGGCAGTGGGAAGTCAACGCTGTTGAGGCTGCTCGCCGGTATCGACGCGCCCTCGGAGGGCCGGGTGACCGGGCGGCCGCGCACGGCGTTCGTCCCGGAACGCTTCCCCGCCGCGATGCCGTTCACCGCGCTCGGCTACCTCACGCACATGGCGCGCGTGCACGGCCTCGCGCGGGGCGCGGCGGAGCGGAGCGCGGAGCAGTGGCTGGAGCGGTTCGGCGCCGCCGGGTTCGCGGGCACGCCCCTTTCGCACCTGTCGAAGGGCAGCAGCCAGAAGGTCGCCGTGGCCCAGGCCCTGGTGGCCGCACCCGGCTTGCTGGTCCTCGACGAGGCGTGGACCGGGCTGGACGCCGCCGCCCGCGCGGAGCTGGACCGCGCGGTGGCCGAGCGCACGGCCGCGGGCGGCTGCGTCGTCTTCGTCGACCACGATCCGCGCCGCCTGGCGGGAGGTTGTCGACGAGGCGTACGCGGTGGAGGGAACGGCACTGGAACGACGTACGCACGGCGGGAGTTCGTCGGCGGCCGAGGAGCGGGCGTCCGCGATGCGGCGCGGGCCCACGGTCGTCATCGTCACGCGCGGCCCCGAGGGCGCGGAGCTGCCGGGGCCGGTCGCCGCGGTGGCCGTGGAGACGGGCGGCGCGGTGACCGGGGAGACGGGTGACGCGATGTCGCACGCCGCGGCTTCGCGCACCCTCACGGTCCCGGAGAGCCACTCCGACCTCGTCCTGCGGGAACTGCTGACGGCCCGGCCGCCCTGGCACGTGGTGACGGTGGAGCGCGCGCCGGTGATTCCCGGCCCGGCCCCGGCCCCGGCGGCCGGAGGGCAGGCCCCCCGATGAGCGCGCTGCTGCACTACCAACTCGCCCTGCTGGCACGCTCGCAGCGGTGGCTGGCCCCGGTCATCCTGTACGCCGTCTTCCTCGCCGTCGGCGTACAGAGCGGGCAGCCCGTCCTGGACTCGCTCGCCTACGCCGCCGCGGCTGCTGCCGGTGCCGCCTGGCTGGTGCGGATCTGCGCGAGCAACGAACCGCCCGCCGCGCGCACCTGCTCCGCCTCCGCGCCCGGGCCCGCGCGGGCCCACCTCGCCGCCCTGCTGGCCGCGTTCCTCGCCGCGCGCGCTCGGCGTCCTGGCCGTGCTCGTCGTGACGGTCATCAGCGACGCGGGGAGCACCAACGGGCGGCTGCCGGTGGCCCGCGTCCCCGCGGCGCGGCCGGGCTGATCGCGATGCTGGTCAGCGCGTTGCTCGGGACCGCACTCGGGGCGCTCACCACGTGGCCGCTGCTGCGCTCGGCGGGCAAGGCGGTGCCGGCGATGCTGCTCGGCGCGCTCTTCCTGCTGGTCACCACCGGCTCTCCGGCGCAGTCGGTGCTGACCGATCTGACCGCGGGGTCGCGGGAAGGTGTCGTGCCATGGCCGCTGGGCGCGCTGGCCGGGGCGGTCGCCGCGGCGGTGGCGGCGGTGTGGACGGCGTGCGCCCTCACCTCGCGGCGCGGCTGAGGGGTAGCCGTGCTTCGGCGGGTGCGTCGGGTCAGCCCGAGCACATCGTGCGCTGGGCCTCCTGCCTCTCGCACGCCGGGCAGAGCGTGACGCCCTTGTGCGACTCGGGGTACTCGGTGGGGGCCTGGCACAGCACGCGCGCGGCGAGGGGCCGTCCCCCGGGGCGGCGTCCGCCGCGGGGCCGGGCCCGGCCGCCGCGCGCTCCGTACTCGTACGCCCACTCGTACTCGTACTCGTACTCGCGCTCGTGCCTGCGCAGTAGTCGTCGTCCGCCATACGATCCAGCCTAGCTCCGCGGCTCGGCCGCCCGCTGCGCCCTGATCTGCTCCGACACCTTCACGAACCGGAAGCCGCGCTCGCGCAGCTTCGGGATGATCGTCCGCAGCGCGCGCTCCGTCGTGGGGGCGGCGCTGCGCGTGCAGTGCATGACGACGACCGAGCCCGGCCGCACCCCGTCGAGCACCTGGCGGGCCACCGCGTCGGCGTCCGTCGCGAAGGCGTCGCCGCTCACCACGTCCCACTGCACGGCGGTGACACCGGCGGGGGCGAGCGTGCGCAGCGACTGCTCGTCGTAACAGCCGCCGGGGAAGCGGAAGTACGGCATCGCACGCTTGACCCCCGCCTTGCGGAAGGCGGCGAAGGCGCGGTCGATGTCGGCGCGCATCCGCGTCGGCGCCACGGTCGGCAGGCCGTAGCAGTTCCCGGTGAAGGCGTGGTGGCTGTACGAGTGGTTGGCCACCTCGAAGAGCGGGTCCCGGCCGATGCCCTTGGCCTGGTCGGGATACTCCTCGGCCCAGCGGCCGGTCATGAAGAAGGTCGCGGGCACCTTCAGCCGGCGCAGCGTCGCCACCAGCTCGGGGTGGTCGAACCGCTCACCGGCCGCCGCGCGCGCCCCCTGGTTCCCGGTCATGTCCGCGTCGAAGGTGAGCGCGACCGTGCGGTTCTTCGTGCGCGGCCCGTGGGCGAAGACGGGGGTGAGGCCGGAGGGGCCGGGCGCGAGTGTGGGCGGCGAGGCGGTCGCGGGCCGGCCCGGCCGGCCGGGCGCCGCGGGGCCGCCGGACGAGCAGCCGACGAGAACGGTGGTCAGGGCGAGGGCGCAGAGCGCGGCGCGTCTCCGTACGAGAGTCATCACGCGGTGACGATATAAGGGCAAATGTGACAAATGCGATTATCGGCCCGCAGGGGTGCCGCGCGACCACCCGTCTGGGCCGGACCCGGTCGGCGGCCCGTTGACTCCTTCCACATTCTGAAGCGTCCGCTTCAGAATGTGTTAGCGTCCTGACCCGTTCGTTCTGAAGCGCTCGATTCAAAAAAAGATCGGAGGACCTCTCCCATGCCACCTGCGGTGTACATAGTGGGACTCGGCATCTTCACCCAGGGAACCTCGGAGTTCATGCTGTCCGGCCTGCTGCCGGGCATGGCCGACGACTTGGGGGTCTCGATCCCGGACGCCGGCCTGCTCATCTCGGCCTTCGCGATCGGCATGGTCGTCGGCGCGCCGCTGCTCGCCGTCGCCACGCTCGGCTGGCCCCGCCGCACGGCGCTCGTGTCCCTCCAGGCCGCCTTCGTCGTCGCACACGTGGTCGGCGCCCTCGCGCCCGGCTACGCGGTGCTGTTCGTCTCACGCGTCGTCAGCGCCCTCGCGTACGCCGGTTACTGGGGCGTCGCCGTGGCCACCGCGGTCGCGCTCGTCCCGGCGGCGGCCAAGGCGCGGGCGGTCGCCGTGGTGGCGGGCGGACTGACGCTCGCCACCATCGTCGGCGTTCCCGCGGGCACGGTCCTGAGCCAGTACTTCCAGCTGGCGCGCGAGTGGGCGGTGGCCGCGCCACCGTGGTCAGTCTCGTCTGCACCCTGCTGGTGGTCCCCGGTGGCCGCGGCGAGGGGGAGCGGCCCTCGGTCAGGGCCGAGCTGCGGGGCATGGCCCGGCCGCAGCTGTGGCTGTCGTACGCCGTCACGGCCTTCGCCTTCGGGGCCGTCATCGTCACCTTCAGCTACCTGGCGGCGCTCCTGACCGAGGTCAGCGGGGTCTCCGAGGGGTGGGTGCCGGCCGTCCTCGCCCTGTTCGGCGTCGTCGCCTCGCGGGCCTCGCGATCGGCGGACGCACCGGCGAGACGCGGCCCCTCGGCACGCTGGGCATCGGGCTCGGCGCGCTCGCCGTGTTCTCCGCGCTGCTCGCCCTCACCGCGCACGTCACGGCCGTGGTGGTCGCGCTGGTCTTCCTGCTCGGTCTGGTCGGATACGTCACCAACCCGGCCCTCCAGTCGCGGGTGTTCACGCTCGCCCCGGACGCCCCGACGCTCGTCGGCGCGGTCAACACGGCGCGTTCAACGTCGGCAACACCGTGGCCCCGCTGCTCGGCGGCCTCGCCATCGACGCCGGGTACGGCTACGCGTCGGTGGCCTGGGTCGGCTCGGGGCTGGCCGTGGCGGGAGCGGCGGGCGTGCTGTGGGCGGCGCATCTCCGGCGATCGGGACCGGAACGGGAGGCGACGCGGCCGCGTACGGCCGTGATCTCCCGCGAGACCGCCAAGGCGGAGGCGTGAACGCGGGCGCGCGGGAGACCCGCGCGAACCGCGTCCGGGTGACCGCCGACCCCGACTGGTACGCGTCGGCGGGCATCTCGCTCGGCATCCGCGTCGGCGGCCTCGTCTTCACCTCGGGGCAGGCCCCGGTCGACGAGCACGGCGCCGCCGTCGGCGCCGGGGACTTCGAGACGCAGGCCCGGCGTGCGCTCGCCAACCTCGCCACGGTCCTCGCCCACGGCGGCTCCGGCCTCGACCGGCTGGTCAAGGTCACGGTCTTCGTCACCGACATGTCCCACCAGGACGTCTTCGCCGGACTCCGCGCGGAGCACTACACGGCGCCGTTCCCCGCCGAGTCCTTCGTCCAGGTCGCAGCCCTCGCCGATCCCGCGTGGCTGATCGAGATCGAGGCGGTCGGCGCCGTCGCGTGAGGGCAGAGGATGCCGGGGGCGGGACCGGGTTTTGTGAGTGTGTTCCAAAACGTCTACTGTGGGCGCATGGCCAGGCCACGAGAGTTCAACGAGGACCGCGTCGTCACCGCGGCCATGGAGGCGTTCTGGCGCCACGGGTACGAGGGCACCTCGACGCGCGACCTGTGCGACAGCACCGGCCTCGGGCCTTCGAGCCTGTACAACACCTTCGGCGGCAAGCGGCAGCTCTACCTGCGGGCCCTTGAGCGCTACCACGACACCGCCACCGCCGAACAGGTCGAGATCCTGCGCGGCCCCGGCCCGGCGAAGGAGCGGCTGCGCGCCATGATGCTCCACGCCGTGGACGCCGACCTCGACGAGGCGGACGGCCGCGGCTGCTTCGCGATCAACGCCGCCGTCGAGGTCGCCGGGCTCGACCCAGAGGTCAAGGGGGCGGTGCGGCGCAGCTTCGACCGGGTCCAGGACGAGCTGTGCGCGGTCGTGGAGGAGGGGCGGCGCGCGGGCGAGATCCGCTCCACCGGCGACGCGCGGACCGTGGCCCGCCGGGTGCAGAGCACCTACTACGGGCTGCGCGTCCTCAGCCGCGTGCACGACGACCGGGAGACCCTGCTCGCCACGGTGGACGGGGCGCTCGCCGACCTCTGACGGGCGCCGCGCGTGCCGCCGGCGCGACGGGGTCAGCGGGCCGCGGGACTCGCCTCGTCGCGGCGGAACAGGCCCGTCCAGAGGAAGGGCTCGCCGAAGAGCGGGGAGTCGGCGGGCTCGTCGCGCATGCGGCGCAGTTCGACCACCGTCAGGTCGCGGAAGATCCGCCGCAGCGACGGCGTCGTCGAGGTGACGCCGCCGTGCAGCCGCGCGTCGCGGTAGAAGTCCGCGTCGGGCCTCTCGGAACCCATGCCTCCCTCGCCGGCGGCGAAGCAGGTGAGGGCGTAGTGGCCGCCGGGGGCCAGGACGCGGTCCAGGAGCGCGAGGTAGCTCACGCGGCGGTGCGGCGGCAGGTGGTGGAAGCAGCCCGAGTCATGGACCAGGTCGTAGGGCCCCGCCAACTCCGCCCGCGTGAGGGCGAAGGCGTCGCCCTGGTGGAAGCGCACGTCGGCCCCCGTCTCGCGGGCGCGGTCCTCGGCCCAGGCGAGCGCGGCCGGCGACAGGTCGACGGCGTCCACCTCGAAGCCGAGGGAGGCGAGGTGGAGGGCGTTGCGGCCCGGACCGCAGCCGAGGTCGAGCGCGCGGCCAGGCGTGACCAGGCCCCGCTGGACGTACGAGACGAGGTCGTCCGGCTTCGCCGCGAAGAACGGCACGGACCTGCCGCGGTCGGCGTAGAAGTCGTCCCACCAGGCGGCGCCGCCGGATGTCCAGCGGTCGGCCTCCGGTGCGAAGAGGCCGTCGAGAAGTTTCATCACGTCGTCGATCGTGCGGAGGTCGCGATCCATCAAGTCCCCTTTCGGATACGGGGATTGTAGGTCGCGGAGGTGAAGAAGGCCCAGGTCAGGCCGGGTTCGGGGCGGACTTCGGAAGGCTTCAACCGGCGCCTGGCGGGTCCGCGGGAGGACGGCCGGGGCCCTCGCCCGGCCGCGGCCCGCCAAGCTTGCCGCGCGCCTGCCGAAGGGCCGCACGGGGCCTTTCTCCGCGCAGCCGGAGCGGGGTTTTCCGAGGGGAACGGGGAAACGAACGGGGTGTTCACGCGAAGTATCCCCAGAAGTAACCGCGGCTGATTGGATGTTCGAGCGCCCGAACGAGGGGCGCCTTCCGCGCACCCCGCACCCCGTGACCCCCCACCCTCAGGAGTTCTCCGTGCCGCGCTCAGCGCTGCGCAAGTCCCACGCCGCGGCGGTCACCGCCGCCCTCGCCGCCGCCACGCTCGCCGCCGTCACCCCGTCCGCGACCGCCGCCGACGGGTCCGCCGCGCCGCCGCCGCTCAAGGTCCTGACGTACAACACGTTCCTGTTCAGCAAGACGCTCTACCCCAACTGGGGCCAGGACCACCGCGCCAAGGCGATACCGGCGGCCGGCTTCTTCAAGGGGCAGGACGTCGTCGTGCTCCAGGAGGCGTTCGACAACTCCTCGTCCGACGCGCTGAAGGCCGCTGCCAAGGACCGTTACCCGCACCAGACGCCGGTCATGGGCCGCGGCAAGGACGGCTGGGACGCCACCGGCGGCGCCTACTCCTCGGTGACGCCCGAGGACGGCGGCGTCACGGTCCTCAGCAAGTGGCCGATCACGCGCAAGGAGCAGTACGTCTACAAGGACGCCTGCGGCTCCGACGCGTACTCCAACAAGGGCTTCGTCTATGCCGTGTTGGACGTCAACGGCACCAAGGCGCACGTGGTGGGCACGCACGCCCAGTCCACCGACCCGGGCTGCGGCAGCGGCGAGGCGGCCGCGACACGCGCCAAGCAGTTCAAGGAGATGGACGCCTTCCTGGACGCCAAGAACATCCCGGCGGGCGAACAGGTCATCGTGGCGGGCGACCTCAACGTCGACACGCACAGCCCGGAGTACGCCTCGATGCTCGCGGACGGCGGTTTCGTCCCGGCCGACGCGCGCACGGGCCACCCGTACTCCTTCGACACCCGCGACAACTCCATCGCCGCCGAACGCTATCCGGACGACCCCCGCGAGGACCTGAACCACATCCTGCACCGCAAGGGCCACGCCCGCCCCGCCACCTGGCACAACAACGTGCTCAAGGAGCAGAGCGCGCCCTGGACGGTCTCCAGCTGGGGCAAGCAGTACACGTACACGAACCTCTCGGACCACTACCCCGTCACGGCGTACTGATCACCGGGCGCCCGGCAGAGGCATGCGCACCGCGTGCCCCTGCCGGGCGTGCCGTCACCTCTGCCAGGGCCCCGTCACGGCGAACGTCGTGCCGGGGGAGTAGCAGTTGACGTACATCGTGGCGTGGTCGGGGGAGAACGTGACGCCCGCGAACTCGCCCCACTCCGGCTTCTCCGGGGTGCCGATGGTCTGGCGGTTGCGGGCCATCGCGTAGACCTCGCCGCGCCGCGTGAGGCCGTAGACGTGCTGGGCGCCCTCGCCGTCCTCGCACACCATCAGGCCGCCGCTGGGCGCCAGGCAGATGTTGTCGGGGGACTCGCCCGGCAGCTGGATGTCCGTGCTCGGGCCGAAGACGATGACGAGGGTGAGGCGGCGGGCGGCCGGGTCGTAACGCCAGATCTGACCGAAGTGGTCGCCCGTCGAGCCGTCGGCGCTGCGGGCGAAGGACGAGACGAAGTAGACGGACGAGCCGCCCCAGTAGCAGCCCTCCAGTTTCTGCGCGTGCGTGATGCCCTTCGGGCCGAAGTCCTGGTGGCGGATGGGGGTCTGCGCGGCCAGCGGGTCCGGGACGTCGACCCACTCGATGCCGTCGAAGCGCGCTCCGGTCTCCTGGACCGAGGACAGGTCCGGTACGCCCGGCACCCGCATCGCCTGGAGCCTGCCGCCCGCGCGCAGCGAACCCAGGCCGCCCCCGGGCTTGTCGGGCAGGAAGCGGTAGAAGAGGCCGAACGGCTTCTGGAAGGCGTCCTCGGTCTCGTAGACGACGCCGTGCCGGGGGTCGACGGCGATCGCCTCGTGCTGGAAGCGGCCCATCGCGGTGAGCGGCACGGCCCCGGTGCGGCGCGGGTCCACCGGGTCGACCTCGAAGATGAAGCCGTGGTCCTTGGTGTAACCGTTCGTGCCGGCCTTGTCCTCGGTCTCCTCGCAGGTGAGCCAGGTGCCCCAAGGAGTCGGCCCGCCCGCGCAGTTCACGGCCGTCCCGGCGATCGCGACGCGTTCGTCCAGGACGCCGTTTCTCCGGTCGAGGGCCAGCGCCGTACAGCCGCCCTTCGCCGCCGGGTCGTAGGTGAGGCCCTTGACCGTCGGCACGCCGATCTTGCCGGTGACGCGGTTCTCGTGGTTGCGCACGAGGTGGACGCCGCCCTTGCGGCCCGGGAAGGCGGCCATGCCGTCGTGGTTGCTCGGCACCTTGCCCTCGCCCGACCGGAGGGCGTCGCCCTCGCGGGAGAGGACCTTGTAGCGGAAGCCTCTGGGCAGGTCGAGCAGGCCCTTGGGGTCGGGGACCAGGGGGCCGTACCCGGCCTTTCCGTGCGCGGCCGCGGTGCCCGCGAAGAGTTCGGAGAGGGCGCCGGTGAAGGCGATTCCCGCGCCCACGGCACCGGTGCGGGCGAGAACCTGACGTCGAGTGGCAGACATGATGGGCAACCTCCTGCTGGCGGACAGGAATGTGACCGGATGTGTGTACCACGTGCCTTGGGGTGCGGGAACCACGCGCGTCACCATTGCTTCGGGCGTGGCGTCCCGGCCCGTGCGCGAGCCCCTACGCGGAGACGAGGCCCTTCGCGTCCCGCGCGAGCGCCGTGAGCCGGGATATGGCGCGGAAGTACTTCTTGCGGTAGCCGCCGTTCAGCATCTCCTCGCTGAACAGCCGGTCGAAGGGCACACCGGAGGCCAGCACCGGCACCTCCCGGTCGTACAGCCGGTCGGCGAGCACCACGAGGCGCAGCGCGGTCGACTGGTCGGGCACCGGCGTCACCTCCGTGAGGCAGACGGCCGCGAGCTGGTCGGTCAGCGCGCCGTAGCGGCTCGGGTGGACCTTGGCCAGGTGCGCGAGGAGGTGCGGGAAGTCGTCGAGGGAGGCGCCCGCGGTCGCGTACGCCGCCTTGGTGACCTGCTCCTGCGAGTACGGGGCGGGGGCCTCGGGCAGCCCGCGGTGGCGGTAGTCCTCGCCGTCGATGCGCAACGCCTTGAAGTGGGCGGACAGGCCCTGGATCTCGCGCATGAAGTCGGTGGCGGCGAACCGGCCCTCACCCAGCTTGCCCGGCAGCGTGTTCGAGGTTGCGGCCAGCGCCACGCCCTGCTCGACGAGCTTGGACAGCAGCGAGGAGACGAGCACCGTGTCGCCCGGGTCGTCGAGCTCGAACTCGTCGATGCACAGCAGCCGGTGGCCGCTGAGCGTGCGCACCGTCTGCTGGAAGCCGAGCGCCCCGACCAGGTTCGTCAGCTCGACGAAGGTGCCGAACGCCTTCTGTTCGGGCGCCGCGTGCCAGAGGGAGGCGAGGAGGTGGGTCTTGCCGACGCCGTAACCGCCGTCGAGATAGACGCCGCGGGGCCCGGCGGGAGCCGCGGCCTTCTTCTGGAACCAGCGCCTCTTCCCGGCCCCGGAGGCGTGCGCCCCGCCGAGCCCCGCCGCGAAGCGCTCAGGACGCGGACCGCCTCGGTCTGGCTGGGCTGGTTCGGGTCGGGGATGTACGTGTCGAAGCGCACCGCGTCGAAGCGCGGCGGCGGCACCATCTCGGCGACCAGACGGTCGGCGGGGACGTGGGGCTCGCGGGCGCACAGGGACAGCGGCGCCACGTCGGCGGGGGAGCTGGGCCCGGAGGCGGGGGTGGAGGACGGCACGGTTCCCCAGCTTAAGGGGCGTGCGAGACTGCGGATATGCGACGCCTGTTCCCTGTGACCGACCAGACAGCCGCTCCGAGTACCGCTGACCTGCGGGACTGGAGCCTCGACGAGCTGGCCGACGCGTACGCCTACCCCCCGGGGGCCGCCGCCGGGGAGGCCACCTGGCTGCGCGCCAACATGGTCTCCACGCTCGACGGCGCCGCCCAGCACGACGGCCGCTCCCAGCCGATCTCCAACGACACCGACATGCGGATCTTCGGCACCTGCGCGCACTCGCCGACGTCGTGGACGTGGGGGCCGAGACGGTGCGTGCCGAGGGCTACCGCCCGGCTCGCCGCGTGAGGCCTTCGCGGCGCGCAGGGCGGCGGCCGGGCAGACCCGCGCCCGCCGCGCGGTCGTCAGCGCGAGCCTCGACCTGGACTTCTCCCTTCCGCTTTTCGCCGGGCCGCTGACGCCCACGCTCGTGGTGACCGGCGCCGCCGCGCCCGCCCGACAGGATCGCCGCCCGCCCGAGCAGGCGGGCGCCGTCGTGGTCGTCGCGGCGAGGGCGCGACCGTGGACCCGGTGCGCGTGGCGCCCGCCCTGGCCGAGCGCGGGCTGACCCGGCTGCTCACCGAGGGCGGGCCCCGCCTGCTCGGACAGTTCGTGGCCGCGCGGGCGCTGGACGAGCTGTGCCTGACGGTCTCGCCGATGCTCACCGCGGGGGACGCGCAGCGGATCGCGGGCGGGCAGGCGCTGGCGACGCCCGACCAATTCGTACTGGCGTCCGTACTGGAAGAGGGCGGGTTCCTTTTCACCCGCTACCGCCGAAGCTGACAATCAGCGGAATTGACCGTTCCGTTTGGCTTCGGGCGGGCACACTAGATCTCGCAGAGCCCCGTGCGGCCACGGGGCAGGATGGTTTCCGCAAGGGCCTCGGAACGGCCCACGGACGAGAAGGGCGCCTGTCGTGTTCAGAAGCGTATTGATGATCGAGAAGGCCCTGACGTCCGCCGACGTGGAGTTCGTCACGACTTTGCACGGTGACGAGCCGGTCACCTTCCACGTACTGCTCCAGCCCCGGGGCGATCAGGCGGACCGGCTGCTGCGGGCCATCGACGACGTCGCCCTCGGCGAACTCGACGAAGCGGTGCGCGAGGGCGAGACCCCCGAGGGGGAGGACGCGGCGGCCCTCGGCGAACAGGCACTGCGGGTCTCGCTGGCGGCACTGCACGCGGCGGGCTGCGAGGCACAGGGACGGCTCATCGAGGACCACCCGCTCGACGCGCTGCAAGAGCTGGTCGACGAGGCGGGCGCCGACGAGGTGATCGTGCTGACCGACCCGCACTACGTGGAGGAGTTCTTCCACCGGGACTGGGCCTCCCGGGCCCGGCACAAGGTGGGCGTACCGGTCCTCAAGCTGTTCTCGCACAGCGAGGCGTGACGCTGCGCCGTGCGGGGGCGGTGCTGCGGCCGCGGCGTGCGCCGCCGCGCAGGGAATAGGCTGGGGGCCGTTCACCATCGTACGAACGCGACATCGTCGCACCACCAGGGGAGACACACGCATGGCACCCGGCCTGCCCCAGTCCATGGCCGACATGGACCGACCGCACTTCATCGGCGTCGGCGGCGCCGGGGATGTCGGGCATCGCGAAGATCCTGGCCCAGCGCGGCGCCAAGGTCGCGGGCAGCGACGCCCGGGAGTCCGCCACGCCGAGGCGCTGCGCGCGCTCGCGTCACGGTCCACGCGGCCACGCCGCCGCGCACCTCGCCTCCGACGCGACCTGCGTCGTCGTGTCCTCCGCGATCCGCGACGACAACCCCGAGCTGACCCGCGCCGCCGAGCTGGGCATCCCCGTCGTGCACCGCTCGGACGCCCTCGCCTCCCTGATGCACGGCCGGCGCCCGATCGCCGTGGCGGGCACGCACGGCAAGACCACGACGACGTCGATGCTCGCCGTCACGCTCGCCACCCTCGGCCTCGACCCGTCGTACGCGATCGGCGGCGACCTGGACGTGCCGGGGTCGAACGCCCTGCACGGCGAGGGCGACATCTTCGTCGCGGAGGCCGACGAGAGCGACCGCAGCTTCCACAAGTACGCGCCCGAGGTCGCCATCGTCCTCAACGTGGAGCTGGACCACCACGCCAACTACGCGTCGATGGAGGAGATCTACGAATCCTTCGAGATCTTCGCCGGCAAGATCGTCCCCGGCGGCACGCTGGTCATCTCGGCGGACCAGCCGGGCGCCGTCGAGCTGACCCGGCGCCTCCGGGACCTGGGCGAGCTGAAGGTCGTCACCTACGGCGAGTCCGACGGCGCCGACCTGCGTATCCACAAGATCACCGCGCGCGGCCTGACCAGCGAGGTCACGGTCGTCCTGAACGGCAAGTTCCTGACCTTCCAGGTCTCGGTGCCCGGCCGTCACTACGCGAACAACGCCGTCGCCGCGCTGGCCGCGGGCATCGCCCTCGGCATCCCCGCGCACAACCTCGCCTCCGCGCTCGGCTCCTACACCGGCGTCAAGCGCCGCCTCCAGCTCAAGGGCGAGGCGGCGGGCGTGCAGGTCATCGACTCCTACGCGCACCACCCCACCGAGATGACGGCCGACCTGGAGGCGATGCGCTCCGCCGCCGGCGACGCGCGCATCCTCGTCCTCTTCCAGCCCCACCTCTTCTCGCGCACCCAGGAACTGGGCACCGAGATGGGCCAGGCCCTCGCCCTCGCGGACTCCTCCGTGGTCCTCGACATCTACCCGGCCCGCGAGGACCCGATCCCCGGCATCACCAGCGCCCTGATCATCGACGCGGCCCGCGCGGCCGGCGCCGAGGTGGCAGCCGCGCCCGACAAGGACGCGGCGGTCGCGGCGATCGCGGGAATGGCGAAGCCCGGTGATCTCGTTCTGACCATGGGAGCGGGCGACGTCACCGACCTCGGCCCGCACATCCTGGCCGAGCTGTCGAAGTAGAGGGGACTCACCCATGTCGTACGACGTCGAGAAGCCGGACGAGCAGTGGCGCGCCGAGCTGACCCCCGCCGAGTACGCGGTGCTGCGCCAGGCCGGCACGGAACCCGCCTTCGTGGGTGAGTACACGGACACCAAGACCAAGGGCGTCTACTCCTGTCGCGCGTGCGGGGCGGAGCTGTTCACCTCGGCGGAGAAGTTCGAGTCGCACTGCGGCTGGCCGAGCTTCTTCGACCCGAAGGACACGGACGCGGTCGAACTGGTCCAGGACACCTCGCACGGCATGGTGCGCACCGAGGTGCGCTGCGCGCGCTGCGGCTCGCACCTCGGGCACGTCTTCGAGGGCGAGGGCTATCCCACGCCGACGGATCAGCGGTACTGCATCAACTCCATCTCGCTGCGGCTGGAGCCCACCGAGGGCCAGTGACCGGGTGGGCGGGGACGGTGACGGGGGTGGCCGGGACGCGGGTCATCCCGCCGGGCAGGAGCCGTCCTTGTCCTGGTTCGTCCGGTACGCCTCCGTCGGCCTGTGGTCCTTCGGCCGCGGGAACGGGACGATCGGGACGCGCTTGCAGACAGGCCAGTTGCCGTCCCCGTCGGTGTAGCCGAAGTCCCCGGTCGCGCCCGTGACGCAGTCGTGGCATTTGTCGTCGGGCAGTATCCGCATGTTCGCGATCCTGTTCTTGACGTCGTCCCTGGAGGGCAGCTTCTGAGCGCCCACGACCTTCTTGGCCTGGGCGACGGCCAGGGAGAGGACCTGGAAGGCGTCGTAGTGCATGACCGCGTAGCCGTCGTCCAGGGCGGCGCCCTCAAGGCCCGTGTGCTCGGCCATGGCCTCGGTGAAGGTGCGGAACTGGCCGGGCGCGTCCTGGCCCGCACGCCATGACGGGACGTCGGTGGCCGCCGCGTTGAGGGTGACGACCCCGGCCCGCTCCATCTTCTCGCGGAACGCGTCGGTGGTGAGCCGCGGCGTGAGCCCGGTGGAGACGCGCAGGATGCGAATCCGGTCCTTCGCCTTGCGGTTCCCGCACTCCGGCTGCTCCGCGATCTCATCCACCAGATACGGCAGGTCCCAGTCCCGGCCCGCCACGAACACCGTGTTCGATCCCGTCCTGCAAATGCCCGCGGCCGCCGAGGCCACGGCGTGCGGCGCCCCCTGATAGGGGCCCATGGTGCCGACGTAGGAACTCTGCCGGGAGTTCAGGCCGTAGGTCTTGCCGAAGGCGGCCTCGAACTCCGTCTTGGTGTTGCTGACGTAGTTGTCGTGGGCGCGGGAGTCCCAGACGAGGTAGCCCTGCTTGCGTCCCGGCTCCTCGCGGAGGTAGCGCGCCAGGGCTTTCACGGCGTTGTGGTTGTTGGGGGCCACCTTGAAGAAGGTTTCGGCCTTGATGTCGGGCGAGCTGAGGACACCGCTCACCGCCGGGACGCCCGCTTCGGACAGGGCACTGGCCGCGTCCTGCGAGTCCTTCTCGCTGTTGGGCAGCCCCAGCACGCCGATGAGCGGGGCGTCGCCCTCCTTGACCTGCTTCGCCTTCGCCAGGTCCGTCGCCTCGTCCACGGCGGGCCGCCACAGGGAAAGGTCCGTGCCGATGTTGCCCAGCAGCATCTGGATGTTGACGCCGCTCTGCGTCTTGTTGGCCTTGAGCTGCGCGGCGTAGGCACCCGCCAGGGCGTGCTCGATCAGCCCGGCGGTCATCGCCCCGGACTCGGAGGGGTTGAACGGCAGCAGCAGGGCGACCTTCACGTACGGCTCGCGGTCGGCGCCCTCCTTCTTTTTCTCCCAGGCGTCGCGCACCCGTCCGTTCTCCTGGGCGACGCCTGCGATCAGGCGGGCGAAGCGCTGGTGGGGGCCGTCCTGGCCCGGTTTGAAGGACGGCGAGGAGGCGGTGGCGTCCAGGAGGCCGACGCACTCGCCCCGCTTTTCCTGGAGCCCCTGCGAGCAGTCGCTCCTGGTGATCCACGGCACCGCGACGACCACGGCGGCGAGCAGGAGCGCGAGGGCCACCACCCCCGCCACCCCCTTCTCCGCGGGCCCCGGCGGGCGGCCCCGCAACCGGGTGAACGGCCGGACGAACACCAGCCGGCCGAGGCCGCGCGCCGGACGGACCAAGACGTCAGTGACTCTCACCATGGCTCCCTTCAGGGCCCGGGGCGGGCAGGGCGGAGGGCGGGGTGCGCAGCTCGCGCAGCTCGTCGTGCCATTCCTGGGCGGCGTCGAACAGCGTGCCCGCGCCCGTGGCGTGCCTCGCCGACAGGAACTCCAGCTCCCACTTGATCCGCCCGCACAGCGTCTCGTCCGGCGCGGTCAACGGGTCGGCGGCCAGCCACACCGCGTGCAGGAGACGGTGTACGGAGCGCTGCACGAAGTCTCCGGCGGGTTCCGTGCCGGGTGCCCCCGTGGCGACGGCCCGGCACGTGCCGGCCCAGTCCGGGCGCGGTGGATGCGGGGCCGATGCCACCTGCCACAGGTGGCGCAGCCACTGCCGCGCGGACACCGGCGGCGCGAACAGCGTGGCCAGGCGCTGCGCCACGTACGCGGCGTCGTCGTCCGCGAGCGCGTGGTGCAGGGCCTCGACGGGCTGGCCCGCGGCCTCGTGGTGGGCCAGCAGCAGCCGGTGGACGCCGGACCAGGTCCGCGGCGGCTGCGTGGCCTGCGGCCTGCGGCGGCGCAGCTCGTGCACGAGCACGGCCCGCAGGAACGGGTCGGCGACGAACGGCCGCCGCGCCCCCGTGCCGTGCTCGGCGTGCAGATGGCCGCGGGCGGTCGCCACGGCGGCGAGCTGGGTGTCGGAGTCCAGATAGGCGTCGGCCAGGGCGTGCGCCGCGGCGTCGTC
>RBWT01000107.1 GCA_004010275.1 Streptomyces huasconensis
GGCGGGCGGCGGGGGTGGTGGGTGCGGTGACGGCCATGGGGTTACTTCTTCAGCGCCTCGACGACGGAGTCGAGGTACTGGCTCATCGACGCGGTGCCGCCGAACATCCAGATGCCGTCGGCAGCCGGTGCACGTTGCCCTTCTTGACGAACGGCAGCGACGTCCACACCTTGTCCTTCTTCAGGACGCCGGCGAACGGGTTGCTGCTCTTGTCGCCGTCGTTGCCGATGTAGGCGAAGTGCACGTTCTCGTCGAGCTTGGTGAGGCCCTCGACGTCGGTGGCGGCGAGGCCGTAGCCCTTGTCGCCCTTGGCCGTCCAGTCGTTCTTCAGGCCGAGCTTCTCGTTGACCGCGCCGATGAGCGAACCGCTGGTGTACGGGCGGATGGAGGTCTGGTTGCCGGTGACGTAGCCGTCGGCGAAGGCGTACTTGGCGCCGGCGTGCCCGGCGGCGGCGAGCTTCTTCTTGCCCTCGGCGAGCTTCGCCGTGAAGTCCTTCTTGAGCTTCGCGGCCCGTTCGGTGGTGCCGGTGGCCTCGGCGAGGAGGTCGAGGTTCTTCGTCATCTGGCCGAGGGGGTTCGCGGCGTCGGCGGGGCGCAGGTTGAGCACCGGGGCGATCTCGCGCATCTGCTTGACGGCGGCGGTCGGCAGGTCGGTGGTGGCGATGATGAGGTCGGGCTTCAGGGACGCGATGGTGTCCATGCTGGGCTCGCCGCGGGTGCCGACGTCCTTGGGGTCGTTCGTCAGCGGGGCGGCGGTGTCCCAGGCCTTGTAGCCCTTGACGTCGGCGACGCCGGTGGGGTCGATGCCGAGCGATATCAGGCTCTCCACGGCGTTCCACTCGGTGCCGACGACCTTCTTCGCCGGGCCGTCCAGCTTCACCTTCGTGCCGGTGCCGTCGGTGAGGGTGAGGGCGGAGGTGTTCTTCTTGGCGTCGTCGGCGGCGGGTTCGGTGGTGCCGCAGGAGGACAGGGCGAGGGCCGCGGCGGTGGCGGCCGCCGAGGTGAACAGGAGGCGTCTCATGAGGTGGTGCTGAGCCTTTCGCTTCGCGAGTGGTGGCGGCCTATGGCGCGGCTGCGCAGGCGGCCGGTGAGGGGGTCGGAGTCGACTTCGATGCGGATGCCGTATGTCTTGGTCAGCCACTCGGCCGTCAGTACGTCTTCGGGGTCGCCGTCCGCGACGATCCGCCCCGCGTCCAGCAGCAGGATGCGGTCGGCGACGGCGGCCGCCTGGTCGAGGTCGTGCAGGACGGCTCCGACGGCGATCCCGTGCACGTCCGCCAGGTCCCGCATGAGGTCGAGGAGTTCGACCTGGTAGCGCAGGTCGAGGTGGTTCGTCGGCTCGTCGAGCAGGAGTACGCCCGTCTCCTGGGCGAGGCAGCCGGCGAGCCACACGCGCTGGAGCTGGCCACCGGACAGGCGTGCTCGGCACCGCGTTCGGCTAGGTCCGCGACGCCGGTCATGGCGAGCGCGCGGTCGACCGCGGCCCGGCCGCCCGGGTCGCCTTGCCCCAGCCGGCCCCGGTGCGGGTAGCGGCCGAACTCGACGACGTCCCGTACGGTCAGTCCGCTGGGCGTGGGGCGGCCTTGGGTGAGCAGCGCGACGTGCCGGGCGAACTCGCGGGGGCTCAGGGCGAGGCCGTCGGTCTCGCCGTCGATGCGGAGTGTGGCGGTCCGGGGCTGTTGGAGGCGGGCGAGCGTGCGCAGCAGCGTCGACTTCCCGCTGCCGTTCGGACCGACCAGGACGGTCACCTCGCCCGGGCGCAGCGTCATCGCGGCGTCGTGGACCACGTCGACGCCTTCGTACGCCACGGTGACACCCGTGGCCGACAGTTCATGACCCTGGGGGCGCGTGCCTCGGCGGTCTCTTCACCTACATGCACGACGCTGAGGTTAGCCTAACCTAATTCCCCTGGGAAATGGGGGGCCGTGTTCGTCTCACAAGACGAAATCCGGCCAGGCTCACATGGTTTCCGGACCCTCGCGGTGGTGGCGGGCGATGTTCCGTTCCAGGAGCTTGGTCGAGGCGGCGACACCGACGCCACGGGCGGGGTCGAGGGACGGCAATCTGCCGTCGGCACGCTTCAGTTCGGCGAGCGCGGCCTCCATCGCCTCGTGCGCGGCGAAGAGGCAGGGCGTGCTGTAGATGGCGACGTCCACGCCGAGATCGGTGAGTTCGGAGAGCGAGAGCCGGGGGGACTTGCCGCCGGCGATCTGGTTGAACAGCAGGGGCTTGCCGCCGACCACCTCGCGAATCCGGCGGATGCCCTCCACGTCGCGCACGCCGTCCACCAGGATCACGTCCGCGTCGGTGGCGGCCAGACGCCTGGCACGCTCCATGATGTCCGCCTCGTCCGTCGCGTCCGTCCGGGCCACCACGACCAGGTCCCTCCGGGTCCTCAGCACCATCTCCAGCTTGGTCAGGTACTCGTCGAGAGGCAGCACCTGCTTACCGTCCGCGTGCCCGCATCGGCGGGGCCGCTTCTGGTCCTCCAGCACCACCCCGGAAGCCCCCATCCGCTCCAGACTGCCCACGACGTGACAGGCCACCTCGGGATCGGCGTAACCGTCGTCGATGTCCACGAGCAGGTGGTGGCGCGGGAACGCGCCCCGCAGCCGCTGCACGAACGCCACCATGTCCGGCCAGGCGATGAACCCGATGTCGGGCAGCCCGTAATACGAGGCGGCGAAGCCGAAGCCGGACACGAACATCCCGTCGTAGTGGCCTGCGGCGACGGACGCGGAGTACATGTCGTACACGCCGATGAGAGGAGTCGTGCCGGGCGCGGCGATCCGGTCCCGCAACTTCGTTCCGTGCTTCACGCCTGGCTCCTGGTCGTGTGGGGATGCGTCATATGGGGGGGATGCGTCACGTGAGGGGATGATTGGGGGCGACGCGTTGGGCTCCCGGACAGGATGTTTTCGGGCCGACGACGGAACTTCCCCGACCCGCGCTGCTCTCACCCTCCCGGTGCAGCACTTTCACCACAGAAACGTCACTGCCGGGCGGGGCAGGCGGGCGCTGCGTACGACAGGACGGGACGGAGCGGTTCCCCTGCACAGCGCAGTCCCGTTCGCTTCCCCGCCCCCGTCGCGCGGGTCGGTGCAGCCGCGCCGGATCGCACGCTTAAGATCCGCTTGTGGCAGACATCTCCGATGAACTGGTCAAGCTGGAACATTGCGCCGAGGAAGAGCGCGCCAAGCTCGCGGGCCTCGACGACGAGGAGTACGCGGCGCAGTGGCGCCACTGGAACGACGCGGCCGAGCGCTTCCAGACAGCGGTCACGACGCACGGCGAGGCGACCGGGCAGTCCCGCCACGAGGTGGAGCAGGCGGCGAAGAGGGCGGCCCGACGCGCCGACGAAGACCCGGCCGGTGAGGGAGGGGTCGGTGCTCGACGCGGTCTGCTGGTAACCGGCGCTGCCGCTGACTGCCCCGGCGGGCGGGGCCGGGGGCGGGGTTGGGGTTGGGCTGGTGGCCGGGATTCACCAGGCTGGGACTACCTCAAGGCTTCCTCAGGGCGTGCTCGAACGGCTCTGCCTCCGACTGCAAGAACCTCAGCACGGTCTCCGTGAACCGCACCGGTTCGGCCTTGTGGATCAGGTGCCCGGCCGGAATGGTGACGACTCGCCCACGAGGAACACGACGGGCCAATTCGGCGACGCCCTCCTGCGGCACGTGGCTGCCTGGACCGCCGGCCACCACGAGGGTCTCGGCCGTGATCTCGCCGAGCCGCTCCAGCCATCGCGGATCAGGCGTGTCGATCTCGCGCCTGACAGCCGGCACCACGCCCCAGTCGAACGTCAGCTCGCCGTCCGGTCTGGTGGAAGTCGTCCGTTCCCGAGGGCGGGGCAGCGGGACGTCTTCGAGAACGAGCCGGCGCACACGGTGCGGATGGGCCGAGGCGAGCAGATAGGCGACGATCCCTCCCATCGAATGTCCGACCAGGTCCACCCGGTCGAATGCCAGTGCGTCCAGGAAACCGAGCACATCGTCCCGCATGAGGCGCAGCGAGTACTCCCCCGGCCAATCGCTCCGGCCGTGACCGCGAAGGTCGAGAGCATGGACGCGCCAGTCGCGCGCGAAGGAGGGCGCCACGCGGTCCCAGTCGGCGCCGTCCTCGCCCAGCGCGTGCAACATGAGGAGTGGTGGCGCGTCCGGCGGCCCAGAGACCTGATGGGCCAGCCGGACGCTCCCACGTCGATCAGACGATGATCAGCCATGCGGGGACGATACCGGCGCTCCCTCGCACCACAGCGGCGACATTCTCCGTCGGCGGCCCGGCCTGCCCCTCGTTCACCGTGCCGCGCCGGACCCGATCGTCGGCAGGTAGCGCGGTGCGCGCCAGGCCTTCAGCCGGTGCTCCACGGCGGCTCCCAGGGACAGCAGCTCGGTGTCCTGGTGGTTGCCTGCCATCAGGAGCAGGCCGACCGGCAGTTCGTTCACCGACCCGGCGGGCACCGAGAGGGACGGGTATCCGGCGACGGCGGCCGGCGTGGAGGAGGGGATGACGTCGTTGTCGCCGCGCGCGCAGTCGGTCGTCCAGGCGGGCGGGTTCGTGGGCGCGGCGATGGCGTCCAAGTGGTGGGCCGCCAAGGTCTCGTCGAGGGAGCGGCTGGACAGGTTCTTCAGCTCGGCGCGCATCGCCTTGTATCCGGGGTCGGTCGTGGGCGGCGCGGCGAGGGCCTTCTCGAACAGTTCCTGGCCGGCGAAGCAGGTCTGTTCGTCGGGGTGGGTACGGTTGAACTCGATCAGTTCAGCGAGGTTTCGCGGGCCCTTGCGGGTGCCGAGGTACGCGTTGATGTCGCGGTGGAACTCGCTCAGCAGCGCCGGGAACTCAAGCTCGGCGAGCCGCGCCTGATACGGGGGTGTCACCTCGACGACCACCGCTCCGGCCTTGCGCAGCTTTGTCGCCGTACGCGTCATCACCGCGTCGACGTCGGGCCCGAGCGAGGGCAGGCGCCACAGGCCGATCCGCTTGCCCCGGAGGCCGGTGGCCGCCTGACCCGCCGGCCGACCCGCCACCTGACCCGCCGCCGTGTCCTGAAGGCTGGACGCGTCGGGGCGACTCCGGGGACCCGCGAGAGCTTTCTGGCCGCCGGAGCGAGCGGCGTTCCCGCGCGAGCCCTGGTGATCGCTCAGCACCTCCAGCGTGAGCGCGGTGTCGATCACGTTGCGCGCCATGGGCCCGGCGGTGTCCTGCTCGGCGGAGATCGGCACGACGCCTGACGGGCTGACCAGGCCGAGGCTGGGCTTGTGGCCCACGACGCCGTTCATCCCGGCCGGGCACACGATGGAGCCGTCCGTCTCGGTTCCGATCGCCACCTGCGCCAAGGACGCGGCGAGCGCGGCGGCGGAGCCGGACGACGATCCGCACGGGTTCCGGTCGAGGACGTACGGGTTGTTGGTCTGCCCGCCGACCGCCGACCACCCCGATGTCGGCTTCGCGGAACGGAAGTTGGCCCACTCCGAAAGATTGGTCTTGCCGAGGATCACCGCCCCCGCCTTCCGCAGCCGGGTCACCAGCACGGCATCGGTGTCCGGCGGGCCGACGGCGAGCGCGAGCGACCCGGCCGTCGTCGGCATGTCGCGGGTGTTCACGTTGTCCTTGAGCAGAACGGGGATGCCGTCCAACGGCCCAAGGACCTTGCCGCGCCGATGCCTCGCGTCGCTGGCAGCCGCCGCGCGCAGGGCGTTCGGGCTGGTCCGCAGCACCGAATGAATCTTGGGGTCCACGGTCTCGATACGCCGTAGGTAGGCCTTGGTCAGCGTCGACGACGTCAGCGAACCGTCCGCCATACGCGCCTGTAACTCCGGAATCGTCACGGTGTCCAGGTCCACCCCCGGAACGCGTGCCGACCCGGCCGGCTGCGGCGAGTCGTCCGGGCCTGGCTCGGCGGCTTGCGCACCGCCGTGCGGTACGCCCGTCAGAAGGGACCCCGCGACAAGCGCGGCGGTCATTGCGGCAATGCTCTTCTTCCCCATAGGAGTCAGCGGACTACACGAGCAGCTTCCGGCGCAAGGGTGCGAGGTGTGCGCGGGTGGGCCGCAGGGCCACAGTGCCGCCCGAGCCGTGTCGTGCGCCTTGCACTGGCACGGGGAGTCGTCAGACGAAGAAGGCGTTCATCCCGGGCACGTCGGAGAGATAGGTCTCGATACTGGCGATCTTGCCGTCGCGGAGTCGGCAGACCGTGGCCAGGTGTTCGTCCAGCACGGCGTCCTCCCTGCGCGCGGTGTTGTGCAGGGAGAGCGCCACGTTCTCCCTGCTGACCAGGAGATGCAGCAGCCTGAAGTCGACGCCGTACGAGGCGATCCGCTGAGCGCGCTCCACCACGGCGTCGGCGCCGTCGGCCGTGCCGGAGATGGTGTTGTCACCGGGCAGGGTCCAGGTGGCGTCGTCCTGCAGCAGCGCCCGGATGCCGTCCCAGTCCCGCGCGACGAGGGCCTGGTGGAAGCTGCGACCGAGGGCGACAGCGGCTTCGTTGGTGGACATGGCGTTCCGTTCCTTTCGCAGCGCTAAAGCGGAGGTCTCCGCTTTAGCGCGACTGTAGGCGCACCGCCCACTAAGACACAACCCTTTGCTTTAAGGTGGCGGGGTGAACGCTGACGCATCGACGAAGCGGCCCGGCGGCCGCAGCACCCGCGTCCGCGACGCCGTACACAGCGCCGCGATCGCGCTGGTGAGTGAGCGCGGCGCCGACCAGGTGACCCTCCCCGCTGTGGCCCAGCGTGCGGGGGTCAACTCCAGTACGCTCTATCGGCGTTGGGGGACGGTCGCCGCGCTCCTGGCCGACATCGCCCGGCACCGCGGCGACGCCGGCGCACCCCCACTCGTCGGCAACCTGCGCGCCGACCTGGAGAACCAGGCGGTCTGGACGCTGGCGGAACTCTCCCGGCCCGGTGGCATCGCGTTCTTCCGCGCCGAGATCGCCCCCGACATCGACGAGCGGCACGACGGACTGCGGGAGTGCCTGCGCAGGGTCAGCGAACGCTTCCGCCCAGTCCTCGACACCGCGCGGGAGCGTGGTGACGCGCCCCCCTCCTTGCAACAGGTCCTGGACCGGATCATCGCGCCGCTCTACTTCCGGGTGGTCTTCTCGATCCCCGGTACGGACGAGGCGTACGTACGCGAACTCGTCGCGGGATTCATTGATGACGCTCCGAGTGAGCCCTGACCCGAAGAGCCACCCGTCGCCCACCTGACCGCCACCGAAGGAGATCGATGACCGACGTAAGCGCGCGTCTGGCCGAGGCGAGCGACCGCCCCGTACTGGAGCGCCTCTGGTTGCTCTTCCAACATGACATGTCGGAGTTCAGCGGCGTTCTGCCCCACCCCGACGGCACCTTCCGCAGCGAACGGCTGGAGGCCGCCTTTACGCGGGCCGACTGGGCGCCGTACCTCTTGACCGGTGGCGCGGCCCCCGTGGGTCTCGCTCTCGTCCGCGGTATCGCTGCTCCGACGCGCGTTCTGAACAGCTTCTTCGTGGTCCGTGGCGCACGCCGGGCGGGGGTCGGACTGCGTGCCGTACAGGAGGTCGTGGCGAAATACCCGGGGCCGTGGGAGGTCGCCTTCCAGGAGCGCAACGTCGCCGCGGTCAGGTTCTGGCGTCGCGTCGCCGCCGATATCGCCGGTGACGCGTGGACAGAGGAACGCAGGCCGGTTCCGGATCGCCCGGACCTGCCGCCCGACAGCTGGATAACCTTCGCCTCCCCTCCCCCGCCTGACGCCCAAAGCCGGCCCGTGAACGCTTGATTGCGCCCCTCACCCGATGCCTTGCAGGAACGGGATGAGGGCGTCGATGAAGGGTTCGTTCCGGTCACCGACCACCATGTGCCCCGCGTCGCCCACCTCGACGTACCGCGCGTGGGGGACCCTGTCGCAGAACTCCTCGGCAATGTCCTCGGGCACCACGTCGCTGACTCCGCCGCGGATGAGCAGGATCGGCACGTCGGCGTGGCGGGCGGCATCGAGGAGCCGCTCCGCCATGCCGGGCGGGTCCGTCCGGTCCTCGAAGTTGTGCAGCATCCGGGGGTCCCAGTGCCAGACCCAGCGATCACCCTGGCGCCGCAGGTTGTGGCGCAGCCCCTCGGGGTCGTACGGGCGCGTGCGGTGCGGCAGGTGGGCGGAGACCACGGCGGCTGCTTCCTCGACACTCGCGAAGCCGTCCGGCCTGCGGCGCATGAACTCGACGATCCGGCGCACTCCGCGAGGGTCGGGGCGATGGGCGACATCGACGAGTACCAGCGCGCGGATCGCCGCCCTGGGGGCCTCTCCGGCGGCGAGCAGCGAACTCAGGCCGCCGAGGGACGCTCCGACGAGCACCGGCCGGCCGCCGAGTTGGGCGACGAGCGCCCGTACGTCGTCGGCGAACAGGTCGAGGTCGTAGGCGCCGTCGGACGACCACTGGCTGGTGCCGTGCCCGCGCAGGTCGGGGGCGACGACCCGCCACCCCAGAGCGGCCAGCCGGGGGCCGGTCCGGTCCCAGGCGTGCCGTGTCTGACCGCCGCCGTGCAGCAGGACGACCGGCGGCGCGGAGGCTTCGCCCCACATCTCCGCCTCGAGCCGGGTCCCGTCCCGGCTCACGAAGCTTCGGGACCGCGAGCGCGCGTCGGCCGTCATGTCGTCGCCGTTCCTCGGGTCAGCAGCGGTGCCAGCAGTCGGTCGCGGTGGGCGTCCGCGGCCGCCGCGGCGAGCGCGACGTCCGCGAACAGAGCGCGCGCGAGGAACCGGTCGTCGTCGATCAGGGCCGCGACCCACTGATGCAGGGCGCCGACGCACGAGGCGCGACGACGGCTGCCAGTGCCTCGGTACGGACGTCGGCGCGCAGGACGCCCTGCGCCTGCGCCTCCGCCATCGCCCGGCGAAGCCAGGTGAGCGGACCGCGGTGGAGTACGAGGCCGCTCTCCTCCCACCCGCGCACCATGCGACGCGACACCACCGGGTCCTCCACGAAGAGTCGTACGGTCGAGCGGACGACCTCCCGCGGATCGCCGGGTGCCGACACCGCCAGGCGGCGCTCCAGTTCGTCCATGAACCCGGCGGCGAGCGACTCCCAGATCTTCTCGCGCGGCCCGATCAGGTTGTACACGGTGGCCGCGGCGACCTCCGCCCGCTCGGCGATCCGCTCGGTGGTGATCACCGACTCCGGGCCCTCGCGCAGGAGTTCACGGGTCGCGTCGAGTATCCGAGCCCGCCGCTTGGCCTTGTGCTGCTCACGTAATCCCCCGTCGACCGTCTGCATCCAGCACACCCCTTCGCGAGAACTTGGAGAGTCACCTAAATTTAGAGAGGCATCTAGGTTCGGGACAAGGGGTGCGGTCAGAGTTGTTGCGCGACCGCGAGCAACGCGATACAGCCAGCGTGCCTGCGGACGGGGTCGACCTGCCGCCACTGGTTGCGGCCGGTGCGCTCACCGGGTGGCCGCCGTCACCGCGACGGTGACACTCAACTGGCGGCCGCCGTCGCCGCGTCGCCCCCTCGTGACGCGGTTGGCTTCGTGGTGGCCTGCGGTGTGCGATAGGTGCGCAGGGGGCTGTTGGTCGCGGCCACGGCGGCGATCGCCAGGGCGGCGGACAGGCCGCCGGTGACGAGGGCGAAGGAGGCCGAGGTGGCCGACGCCAGCAGGCCGCCGCGGAAGTTGCCGAGTTCGGGGCCCGCGACGCCGATGACGTGTTCGACCGAGGAGACCCGCCCCCGGTACGCGTCCGGGGTCTCCAACTGGACCAGGGCGCTACGAGTGATGACGGACGCGGTGTCGGCGGCGCCCGCCAACGCCAGGCACGCGAGCGCCGTCCCCAGCTGTTCCGCCAGACCGAAGCCTGCCAGCGCCAGGCCCCATGCGCGCGGCGGCGGTGAGCTGGACGAGGCCGCCGCGGCGCCGGCGTGTCACCGCCCCGGAGAGCAGTCCCGCCGTGATGCCTCCGGCCGCGACGGCGGAGAGGAACAGGCCCAGGTTCTGCGGATCGCCGCCGAAGCGGGCTTCGTTGACCAGCGGGAAGAGGGCGATGGGCATGGCGAGCAGCGTCGCGGACAGGTCGGTGGCCATCGATCCCCACAGCGTCGGGCGGCGCAGGATGACCCCTCGGCCGCCGCGCTTCGGCAGCTGCCGACGGAGGCGCTCCGCCCAGCCGCATCCGTCGTGCTCCGACCGGTGTCGGCCACCACCCACCTCGACGCCCTCGGGCCGCACGGACGGCAGGCGGATCGCCACGAGCGCCGAGATTCCGACGGCCACGGCCTGCGCGGCGTAGACGGCGGACACGTCCCATCGGGCGATGATCAGCCCGGCCATGGCGGGCCCGGCCAGCATCGCCGCCTGGAAGGAGACGTTGGTCAACGCGAGCCCCGCGGCGACCTGGTCGGCGGGCAGCAGCCGGACCGGGAAGGTACGCCGGGCCGGGGCGCCGAGCGCGCTGCAGGCGGCACCCAAGGACACCAGGGCGAACAGCAGCGGTATGTTGCGGCTGCCGGTCAGGGCCTGGGCGTACAGCCCGGCCGCGGTGACCAGTTGGCCCGCGGTGGTGGTCCGCACCAGAGCACGGCGGTCCACGGCGTCGGCCAACGTGCCGCCGACCAGGCCGAACAGCACCATCGGCAGGCCGGTGGCGAGTCCGATGGCGCCGGTGCCCACCGGGCTGCCGGTCAGGTCCCAGACCTGGGCCAGCACCGCCACGGTGGCCAGCTGCCCGCCGAGTTGGGAAGCGGCCGAGCCGATCCACAGGTCACGGAAGTGCCGGCTGTCCCGCAACGGGCGGAGGTCGAGGAACCAGGCAGAGTGCCTCATCCCGGTGGCTCGACGAGGTGGCGGAGAATCCGCTGCCGCATCGAACGGCTTTCCAGGGCGCGCCGCAGCTCCTGGACGACGGCCGTCATCGCGTACGGAACCTCCGCGTCCAGCTCGGCGACGGCCGCGTGGGTGGCGCGCCACTCGGCCTCCAGGAACGGCACCAGCGCTCGGCCGCGCTCGGTCAGGTCGATCCGGCGCGTACGGGCGTCGGGCCCCGGCTCCGAGGTGACCAGGCCCTCCTTGCGCAGGGCGGCGACCGTCTGGCTGACCGCGGAGTGCGAGCGGTTCAAGGACGTGGCCAGTTCGCGGATGGTCAGCGGTCCGGTGTGCGCGAGCCGGATCAGCGGATACGCGAACCGTGGCCGCACCCCCTTGATGCCCCGCTCGACGTAGACCTGCTCGATCTCGGCGTCCATGGCAGCCAGCAGCTCGTGTAGGGGCTGCCAGGGGTCGGGCAGGGCGGTGGGGTCAGAAGATGTCACAGCGCTAATATAACAGTGCTGCGATATTGCTCCACCGGATGCCACGGCTTCCCGGGAGCGGGCCTGCACCGTCTGGCAGAGGGTGCCGTTCAGCCCGCCGGCTGACCGTGGCCCGTGAAGAAGCCGACCAGGCTGTGCGGGGCATCGTCGTCGAGGCACATCTCATGGATGCGGGAGGCCTGGGCGGCGGCAGCGGCGCTGCGCGGGAACAGTTCCTCCTCGTACGCGGTGAGCGCGGCTTCGATGTCGTCCGGGTGCGCGGCGAGAGCCTTGCCGAGTTCGGCGCCGTCGTACATGGCGAGGTTGGCCCCCTCGCCGGACGGGGCCATCAGGTGGGCGGCGTCACCGAGCAGTGTCACGCCGGGCACGCGGTCCCAACGATGCGCTATGGGCAGGGAGTTGACGGTACGCGGGACCAGGGCCGTATCGCTGTCCGTGATCAGGGCGGTGAGTTCCGGCGCCCAGTCGTGGAACTCCGCGGCGACCCGCGCCTTGGCCGCGCCGACGTCGGTGAAGTCGATGGCGCGCACCCACTCCTGGGGCTTCGTGAGCGTCACGTAGGCATGCAGGACACCGTCCGGCTCGCGGTGGGCGGAGATCCCCTGACCAGGGGCGAGCGCGAAGAGGGAACCGTCACCGACGGCCCGGGCGGCGGCTGGATGGCGGGCGTCCGCATCGAACAGATAGGACTCGATCAAGGACGTGCCGACGTACTGGGGCTCGGCGTCGGAGAGGAGCGGACGGATTCGTGACCAGGCGCCGTCCGCACCGACCAGCAGGCCGGTCGTCACGGCCGTCCCGTCCGCGAACGTCACCTCGTGGCGGCCACTCCCCAGGGCGCGGGCCGCGGTGACCTTGTGTCCCCACTGGATCGTGCCGGCAGGCAGTGAGTCGAGCAGCATCCGCCGCAGGGCCGCGCGGGGCACCTCCGGGCGCCCGCCGGGACCGTCGTCCGCGCGCTCGTCCAGCAGGACGTTGCCGTCCTTGTCGAGGACGCGTGACACCTCGGCGCCCTGGTGGATGATGCCGAGGAACTCCTCGAACAGCCCGGCCACCCGGAGCGCCCGCTGACCGTTGTGGTCGTGGATGTCGAGCAGGCCGCCCTGGGAGCGAGCCGACGGCGAGGTCTCCGCTTCGTGGACCGTCGCCGGGATGCCGTGCAGGTGCAGGACGCGGGCGAGCGTCAGGCCCGCGAGCCCCGCGCCGATGATCGTGACCGGAGTGGTCATGGTGGTTCCTCCCTGATCGCGGACCGGGGGACGAACGCCCTCCGGACATCTCTGGAACACCGTTCCAGTCCCTTCAGGCTGGAACAGCGTTCCATGGCTTGTCAAGCTGGAACGGCGTTCCACGGCATTTAGAGTGGGAGGCATGGCAACCAATCCGCGCCGCCCGGAACGACGTCAGGAACCGCTCTCGCGGGAGCGCATCATCAGCGCCGCCGTGGAACTCCTCGACACGGTGGGCGAGGGCGGGCTCACCTTCCGCGCCCTGGCGAAGCACCTCGCCACCGGACCGGGGGCGATCTACTGGCACGTCACGGGCAGGACCGAACTCCTCGGCGCCGCCATCGACTCCGTCGTCGCCACCACCATCGCCGCCGTCGACGACGCGACGCGACACCGCAGGAAGCGATCCGCGCCCTCGCGCTCGGCGTGTTCGACGCCATGGACGCCCACCCGTGGGTCGGCACGCAGCTCACCCACGCGCCCTCGCACTCACCGATGCTGCGGGTCTTCGAGCGCATCGGACGCCAGATCCAGGCGCTCCGCGTGCCCGAGGCGGCCCAGTTCACCGCCGCGTCCGCGCTGATGAGCTACATCCTCGGAGTGGCGGGCCAGAACGCCGCCAACACCCGGGCGCTCCGGCCGGACACCGACCGGACCGAGTTCCTCGACTCCGTGGCGACCGCTTGGAAGGAACTCGACCCGGACGAGTACGCGTTCACCCGAAACGTCGCCGGTCAACTGCGTGAGCACGACGACCGGGAAGAGTTCCTCGCCGGGATCGACCTCATCCTGGCCGGGATCACCGCTCTCCATCGGGCGGCCGGTTGAGCCCATGGGTGACGGACGCGCTTGCCGGCAGCGCACCGGGCGCCGTCGCCGTCCGCACCCCGTCCGCCGAGGTGACCTTCAGCGGCGGTCGCCGCAGACCGCCCACAGTGCGAGGCCCAGGCAGCTGAACCCGGCGCCCAGCGCACAGACGGCGTCCCAACCGGCCACGGTGTAGAGGGAGGTCGCGGCGATGGCGCCGGTGGCGCTGCCGATCGAGTAGAAGACCATGTATCCGCCGATCAAGCGGCTGCCCGCCTCCGGGTGCAGCGCGTAGATCAGGGTCTGGTTGGTGACGTGGACCGCCTGCACGGCGAGGTCGAGCAGGATCACCCCCGCGAACAGCGCCCAGAGCGAGCTGCGGGTGAAGGACAAGGGCAACCACGAGGCGGCGAGCAGCGCGAGGGCGATGCCGGTGGTCCGCCGGGACAGCCCGCGGTCGTTCAGGCGGCCCGCCGCGGCGGCGGCCAGCGCGCCGACGACGCCGATCAGGCCCAGCGCGCCGATCGCGCTGTGGGATAGGAAGTACGGGGCCTCGCTGAGCGGCAGCGCGACGCTGCTCCACAGGGTGCTGAAGGCGGCGAAGATCAGCAGCCCGAACACGGCGCGGAGCCGCAGCAGTCGCTCGCGCGCGAAGAGAGTGATCGTGGAGCGCAGCAGCTCTCCGTAGGGCAGCTTCTTCTGTGCGGCCCCGCTGTGGCGCGGGAGTACGCGGGCCAGGATCAGGGCGAGCAGAGCGGTGAGCGACGCCGAGGCGAGGTAGACGGAGCGCCAGCCCGCGAGATCGGCCAGGAGACCTGATGCGGTGCGGGCGAGCAGGATGCCGATCACCACGCCGCTGGTGACGACGCCGACGCCCGCCGCCCGCGCCCGGCAGGAGGGGCCAGCGAGGCCGCGAAGGCGACCAACGTCTGCGTGACGACGGCGAGTAGCCCCGTCGCGGCCATGCCCGCGAGCAGGATGCCCGCCGTACGGGCGGTGGCCACGGCGATCAGCGCGACCACCAGGAGCAGCAACTGGGCCACGACGAGCCGCCTGCGGTCGGCCGTGTCGCCCAGCGGTACGAGGAAGAAGAGGCCCAGCCCGTACCCGACATGGGTGAGGGTGACCACGCTGCCGACAAGCGCCGGGCTCATGGCGAGGTCGTGGCCCATGGTCACCAGGAGCGGTTGGGAGAAGTAGACGTTGGCCACCGCGGCCCCGCAGGCGACGGCGAACAGGATGACGGCGCCGCGGGACAGGACCGGCGCGGGACTCTCTTCGCTTCGGGTGCCGCATCGCGCTGTTACGGCCTCACCGTCACGGGACATCCGCACTCCACCTCAGATCTGGTTTCATCTTGCTACCAATGAGTCGACGAGGGGTGACGGTAGCCGTCTTGGTAGCATGTTGCAACCAGCAGCGAGGAGAGTGAGAGACGCGATGGTGACCAGGACGCGCTTCGACGACAGCGAGTGCCCCGTCGCCCGGTCGGTGGACGCGATCGGCGACTGGTGGTCCCTGCTGATCGTGCGGGACGCCTTCGACGGAAGCCGGCGCTTCGGGGAGTTCCAGCGCAGCCTCGGCGTGGCGAAGAACATCCTCACCGCGCGCCTGCGCACCCTCGTCGCCGGTGGCGTCCTCGAATCCGTACCCGCCTCGGACGGGAGCGCCTACCGCGAGTACGTCCTGACCGCGAAGGGCAAGGCGCTCTTTCCCGTCATCGTGGCGCTGCGGCAGTGGGGCGAGCAGAACTTCTTCTCCCCCGGCGAGCCGCACTCGGAGCTGGTCGACCGCCGACAGGGACAGCGCCTGCGCCCCCTGGAAGTACTGTCCGCGGACGGGCGCCGGCTGGACCCGGATGACACCACCGTCCATAAGCTCTCCGCCGAGTGAGTCGCGGGGGGGCAGGGGCGGTGTCTTGGGGGCGGTGTCTCCAGCAGGTGGGGGCGCGAGGCGGGACGCCTAGGCCTACGGTCTCCCCGACGCGGAGGCGTGACCGACCGTTTTCGGCCTGGCCGCCATGGGGTCGACCGACTTCGGCGGCCGCGACGGAATTCTCCGGCCCTGGAAGGGCATGCACAGCATGCATGCCCCCCGGCATGTTCGTTCGTGGAGCAACGGGCCGGACCCGCAAGGGCATCGGACCGTCCTCACGACGACCACGGCACCATCGCCGCCCCGTGGTGTTGTCCGGCCGCCCGGTCCGGGCACCATCGGGCGGCCGGGACCGGGAGACGCCATGAGCCCGCACGAGCAGTGCCCGTACCAGGGCGGCAGAGTGGTCCTCGACGCCGCCTTCAAGGCCGACGCACCCGCGCGCTTCGCCCGGCTGCGGGCGCTCGGACCCATCCATCCCGCCGAGTTCCCCCTCGGCCTGAAGGGCTGGCTGGTCGTCGGATACGATCTGGCACGCGAGGTGTTGACACATCCGGCCCTGCTCAAGGACACCACGCCCGCCGCCGAGACCCTGGCGGCCGCCGGTTACGTCCTCCACCAGCCCTCGGTCGGACTCGGCGCGCAGATGCTGGAGGCCGACCGCCCGAGCACACCCGTCTGCGCCGTCTGGCCTCGGCGGCCTTCACCCCACGTCGTACGGCCGACATGGCACCGCGCATCGAGCAGATCGCCCACGACCTGGTCGACGCGATGGAGCCGTCGGGCGAACTCGACCTCGTCGAGGCGTTCAACGCCCCGCTGCCCGCCACGGTCATCGCCGAACTCCTCGGCATCCCGCAGCAGCACCACCGGGACTTCCGTCGCTGGTCGGGGCAGACACTCCGGGTCGCCTCCCCCGAGCACCGCCCGGCTCTGGCCGCTCTGCACGGGCTGCTGGCCGAACTGATCGCGGACAAGCGCCGCCGCCCCCAGGACGACCTGCTGTCCGCGCTGGTCGCCGTGCGCGATCAGGAGGACGGCCGGCTCTCCGAGGAGGAACTGGTCGGCACGGCCATGATGCTGGTCGTCGCGGGCCACGAGAGCACGGTGAACCTGCTGGGCAACGCCGTACTGGCCCTCCTCCAACATCCGGACCAGCTGCGGCTGTTGCGCGAGAAGCCCGAGCTGCTGCCCGGCGCGGTGGAGGAGTTCCTGCGGTACGACACCTCCGTCGAGCGCTCGACGAGCCGCTACGCCGCACAGGACCTCGAACTGGCCGGGGTGTCCATCCCTCGCGGAGGCATGATCGCCGTCGCCCTCGGCTCAGCGGGACACGACGCCCCGCAGGACGACGGCGACGCCCCGGCGGTTCTCGACGTGACCCGGCCGGCGCCCGGCACCTGGCCTTCGGCCACGGCGTCCACTACTGCCTGGGCGCCCCGCTCGCCCGGCTGGAGACGGCCATCGCCCTGCGCGTCCTGCTGTCCCGCGTCCGCGAACTGGAACTGGCCGTCCCGCGGGACTCGCTCGACTGGATCGGCTCCGGCATCATCCGCGGCGTACTGTCCCTTCCCGTGCGGTATCGCGTCGGTTGACGGCGGTCGGCTGCCGAGGCTTCGGGGCGTGGTGGGGGGCGGGCGTGCCGGGCACGGCGGGGCACCTCATCCTCCGCGCCCCCACGCGACGCGAGGCGTGCTTCAGAGCGGATCGAGGAGCATGAGGACCTCGTCGCGGTAGTCGTCCGCAGCCAGACGGAGGGCACGGGGCCAGCGGCCGACTTCCCGCCAGCCGAGGCGCCCGTAGAAATCTTCGAGACCGGCACCGCCCCGTGCCGCGAGGCGAAGCTGGGTCAGGCCCATCTCGTCGCGGGCGACCCTGCGGGCCTCGTGGACGAGAGAAGCCCCGAATCCGCGGCCCCGGACGGCCGGTCGGGTTTGAACGTGGTGGAGCGTCCCCCAGTGTGCGATCAGCTCGAAGGTGTCGCGTCTGATGGTGAGCCAGCCGACCAGCTCGCCGTCGGTGGTCGCGGTGAGAAGGCCGTGGGTCGCGGGAGCCAGTGTGGCGAGGATTCCGTCGACGGCGGGGGCCGCATGCGTCTCGTCGATGGGAGGGAAGGGAAACCCCGCCGCTCCCCCGGCGTTGGTGACCTCGGCCCAGCAGACCGGGAGCTTCCGCCGCATCGCGGGAGTGACCTCGCCGGGGGAGGTGAACTGCTGCACGGGGTGAAGGCGGATCGGCATCCCGGCATGCTCGCATGTGGGTCTGACAGGGGCAGTTCCGGCCGCAGCCTGGGCAGGGCAACCCAGTGCGGCGCCGACACACGTGTGAGGGCATCGAGCAACGTATGCCACCCGCAAGCCCTGTCCGCGCCGCCCGTTCACAGCACCTTCAGACGTGACGCCTGCTACGCTTGTCGGCGACCTGAACCGCTCGATCGAGGAGCAGCAGACGTGGTGGGTGAAGACGACATCTCCGGATGAGATCCGGAAGTGACCGGCCATCGGACGGCGCGGCAAGAGCGCTGCCCCCATGGCCCGTTTGTCGTACCCATTTTTCCCACGCTGCCCAGGGCAGAGGTCTGTCTGCCCTCAACCCTTCGAGGTCACTTCCATGTCCGACGTCGCCGTCGTCTGCTCGAACCTCTCCTTCGCCTGGCCTGACGACACCCCCGTGTTCAACGACCTGTCCTTCACCGTGGCCACCGGCCGCACCGGCCTGGTCGCCCCCAACGGCTCCGGCAAGAGCACCCTGCTCAAGCTGATCGCCGGAGAACTCGAGCCCGCCACCGGTTCGGTGTCGGTCAGTGGCACGCTCGGCCATCTCCCGCAGAGTCTCCCCCTGACCGGCGACCTCACGGTCGCCGAGGTGCTGGGCGTCGCCGCGGTGATCCGCGCCCTGGACGCTGTCGAGTCCGGCGACGTGAGCGAGGAACACTTCACCACCATCGGAGACGACTGGGACATCGAGGAACGCACCCGCGCCCAGCTCGACCGCCTCGGCCTGGCCGGCCTCGCCCTGGACCGCAGCCTGAGCACCCTCAGCGGCGGCCAGGTCGTCTCCCTCGGCCTCGCCGCCCAGCTGCTCAAGCGTCCCGACGTGCTGCTGCTCGACGAACCGACCAACAACCTCGACGTGGAGGCCCGGCACAAGCTGTACGACGTGCTGTCGGACTTCACCGGCTGTCTGCTGCTGGTCAGCCACGACCGCGCCCTGCTGGACCGCATGGAACGCATCGCCGAACTCGGCAGCGACGAACTGCGCGTCTACGGCGGCAACTTCACCGAGTACGAGGAGGCCGTACGCGCCGAGCAGGAAGTCGCCGAGAAGAACGTCCGCAACGCCGAACAGGAACTGAAGCGCGAGAAGCGGGAGTTGCAGCAGGCCCGCGAGCGCGCCGAGCGCCGTGCGAGCAACGCCGCGAAGAACCTCAAGAACGCCGGACTGCCGCGCATCTTCGCCGGCACCATGAAGCGCGGCGCGCAGGAGTCCGCGGGCCGGGCCGGCCAGACGCACGCGGCTCGGGTCAGCGACGCCAAGTCCCGGCTCGACGAGGCCGTGGCGGCGCTGCGCGAGGAGCAGCGTCTCGCCCTGGAACTGCCCGACACGCAGGTGCCCGCCGGGCGCAACCTCTTCCTCGGCGAGGGGCTGCAGGTCCACCACGCCGGGCGGGCCGTGTTCGCCGAGGGCGGCGTGGGCCTGACCATCCGGGGCCCCGAACGCATCGCGCTGACCGGGCCCAACGGCGCCGGAAAGACCACCCTGATGCGGCTGATCACCGGCGACCTCACCCCCGGCAGCGGCGAGATCAAGCGCAACGACGGCCGGATCGCCCATCTCTCGCAGCGCCTCGACCTGCTGGACCCGGACCGCACCGTGGCGGAGAACTTCGCCGCGTACGCCCCCGAGCGGCCCGAGGCCGAGCGGATGAACCTGCTCGCCCGCTTCCTGTTCCGCGGCCCACGGGCACACCTGCCCGTCCGTGTGCTCTCCGGCGGCGAGCGGCTGCGCGCCACCCTGGCCTGCGTACTGTGCGCGGAACCGGCGCCCCACCTGCTCCTCCTCGACGAGCCGACCAACAACCTCGACCTGGTCAGCGTGGGCCAGCTGGAGAGCGCCCTCAACTCCTACCAGGGTGCGTTCGTAGTGGTCAGCCACGACGAGCGGTTCCTCACCGCGATCGGGGTGAACCGCTGGCTGCGGCTGGCCGACGGAGAACTCACGGAGACCGGAGTCCCTGGCGTGTGAACCGCCGACGTGTGAAGTGGCCCGCGCCGCGGCCGTGCGCCCGGCGGGCCGACCACCCACCACCTCGGACGGATCGATCGCTGTGTCCCAGCCTGCTCACCAGCCCGCTCACCGGCCCGCTCTGCTCGCCCACGACATCATCCGCACCCTCGGGGGGCGACGTGTCCTCGACGGTGTCTCCCTGACCGCCTCACCCGGCCACCGCATCGGTCTGATCGGGGAGAACGGCGTCGGCAAGTCCACCCTGCTGCGGGTGCTCGCCGGCGTCGACGCACCCGACGCGGGGAGCGTCACGCGCCCCGACGACCTCGGTGTCCTGCACCAGGAGATGCCCTTTGCCGCCGACTCGACCATCGCCGCGGTGCTGGACGACGCGCTCCGCGAGGCCCGTGAGGATCTCGCGGAACTCGAACGGCTCAGCGAGGAACTCGCCCGGGTCCCCGAGGACGCCCCTGGCCACCAGGAACTCCTCGACACCTACGGCAAGCGCCTCGAACAAGCCCAGGACCGTGAGTCCTGGGACGCCGACCGTCGCGCGGCCCTCGTCCTCGACGGGCTCGGACTCGGCGCGCTCGGCCACGACCGCACGCTCGGCTCACTGTCCGGCGGGCAGCGCAGTCGGCTCGCGCTGGCCGCGCTGCTCGTCGACGGCCGTCCGCGCTGCTCCTGGACGAGCCGACCAACCACCTCGACGTCAGGGCCGCCGCCTTCCTGGAGGAGCAACTCCGCGAACTGCCCGGGGCCGTGGTGGCCGCCAGCCACGACCGGGCGTTCCTCGACGCCGTCTGCACCGACCTGGTCGACCTCGACCCGGCGGTGGACGGCCCCGTCCGCTACGGCGGCAACTACAGCGCGTACCTCGGTGAGAAGCGCGCCGAGCGGAAACGTTGGGAACGGCGCCATACCGAGGAGCAGGAGGAGCTGGCAGAGCTGCGGCACACGGCAGGTGTGACCGCGCACCGGCTCGCGCCGGACCGGGGACGGCGTGACAACGAGAAGATGGGCTACAGCCACCGCGCGGGACAGGTGCAGCACCAGATCTCCCGCCGGGTACGCAACGCCACACGTCGCCTTGAGGAACTGGAGCGCGCCCAGGTCGCCGAGCCGCCGAGGCATTTGCGCTTCGCGGGCGCCGCGCTGGCCGCACCGACGGAGGAGGGTACGCGGCCGCTGGTCTCGCTACGGGACGTACGGGTGCCCGGGCGGCTCGCGTTGGACGCCCTGGAGGTGTCGGCGACCGACCGGCTGCTGGTCACGGGTGACAACGGAGCGGGCAAGTCGACGCTTCTCGCCGTGCTCGCGGGGCAGCTCGCTGCCGAGGGTGAGGTACGCCGGCGGCCTCACCTGACCGTGGGCATGCTTGCCCAAGACACCGTGTTCGACCGGCCCGACCGCACGGTGCGGGACACCTATGAGCTGTCGCTCGGTCCGGCCCGGGCCGAGCGGGTGCCGCTCGGTTCACTCGGCCTGATGCACGCGGACGACCTGACCAAGCCTGTCGGCCGGCTGTCGGTCGGTCAGCGCCGGCGGCTCGCGCTGGCCCTGTTGGTGGCCCGCCCGCCCCACTGCTGCTGCTCGACGAGCCCACCAACCATCTCTCGCCCCGCCTCTGCGATGAACTGGAGGAAGCGTTGGGGACCGGCCCGGGCGCGATCGTCCTCGCGAGCCACGACCGCTGGCTGCGCCGACGCTGGCAGGGCCGCGAGTTCCGGCTGGAGCAAGGCACACGGCGGCGGGAGGATACGCCGACGCCGAGCCGTTCCCCGTCCTGATCAGGACGCACACGGGACACACATGGGGGGACGGGTAGCCCTTCCCCCCCATGTGCCGCGTTCTGCCGTGCTCCGTACGCGAAAGAAGAGCGCGCCGTCATCCGCGTCGGGGTACTCGGCATCACTGCCAGGCGTCCCCTCGAACGGTCCGCAAACACGTTTGACCGGTCGGCACGTCATCGTTCCCAACGAGTGAGAAGGTGACAGCACCTACATGTCCGGCCACCTTTGCGCTTATGGTGAAGGGTGAACACGCCCAAGAACTCTCGGGCGTCGACACCCATTCGCACGGAACCTCAGCCTGGTTACCATGCGCAGCATCGTCCATAGCAAAGGAGTGAACGGTTGTGAGCAGCCAATCAGCCGCCACCCTCCGATCGCGGTATGTGGAACAAGCCGCGGCGGATCTGGAGGCGAACCGCAGGCGTCAGGAGGAACTGGCGCAGAAGATCGAGCTGTTGAAGCAGGAGGAGGCCCTCCTGTCGGACATCTTGAACCTCGCCGAGCGGTACGAGGGTTTCGCGGACTCCGTGCGTCTGCCGGAGCAGGCGCAGGGCGAGCCCGTGGTCGCGAAAGCGAAGCGCCGCGGCAAGACCGCTGAGTCCGCGCAGCGGGTGACGGCGGGCAAGGGCAAGTCGGCCCGTGCGGGGGCCGGGGCGAAGGGCGGCGCGAAGGGGAAGTCGCGCGAGCCTCTGCTCGGTGACGTGCTGATGGAGCTGCTCGCCAATCACCAGGAACCGCGCCTGGCGAAGGAGTTGCGGGACGAGCTTTTGGAGAAGCACCCGAGCCGCAATCCGACCCCGCAGGTGGTTCGGAACACCCTGGAGTCCCTGGTCGCCAAGGGTCGCGTACAGCGCCACAAGCAGCAGCGTTCGGTCATGTACACCCTTGCGCAGACGGCCGACGCCGCCTGAGGACGGGGCGGACCCGCGGGTGTGGCGCCGGCCCGTGACGACGGATCTGATCGGGCCTGATCAGATTCGATCCGGCCTGACCTGACCCGCCGTCAGGACAGGACGAAGCTGCCTCGCGGGGCACACGTGGCCCACGGCCAGTCGCGCCACGTGTTCCTCGTGCGCCGCGCGATGACGGCTCGGGCAGGCGGCTCCGGCTCCGTGCGTCACGGAGCCCCGGCGGTGATCAGACGTCGGTGCGGCCGGGCGCGGTGCCGGGGAGCGGAGTGGTGTCGACATAGCGCAGCTCGTAGGTGCGTTCCACGAACTTCCAGCCGTCCGCGGTGCGTTGGTAACGGTCGTGGTAGATGCCGTGGTTCCGGTGGGAGCTTCCGTCGTGCATCCGCCCGAACTCCGCCACGTAGGCGCGGCCGGTCGCGGTGTCGTCGCCGTGGATCTGGATCGTGCCGGGGTGTGTGCTCTGGACGAAGTACTGCCACAGGCCCTGCAGCCGCTCGGCCCCCGCGCGGATCTCCGGGCGACCGGTGATCTCGGTGCCGGCGTCGGGGAAGCGCAGCGTTCCGTCGGGCGTGAACAGTGAGGCGACGCGGTCGTAGTCGCGCATCATGGCCGCGTCGGTGAATTCGCCGCGCAGCGCCTCGATCTCGAAGCGGTCGGCGATGTTCCCCAGATGACTCATCTGCTTCTTCCCTTTCTTCTTGCTCTTGCCTCTGGTCCGTTTCGGAGAGAGGCGGGCGGCACGCGAACGGACTGGTTCGGTCCCGCCCGCCCTGCGGTGAGGCGGTGCCGTCAGGACAGCTGACCGGCCTCGTAGTCGCCGCCGGGGCGCCGCGCGATGACGTTGATCCGGTTGAAGGCGTTGATGACCGCGATGACGGAGATCAGGTCCGCGAGCTGGGCGTCGTCATAGTGCTTCGCGGCGTTCGCCCACGCCTCGTCGGTGACGCCACCGGGAGTGTCGGCCAGGCGCGTTCCCTGTTCGGCCAGTTCCAGGGCGGCGCGCTCGGCGTCGGTGAACACCGTCGCCTCCCGCCAGGTGGCGACCAGGTTGATGCGTACCGCGCTCTCCCCCGCCGCGGCGGCTTCCTTGGTGTGGATGTCGAGGCAGGAACCGCAGCCGTTGATCTGGCTCGCGCGCATCCGCACCAACTCCTGCGTGGTGATGGAGAGAGGCGAATCCACAAGGGTCCTGCCCGCGGAGACGAGGTGCTTGAAGAACTTCCCCGCCGAGGCCTTGCCGAGATAGTCGAATCGGGCTTCCACGCTGATCTCCTTCACTGCGGCTGGTGTGACACCTCATCGACGACGCAGCCCCGCGAGATGTGAGAGTCACCCAGGCGTGACGTGCGTCTCACTCGGCCGATGACGTGCCTGTGCCGCGCCCGCGGGTCTCACATTCCGGCGCGCTGTCTCGTCGTACTGGTGAAGCAGTCGTACGAGCAGCAGTACGAGCAGCCGTACTGATCGGCCGTACGAGGAGATGTGTGAGGAGTCGGACGAGTGAAGGCAGACGCGACCAACGGAGTCGGCGGCATGACGGCCACCCGAAGCAGCAACATCCCGTCCGAGGCGGGGCGCGATGGGCCCGATCCCGGCCTGACCGCGATCATGACCGAGCGGCGTGGGCTGATCAATCTCGCGTACCGGCTCCTCGGCTCTCTGGCCGACGCGGAGGACGTGGTGCAGGAGACGTACGCCCGCTGGTACGCGATGTCCGCGCGGCAGCGGGAGGAGATCGCGTCCCCCGGTGCCTGGCTGACGAAGGTCTCCGGTCGCATCTGCCTCGACATGCTCGGCTCGGCACGGGCCAGACGGGAGAGTTACGTGGGCGAGTGGGTGCCCGAGCCGCTGCCGGACCGCACCGAGTGGATCAGCGGGCGGTCCGGCGGCGCGAGCAGCGATCCCGCCGACCGGGTCACGCTCGACGAGTCGATCGCGATGGCGTTTCTCGTCGTTCTGGAGTCGATGAGCCCGGCCGAGCGGGTGGCGTTCGTCCTTCATGACGTCTTCCGGTATCCCTTCGCCGAGGTGGCGGAGGTCGTGGGGCGTACGCCTGCGGCATGCCGGCAGCTGGCTTCCTCCGCCCGTCGCCGCGTCCACGCCTCTCGGGGGCTCGCGACACCCAAGGCCCGGCAGGCGGACATCGTCAGGGGCTTCAAGGAGGCGTGGGAGGCCAAGGACGTCCAGGCCCTCGTGGGTCTCCTCGATCCCGACGCCACGGCGGTCGGGGACGGCGGCGGCCTGGTCAGCGCGGCGCTCCATCCGGTGGAGGGCAGTACCCGGATCGCGCACGGGCTGGTCGAGATCTTCGACAAGGCAACGTCGACCTTGACGTTCGTGGAACGCACGGTCAACGGTCAGCCCGGACTGGTGGCCCAGCAGGACGGCGTGACGATCTCGGTGTTCGCGTTCGAGGTCGTGGGCGACCGGATCAAGCGGGTCTGGGCGGTGCGGAACCCCGACAAGTTGCGTCCCTGGAGGGCGTGTTGAGGTGGGCGCCGGAGTGGGCTTCGGTGTCGGCGTCCGCGTCGGAACCGGTGTCTGCGTCTGCGTCAGCCGGTGGTGCCGCCCACCGCCCGCACCCCTTCGCCATGCACCCCCATCTCTTCTCTCCCCGCCACACATCTGACTAGAAGCTTGGAGCGAGTGAACACATGCGTCTGCGGATCGTCACGATCAACGTCCAGAACAACGAGGGTGACCCCAGGCGTCTGCGCCTGCTCAACCAGGAGTTGCGCCGGCTCGCCCCCGACCTGGTCGCGCTGCAGGAAGTCGTCGACGGGGGCAGCCCGCGGCATCTCGACGAGCTGGTGGCGGGCACCGGTCTGCACTGCACCCACCAGTCCGAGGTGATGTCCTACGCTCCGCCGTTCGTCGATCGCTACGGCGGCAACGCGGTCGCCACCCGTTGGCGGCACCAGGTCGTGGAGGTCCTCGACCTGCGCCTGGCCGGTGCGGGTGACGTGCCCTGGTGCACACTCGCGGTCAAGGTTCCCCTGCCCGGCGAAGGCGACCTGCTGTTCATCTCCGCCACCGCGTCCTGGCGGTTGGACGCCGAGGCCGTCCGCGAACAGCAGGCGGTGGCGCTCAGCGATCTGGACGCCCGGCACCGGACCGACCTCCCCACGATCATCGCCGGTGACTTCAACGCGAGCCCCGACGCGGCCAGCATCCGCTATCTCACGGGACGTCAGTCGCTCGCGGGCCGCAGCGTGCACTACCACGATGCCTGGGAGGTCGCGGGTGAGGGCCCGGGGCACACCTGGAGCGCCGAGAACGAGAACGCCGCCGCCCTGCTCGACCAGATCGTGCGCCAGCCGGGGCACCGGCGTCGACTCGACTACGTGTTCACCGGCTCCTGGCACGCGCACCCCAGGGCACGTTGCGAGATACGTGCCGCGAACCTCGCCTTCGACGCCCGTCGACGGGGTCTGGCCGAGTGACCACTACGGGGTCGTGGTGGATGTCGACATCCGCAGGGACGTGGCAGCGGGAACACAGCCCTGACCGACCGGACATATGTCGCCGGGACACCTGGTGGGACAGGCCTCGGCTTCGGCATGCACGTACGTGACACGCGGTGGCTCAGGACGGCGCGGACAGGCCGGTCGTCGGCCACACGGTGGCGCCCGGCCCAGGAGTCGGCTCGATCACGTCATGCCTGATCAGCCACGCGGTCAGTTCCTCCGGGCGCAGCAGCGGAAGCTGTCCACCCCACGGCTGCCAGTCCAGCCCGTCGCCCGCATGATGTGTCAGCACTCCGAGCACCACGCCCCGCTCGCCGCGGACCGTGAAGTCGACATCGCCCCAGCACATGCAGGTGAACGGCTCGGCTTCCGGCTCGACCTCCAGGAGGGCGGCCAGCTCGGCGACCTCCGCGAAGCCCCCGACCATGACCGACCGTTCGTCGTCCCCGGACCGTCGAGGACAGACCTCGACGGAACGAGCGGACACCCACAGAGCACCCACTCGCCTCAGCGCGATCGTTCCCCCCATGCCTCGCTCCCCCTTCACTCCGCCAGGATAAGAGCCCCCGCTGCGGGCCGTTGAGCACGCCGAACGGGGGCGGCCGTGAGTGACGGCCGCCCCGCTCCGCCCCGGCTGACGGCCGGGGCCCGGTGGCAGAAGGGGTTCAGGAAGGTGGTGCGGAAGGTCAGACCGCGGCCGGGAAGCGGTCCCAGACGCGGTGTTCGCCCAGCAGTTGCGTCACCTGCTCCAGAACGCTCACTCCGTCACCCGCGAGCACCACGCCCGCTGCCGCGTCCGTGATCCCGGCCGCCTGGAGTGCCGTCTCCACGCCTCCCCAGCCGCCGATCGCCTTGCCGTGGCGGAACGCCTCCGACACCATCAGCAGGACCCGCGGGTCAATGGCGGCTCCGGGGCCCGACGGCTCGCCCGCCTTGGCGTCCCTGGCGCCGTAGGCATCGGCCCCCGGTACCGGGGCGCCCGCGAGCAGCAGCGCGTCGAATTCGACGGAGCGCGCGTTGGCGAACGTACGCTGCACGGCGAGCGCGTCCTGACCGGCGCCGAGGTGGCCGCCCGTGGGGGCGATGATCAGCGGGACCATGCCCGCGGCCAGCACCGAGCGGCGTACCGACGCGAGTCCGTCGAGTCGGTCTCCCCGTCGGTGATGATGCCGACGATCCGGCCCTCCACGGGCCACCTCTTGCCGATCTGGGACAGCGCGGGGCTCGGCTCGGGGTCCGCGAGGTTCTCGGTCGGCTGCGGCGCGGGCAGCCCAAGCCCGGTCGCGACCTGTCGGCACAGTTCCGGGTCGATGTTGGCCAGGACCTGCAGCGCCCGCTCCTTGATGGCCTGTTCGTAGCACTTGCTCAGCTCGAACGTGTAGGCGGCGATGATGTGCTCCTGCTCGACGGGCGTCATGGAGCGCCAGAAGAGCCGGGGCTGGCTGAAGTGGTCCGAGAAGGAGGCCGGGGCTTCCCTGACCTTCTTCGCGGCCGGTACGTCGACGGGCACCTCGACGTACGCGCCGTTCTCCGCTCCCGCCAGGAAGGGGCAGCCGCCGTCGAGGGAGTTCGGCCGGTAGGGCGCGGTCCCCGCGTGGACGGCGGTCTGGTGCATCCCGTCGCGGAGCATGTCGTTGACCGGCGCGTGGGTGCGGTTGATGGGGATCTGCGCGAAGTTGGGGCCGCCGAGCCGGCTGATCTGCGTGTCCAGGTAGGAGAAGAGACGGCCGGCGAGCAGCGGGTCGTCGGTGATGTCGATGCCGGGGACGAGGTGGCCGGGGTGGAAGGCGACCTGCTCCGTCTCGGCGAAGAAGTTGGTCGGGTTGGCGTTCAGGGTGAGCAGTCCGATGGGCTGCACGGGCGCCAGTTCCTCGGGCACGATGTTCGTCGGGTCCAGCAGGTCGATGCCCTGGAAGGTCTGCTCGGGGGTGTCGGGGAACGCCTGGATGCCCAGCTCCCACTGCGGGAAGGCCCCGGCCTCGATGGCGTCGGCGAGGTCGCGGCGGTGGAAGTCGGGGTCCATGCCGTTGGTGATCTGTGCTTCCTCCCAGGTCAGGGAGTGCACTCCGAGCTTCGGCTTCCAGTGGAACTTGACGAGGGTCGTGGCGCCCTCGCTGTTGACCAGCCGGAAGGTGTGGACCCCGAAGCCCTCCATCATGCGGTACGAGCGCGGGATGCCCCGGTCCGACATGTTCCACAGGGTGTGGTGCGCCGCTTCGGTGTGGAGGGTCACGAAGTCCCAGAAGGTGTCGTGCGCGCTCTGGGCCTGCGGGATCTCCCGGTCCGGGTGCGGCTTGCCCGCGTGGATGATGTCCGGGAACTTGATGGCGTCCTGGATGAAGAAGACCGGGATGTTGTTGCCTACGAGGTCGAAGGTGCCCTCCTCGGTGTAGAACTTGGTGGCGAACCCGCGGGTGTCGCGCACCGTGTCCGAGGAGCCGCGCGACCCCAGGACCGTGGAGAACCGTACAAAGACGGGTGTCTCGGTGTCCTTGGCCAGGAACGCCGCCTTGGTGACGTTCGCCGCCGTCCCGTACCCCTTGAAGACGCCGTGCGCCGCGGCGCCGCGTGCGTGCACCACCCGCTCGGGAATGCGTTCATGGTCGAAATGCGTGATCTTCTCGCGCAGGTGGTGGTCCTGGAGCAGCACCGGACCGCGTGCGCCGGCCTTGAGGGAGTGGTCGGTCTCGTACAGGCGGGCGCCCTGCGCCGTGGTGAGATAGGCGCCGCTCTGGGCGCGCGCGTTGGCTGGAGCACCGGTGGGCTTGCCTGTCGGGGAGACCGCTTCCGGGGCCTCCTGGTCGGGCTTCGGGGGCAGGGGCTCGTGCGGCGTGGTCGGCTCGTCCACCGACGGCGGCTGCGGGGCCGGCGCTCCCGGGATGTCGTTGCGGTTCGCGTCACTCATGGGTGCTCCAGTTGTGAGGGAGGGGGGTGTCACAGCCATGGCCTCGGAAGGGCGCGCCCAAACAGGCATACGCCCGTCCAGGGGTGCCCCGGTGCTCCGGTCGTTGCGCCACTCCTGGCGCGCCGGGGAAGAGACCCGGCGCGCGGCGGGGCGTCGAGGTGCCGGGGTGCCGAGGAATCGCAGTGCCCAGAGGGGCCACGGGCTGGGTGGGGGGGGCGGCCTGGCGGAGGGCGCGAGA
>RBWT01000108.1 GCA_004010275.1 Streptomyces huasconensis
ACCGAGCACGGCGTCGCGCCGCACGGCGCGCGCGGCCGCGCCCAGTGCGCCGACGAGCAGCTGGCCCGGGCCGAGGCCCAGCCCTCCGGCGTACGGCTGGTCCTCCGGACGCGGGCCACCACCATCGAACTGGACGCGCTCCGTACGAAGATGGGCTATCACGGCGCGCCACCGCGCCCCGACGGCGTGTACGACCTGCTCGTCGACGGCGCCCTCACCCGGCAGGCCGGTGTGCACGGCGGCAACGTCCTGATGATGGACATGACCACCGGTACGACGGAGACCGTGCCCGGGCCGGTCGGCACCGTCCGCTTCGCCGGTCTGCCCGACCGCATGAAGGACGTCGAGATCTGGCTGCCGCACAACGAGATCACCGAGCTGGTCGCCCTGCGCACCGACGCGCCCGTGGAGCCGGTCCCCGACCGGGGCCGCAAGGTGTGGCTGCACCACGGCAGCTCCATCAGCCACGGCTCCGACGCGGTGAGCCCCACGGCCATCTGGCCCGCGCTCGCCGCGTCCCTCGGCGGCGTGGAGCTGATCAACCTCGGCCTGAGCGGCAGCGCCCTGCTCGACCCGTTCACCGCGCGTGCCCTGCGCGACACCCCGGCCGACATGATCAGCGTCAAGATCGGCATCAACATCGTCAACACGGACGTGATGCGCCTGCGCGCCTTCGGCCCCGCGGTGCACGGCTTCCTCGACACGATCCGCGAGGGGCACCCGGCCACCCCGCTGCTGGTCGTCTCGCCCATCCTGTGCCCCATCCACGAGGACACTCCCGGCCCCGCGGCCCCGGACTTCAGCGACATCAGTGAGGGACGGCTCCGGTTCGCGGCCATGGGTGACCCCGCCGAGCAAGCCGCCGGGAAGCTGACGCTCGGCGTGATCCGGGACGAGCTGTCCCGCATCGTCAAGCAGCGCGCCGCCGACGACGCGCACATCCACTACCTGGACGGCCGCGACCTCTACGGCCAGGCGGACCTCGCCGAGCTGGCCCGCTCCCCGATGAACTGCACCCCGACGCCGCGACCCACCGCCTCATGGGCGAGCGCTTCGCCGCCCTGGCCTTCGGCTCCGACGGGCCGTTCGCCGCGGAGTCCCGCAGCTGACACCGGGCCGGGCGGGCGGCCCCTCGGCCGCCGCGCCGGCCCCGGTCCCGGCCCCGGCTCGTCTCACTCCCCATCCGGGTGAGCCATCTGCCTCAGCAGCGTGAGCAGGCGTGTCCCGCTCCTGGGGGCCGAGCGGGGCGAGAAGCTCCGCGGTCACGCCTCTGGCCACCTCGTCGGTGTCGCGCAGGAAGTCGCGGCCCGCCGGGGCGAGGGCGACGATGCGGCGCCGGCGGTCGCCGGGAGCGGGGCGGCGTTCGACGAAGCCGAGGCGTTCCAGGTCGTCGACGAGGCCCACGATCTCGCTCGGGTCGTAGCCGAGCTGCCGGCTCAACTCGCGCTGGGCGCGCCCTCCACGGTGGCCAGGTAGCGCAGCAGCGCGTAGTGCCGCAGGCGCAGGCCCGACCTTTCGAGCGCCGCGTTGAAGAGCTGTCCCGAGCGCAGGCCGAGCCGGTACAGCAGATAGCCCGCGTCGGCGTGCAGTCCTCGCATCCAGGGGGCGCCCTCGTCGACGGAGCCTTCCGCCACGGGTCCGGCGGTCGTCTTGCGGCTGGTCATGAGCGGCGCTCTCCCTCTTCGGTGCTTCGCGGGTACGTGCGGCGATGGTGGCCCGCAGGCCCAGCATGCCCGAACACCGGTGCCGACAACAACCATTGACGACAACAATGGTTTGTCCTAGCTTCCTTTCCGGGACGCCGTCCGGCCTCGTCCGCACCACGTCCCCGCCTCTCCCGCCCGTCGAAGGGATACCGCCATGCCCGAAACCTCCGCCGTGGACCTCAGCGGCAAGGTCGCCGTCGTCACCGGTTCGGGGCGGGGCCTGGGCCTCGCCTACGCCTGCGCCCTCGCCCGTGCCGGAGCCGCGTCGTCGTCAACGACATCGACGAGGCGGCCGCCGACCGCGCCGTCAAGACCATCGCCGAGGCCGGGGGCCGCGCCGTCGCGGAGTGCGTCGCCGTCGGGACGGGCGAGGCCGCGGACCGGCTGGTCGACCGCGCCGTCGAGGAGTTCGGCCGCCTTGACGTGATGGTGACCAACGCCGGCATCCTCCGCGACCGGGTGCTGTGGAAGATGTCCGACGACGACTTCGACGCGGTCGTCACGACACATCTGCGCGCCACGTTCACCTGCGCCCGCGCGGCGGCCGTGCGGATGCGGGAGCAGGGCGAGGGCGGGCGGCTGATCCTGGTCGGCTCGCCCGCCGGGCAGCGCGGCAACTTCGGGCAGACCAACTACGCCGCGGCCAAGGCCGGCATCGCCGCCATGGCCCGCACCTGGTCCATGGAGCTGGCCCGCGCCGGCATCACCGTCAACGCGATCGTGCCGGTCGCCGCCACCGCGATGACCGAGACGATCCCCGCCTTCGCGCCCTATGTCGAGGCGATGCGGGAAGGGCGGCCGCTGCCGGACTTCCTCCGCAAGGGCGAGGGGTTCGGCACGGCGGAGGACTGCGCCGCGCTCGTCCCCTTCCTCGCCTCCGACGCGGCGGCCGACGTGACCGGGCAGTGCGTGGGCATCGGCGGCGACCGCCTCACCCTGTGGTCGCACCCCCGTGAGGTCTCCGTCGCGTACGCCGACGGCGGCTGGACCCCGGAGTCGATCGCCGCCGTCTGGCACACCTCCGTGGGCAGCGTCCCGGAGACGGTCGGCATCCCCGCGCCCCAGACCCCCGGGGAGTGAGCGCGGTGGACCTCTCCGAGCTGACCGCGATCGACGTCCACACCCACGCGGAGGTCTCCTCGCGGGGCCACACCTCGCTCGCCCCCGATCTCGACGCGGCCGCCGGCGCGTACTTCAAGGTCGAGGGGCGTACGCGCAAACCGACCCTTCAGGAGATGGCCGCCTACTACCGCGAGCGGAAGATGGCCGCCGTCGTCTTCACCGTGGACGCCGAGTCCGCCACCGGCACGCCGCCCGTACCGAACGAGGAGGTGGCCGAAGCCGCCGCCGCGCACCCGGACGTGTTCATTCCGTTCGCCTCCATCGACCCGTTCCGCGGCAGGGCGGGGGTGCGCCAGGCCCGCAGGCTCGTCGAGGAGTACGGCGTCAAGGGCTTCAAGTTCCACCCGAGCATCCAGGGCTTCTTCCCCGACGACCGCGCGCTCGTCTACGGGTTGTACGAGGTGATCGAGGAGACCGGCTGCGTCGCCCTCTTCCACACCGGGCAGACCGGCATCGGCGCGGGCGTGCCCGGCGGCGGCGGAATCCGGCTGAAGTACTCGAATCCCATGCACGTCGACGACGTGGCCGCCGACTTCCCGCATCTGAAGATCATCCTCGCGCATCCGTCGTTTCCCTGGCAGGACGAGGCGCTCGCCGTGGCCACCCACAAACCGGGCGTGCACATCGACCTCTCCGGCTGGTCGCCGAAGTACTTCCCGCCCCAACTCGTGCACTACGCGAACACGTTGCTGAAGGACAAGGTGCTCTTCGGCTCCGACTTCCCCGTCCTGACGCCCGACCGCTGGCTCGCCGACTTCGAGCGGCTCGCGATCAAGGACGAGGTCCGCCCCAAGATCCTCAAGGAGAACGCCGCCCGCCTGCTCGGGCTCGGATAGAGGGGGCGCCATGCGCAACGAAGGACTCGGTTCCTGGCCCGCGCGGCGGGCCCGCAAGACCCCGCACCGCACCGCCCTGTTCCACGAGGGCCGCACCCTCACCTACACCGGGCTGCACTCCCGGGTGCTGCGCCTCGCGCACGCGCAGCGCGCCCGCGGTGTCCGGCGCGGCGACCGGGTCGCCCACCTCGGGCCGAACCACCCGGCCTTCCTGGAGACCTTCTTCGCCGCGGGCGCGCTCGGCGCGGTCTTCGTCCCGCTCAACGCCCGGCTGAGCGGCCCCGAGATCGCGTACCAGCTGGCCGACGCGGGCGCGGGCACCCTGATCCACTCCCCCGCGCACACCGCCCTCGTCACCGGACTGCGGCAGGCGGGGCAGACCCCTTCCCTGGCATGTGTCGTCGAAGTGGGCGCGGCGTACGAGGAGTTGATCGAGGGCTCCGTCGAGGAGCCGCTGGACGAGGCGGTCGTCCCGGACGACGTGTGCCTGCTGATGTACACCTCCGGCACGACGGGCCGCCCCAAGGGCGCCATGCTCACCCACGCCAACCTCACCTGGAACGCCGTCAACGTCCTGGTCGACGCCGACCTCGCCGCGGACACGGTCGCGCTGGTCTGCGCCCCGCTCTTCCACGCGGCGGCGCTCGGCATGCTCGCCCTGCCCGTCCTCCTCAAGGGCGGCACCTGCGTCCTCGTCGAGTCGTTCGACCCCGCCCGGGCCCTGGAGCTGGTGGAGCAGCACGGCGTGAGCGTCATGTTCGGGGTGCCCACGATGTACGACCGCCTCGCCCGGGAGCCGCGCTGGGAGGCGGCCGACCTGTCCTCGCTGCGCATCCTCATGTGCGGCGGCGCGCCCGTGCCCACGCCCCTCATCGAGACGTACGCGCGGCGCGGCCTCGCCTTCCAGCAGGGCTACGGCATGACGGAGGCCTCCCCCGGCGCCCTCTATCTCGACGCCGAGCACGCGGCGCGCAAGGCGGGCACGGCCGGGGTGCCGCATTTCTTCACCGACGTACGCGTCGTACGCCCCGACCTCACCCCGGCGGCGGTCGGGGAGACCGGTGAGGTGCTGGTGCGCGGGCCCCATGTGATGGCCGGGTACTGGCAGTTGCCGGACGAGACGGCCGCCGCGTTCGCCGACGGCTGGTTCCGCACGGGTGACGCGGCGCGGGTGGACGCCGACGGTTTCGTCACCATCGCCGACCGCCTCAAGGACATGATCATCTCCGGTGGCGAGAACGTGTATCCCGCCGAGGTCGAGAGCGCCCTGCTCGGCCACCCCGACGTACTGGAGTGCGCCGTCATCGGTGTGCCCGACGTTCGGTGGGGCGAGGTGCCGCGCGCCGTCGCCGTGCTCCGCGAGGGCGCGACGGTCACCGCCGACGAGGTGCTCGGCTTCCTCGCCGGCCGCCTCGCCAAGTACAAGATCCCCGCGTCGCTGGTGTTCACGCGCGAACTGCCGCGCACCGCCTCGGGGAAGCTCCACAAACCCAGCCTGCGCCGCGAGCACGGCGGCGCGCCCACCGACGAAGGAGTATCCCGATGAGCCGTGTCGTCCATGGACTTGACGAGCTGACCGCCCTCGCCGGAAGCGAACTCGGCGTCACCGACTGGCTGGAGGTCGGACAGGGCCGCATCGACACCTTCGCCGACGCGACCGACGACCACCAGTGGATACACACCGACCCCGAGCGGGCCGCGCGAGGGCCGTTCGGGGCGCCGATCGCCCACGGCTACCTCACCCTCTCCCTCTTCATCCCGCTCTTCACCGACCTCCTCGACGTGCGGGGCGTCACCACGAAGGTCAACTACGGCCTGGACAGGGTGCGTTTTCCCGCCCCCGTGAAGGCCGGCTCCCGGATACGGCTGCGCGCCACGCTCGCCTCCGTCGACGAGGTGCGGGGCGGGGTGCAGATCGCCGTGGACGGCACGGTCGAGATCGAGGGCGGCGACAAGCCCGCGTGCGTCCTGCGGAGCCTGTCCCGCTTCTACGTGTAAGGAGCCCGCCATGTCCCACCCACCTGGCAAGGCGGCGCTCCCCGGGACCAGAGCCGGGGAAGCCGGGTCCGCGCCCGGGCAGTTGCGCCGCGTCGCGCTGTCCGGGCTGCTCGGCACAGCCGTGGAGTTCTACGACTTCCTCGTCTACGGAACCGTCGCCGCGCTCGTCTTCGGCGACCTCTTCTTCCCCGGGGCCGACCCGGCGGTGGGCACCGTGGCCGCCTTCGGCACGTTCGCCGCGGGGTATCTCGCCCGTCCTCTCGGCGGCATCGTCTTCGGCCACTTCGGCGACCGGCTCGGCCGCAAGTCGATGATGCTCCTGACGATGGTCCTGATGGGCACCGGCAGCTTCCTCATCGGCCTGCTGCCCACGTACGACACGATCGGCGTCTGGGCCCCCGTCCTGCTCGTCCTGCTCCGCGTCGTACAGGGCATCGCGATCGGCGGCGAATGGGGCGGCGCGACGCTCATGGTCGCCGAACACGCCGGTGACCGGCCGCGCGGCCTGTGGACCAGCTTCACCCAGCTCGGCGCCCCGCTGGGCACGGTGCTCTCCACCGGGGTCGTCACGCTGGTCGGCATGCTGCCGGACGACGACTTCCGCGCCTGGGGCTGGCGGGTGCCGTTCCTGCTCTCGCTCGTGCTGCTCGGCGCCGGTCTCTACGTACGCCTGAAGGTCGCCGAGAGTCCGCTCTTCGCCTCGCTGTCGGAGCGGCGGGAGCGGGCGCGCACGCCGCTGCTCGACGTGCTGCGCGCGCCGCGGCCGGTGCTGCTCGCCTCGGCGGTCGGCATCGGTCCGTTCACCGCGCAGGCGCTGATGACCAGCTTCCTGATCTCGTACGCCGTCGACGAGGGGTACGGCCGCCAACAGGTGCTCATCGGCGTCACCGTCGCCTCCTGCGTGGCCCTCGTGGTGCTGCCGTGCGCGAACCATCTCTCGGACCGGTTCGGGCGGCGTCCCGTCGTGCTGGCCGGGGCGCTGCTCTCGGCGGCCACCGCCTTCCCGGTCTTCGCGCTCGTGGACAGCCACCGGCCCGGGCTGCTGATCCTCGCCTGCGTGATCGGGCACGGCGTCGCCCAGTCCGTGATGTACGGGCCGCTCGGCGCCCTGTTCAGCGAGATGTTCCCCACCCGGGTGCGCTACACCGGCGCCTCGCTCGGCTACCAGACCGCGACACTGCTCGGCGCCGGTCTCTCGCCGCTGATCGCCGGCGCGCTGCTGGCCGCCGACCATTCCAGTGACTCCGTCGCCCTGCTGCTCATGGCCGGCCGAGCGCGGTCACCGCGCTCGCCGTCCGGCGGGTCAAGGAGACCAACGACCGCAACCTCGCCGCCCAAGGAGTCTCCGCATGACCCGCACCACCGGCCGCCCCGTGACCGCACTCGCCGCCCTGCTCCTCCTGGCCGCGGCCCCTGCCCCGGCCTCCGCCGCGCAGGCCGCTCCCCGGCACCTGGAAGGCACCCTGCCGTCCGGCGCCACGTACGTGATCGATACCCCGGCCCGCTGGAACGGCACCGTGCTGCTCTTCAGCCACGGCTACCGCCCCGAAGGCACCCCGAACCCGGCCGTCAACGCCCCCGACGAGCCCACGAAGAAGCTGCTCCTGAAGGAGGGATACGCGCTCGTCGGCTCCTCCTACGCGAAGAACGGCTGGGCGGTGGAGCAGGCGGTGCCCGACCAGCTGGCCGCCCTCGACACGTTCACCGGGAAGGTCGGCGCGGCGCGGCGGACCCTCGCCTGGGGGCAGTCGCTGGGCGGGCTCGTCACCACGACGATCGCCGAGCGCCACCCCCGGCGCATCGACGGCTCGCTGTCCCTGTGCGGCCTCGTGCACGGCGGCGTCGCCAACTGGAACTCCACGCTGGACGCCACGTTCGCGCTCCGTACGCTGCTCGCGCCCGGCTCCGGCATCCGGCTGACCGGCTTCCAGGACACCGCCGACGCCACAGCCTCCGGCAAACGGCTCGGCGCGGCGATGGAGGCGGCGCAGCGCACGGCTCCCGGCCGGGCCCGCATCGCGCTCGCCGCCGCGCTGCACGCCATCCCGGGCTGGAACGACCCGGCCACCCCACGGCCCGCCCCGGACGACCACGCCTCCCGGCAGGCGAACCAGTACACGGCGCTGCGCGGTCTGGTGGCGCGGCCCGGCTTCGTCTGGCGGGCGGAGGCCGAGCGCCGCGCGGGCGGCTCCATGTCCTGGAACACGGGTGTCGTCTACACGGCGATGCTGGCCCGTTCCGCCGCCTACCGGCAGGTGAAGTCCCTCTACAAGTCGGCGGGCCTGTCCCTCGGTGCCGACCTGCGTGTGCTGGCCGGGGAACCCCGGGTCGCGCCGACCCGGGCGCGGTGCGCTACATGGTGGACCACGCCGCGCCCTCCGGTCTCCTCCGCAAGCCGCAGCTCGACGCGCACACGACCGGTGACGCGCTCGTGTCCCGCCGAGGTCGAGAGCGCCTACCGCCGCGCGGTGAACCGGGCGGGCCGCGCGCCTCTGCTGCGCCAGGCGTACACCGACAACGCCGGTCACTGCACGTTCAGCCCGGCGGAACAGCTCGGCGCGCTGCACACCGTCGAGCACCGGGTCGCCACGGGAAGCTGGGGCGACACGTCACCGGCCGCCCTCAACTCCCGTGCGCGGGACGCCGATCCGGCCACCCCGGCCCGCTACACGCCGTACCGGCCCGGCCCGTACCCACGCCCCTTCAGCTGACGCCCAGCGCCATTGCTACGCGTCGGCCGGGCGGCGCGGCTCGCGCCACATCGTCCACAGCTGCGGTCCGCCGCCGCGGCAGCCGCAGTTCGTCGCGCACGGCGAAGCCGAAGTGCTCGTAGACGGGGAGGTTCTCCGGCTTGGAGGACTCCAGGTGGACGGGCATGCCGTCGGCGTCGGCCTGGGCGAGGCCCGATCGCAGCAGGGCGGCACCCTGCCCCTGGCCCTGCGCGGCCGGGTCGGCGCCGATGAGCGCCAGCGACCAGTGCGGCTCCTGGGGCGTGTGCTGGGCGGCCATCTCGACGGCGCCCCCGAACAGCTCCGCCCGCTCGCCGAGGAGGCTGGTCAGCTCCTGGATGGTCTCCTGGTCGGGGACGGCCTTCTCCTGCGCCTGAGCGGGCACCCAGAACGCGGCGGCGGCGTCGGTGCGTTCGCACACGCCGTGCAGCACGTACTGGCGGGTGAAGATGGTGGCGAAGTAGCGGCCCAGCGACGCTTCCCGGGTGGCCTCGTCGGGGAAGAACCAGCGCATCATCGGATCGTCGTCGAAAGCACGGGCCAGGGTGGAGCTGACCGCGGAGGCATCGTCGGGCGTCGCCGTCTTCGGCGTGTGCGATATAGGCATACGGGTCATTCTGCACCCGATGATCTTCGCCGCCCGGGGCGGGGCCCCCTCCCGCAGGCTCGGCAACGGATCGGCCCGAAAGGGAAGTTCGGGGGCTCGTACGTCCTGGCCGGACGGCCCCTCAGCCGTTGGGGAGGATCACCGCGCGGCCGTGGACCCGGCCTCCGCGCAGGTCCTCGTACGCCGTGGGGGCCTCGTCCATCGCGTACGTCTGGACGTGTACGTCGATCGCGCCGGCCCGGGCGAGGTCCAGCACCTCGGTCAGCTCCGCCCGGCTGCCCCAGTACGGGGAGCGGACCGCCACGTTGTACGCGGTGGTGCCGAAGCCCACGGACGCGGCGCCGCCGCCGATGCCGACGATCGTGACGTCCGCCTCCACCGCGGCGCAGCCGTCGCCGTCGATACGGTGGGCGGTGCGCCGACGAAGTCGAACACCGCCTGCGCGCCGAGACCGCCGGTCAACTCACGCACCGCGGCCGCCGCGTGCTGGTCCGACGGCACGGCGTCGTGGGCGCCGACCTCGCGGGCCAGCCGCAGCTTCTCGTCGGTGACGTCCAGGGCGATGACCCGCGCCGGGGTGAGCGCCCGCAGCAGCTGGATGGCGACGTGGCCGAGGCCGCCCGTGCCGATGACCACGGCGGTGCTGCCGGGGGTGAGCTTGGGCAGCGAGGTCTTGACGGCGTGGTACGGCGTGAGGCCCGCGTCGGTGAGCGGCACCGCGGTGACCGGGTCAGAGCGCGCCGAGCGGGACCAGGTGCCGGGGGTCGTCCACGACCATGTACTCGGCGATGGCGCCGGGCGCCCCGAGGCCGGGCGGGCGGATGCCCAGCTCCGCGGCGCGCGTGCAGTAGTTCTCCTTGCCCTGCGCGCACATCGGGCAGGTGCCGCAGCCCCACGGGCCGTACACGGCGACGGGGTCACCGAGCGCGAGGCCGGTGACGCCCTCGCCGAGCGCGGCGACGGTCCCCGCGCCCTCGTGGCCGAGGGTGAGCGGCAGCGGGAACCCCAGCGCCTCGTCCGGCCGGCTCATCACCGCGAAGTCGGAGTGGCAGACGCCCGCCGCCGTGACCTTGAGGAGGACCTGTCCCGGGCCCGGCGCGGGGCGCGGAAGGGTGACGACCTCGGGTGCGGTGCCGGCACGGCGTACTGGAGGGCCCTCATCTCGGCGGGGAGGGAGGGGAGTTGTTGTTGCCCTGACACGTGCGTGCCTCCGTTCTCGACAAGTTTGTTCGGTGAGTTTCTTCGGCAGGGGGCTTCAGCGGGTTCTTCGGCAGAGGGCTTCAGCGGGCTTCTTCGGCAGAGGGCTTCAGCGGGCGGCGTATCCGCCGTCGACCAGGTGGTAGCTGCCGTTGATGAACGACGCGCGGTCGGAGAGCAGGAAGAGCGTCAGCTCCGCGACCTCTTCGGCGGTGCCCAGGCGGCCCTGCGGGTGGAGCGCGACCAGCTGCTCGCGCTGGGCGGCGTCGCCCTGGAGCAGCGGGGTGTCGATGAAGCCGGGGGCGACGGCGTTGATCCGTACGCCCCGCGCCGCGTACTCGACGGCGGCGGTCTTGGTCAGACCGACGACCGCGTGCTTGGCGGCGGCGTAGGCGGGCGAGCCCGCGAAGCCGTTGGTGCCGAGGATCGAGGACATGTTGACGACGGCGCCGCCGCCCGCGGCGAGGATTCGCGGCAGTTCGTACCGCAGGGAGTAGAAGACGCCGTTGAGGTTGGTGTCGATCACCCGCTGCCACTCCTCGACCGCGTACTCGCCGGTCGGGGCGGAGGCCCCGGCGATCCCGGCGTTGTTGACGGCCAGGTGCAGCGCGCCGAAGGCCTCGACGCCGAAGTCGACGGCGCGGCGCACGGACTCGGGGTCGGTGACGTCGACGCGTACGGCGGCGGCCCGGCCGCCGGCGTCAGTGAGCTTCCGGGCGACGTCGTTCGCCCCCTGTTCGTTGTGGTCCGCGACGACGACGGAGGCCCCGGCCTCCGCGAGGCGGCGGGCGACCTGGAGGCCGATACCGGAGGCGGCCGCCGGGGACGAGGGCGGTCCTGCCCGCGAACTCCTGCGGGGCGAGGTGACCCGCGCCGTGGTCAGGGTCGGTGTCGACGTGAGTGCTGGTGCTGGTGCTGGTGCTGGTGCTGGTGGTCATGGTGGTGCCTGGTTTCACTTGGTGGTGGTGCCGGGTGCGCTGGGCGCGGGCTCGTCGGCCAAGACCGCGAACGCCGCGTCGATGAGCTGCGGGAGGGGGGCGGGCTCGCCGGGCGCGGTCCAGAACCGTACGGCCGTGCCGAACGCCCCCACGGCGAGCGAGACGGCCAGCGCGGGCCGCAGATCGCGTTCGCGTCCAGACCGAGCCGCCGGGCGACGATCGCCACGGACTCGTTCTCCGCCTCGTCCTGCACGCGCAGGTACGCGGGGAGCAGCGCGGGCTCCTCGTGGAGCAGCCGCAGCAGGTCGCGCGAGCGGGGCAGGCGGCGGTGCCAGGCGGTCGGCTCGTCGTCCAGCCAGCCGCGCAGGGCCCGGTAGTAGGCCGTGAGGGGGGTCTCCTGCGGGGGGCGGGCGGCCAGCGCGGTGTTGATCCGCGCGTAGTCGGCGCGCAGGGTGTCGACGACGGCGTCCTCCTTGCCGGAGAAGTACCGGGAGAAGGTGCGGCGGGAGACGTCGGCGCGTTCGCTGATCGCCTCGACGGTCACTTGGTCGAGCCCGCGGTCGAGCACGAGGTCCACGGCGGCGTTGGCCATGGCTGCCCGGCTCTCCTGGACCTTGCGGGCCCGCCGGCCCTCGGTCCGTCCGCCCTCTTTGTCGCTCATGTCTCTGACTGTACTCCACGAAGTGTCTCAGTGGGACACATGGCCCATGGGGACAGTCTGGGCGACCGTGGCGGGGGCAGACACCCGCGGCAGCGCAGGCGCCGAACCGCGCTCAGCCGGCGCAAAACAGCGGCGCGGCCCCGGGGAGTACCCCGGGGCCGCGCCGCCGCCTGTTCAGTTCGTCTTGCACTTGTTGTCGCTGGCCGGGTTGAGGAGCCCGATAATGTCGATGGTGTTGCCGCAGACGTTGAGATCGGCTTCGACCGGCACCTGAACGGCGTTGCCGGACACGATGCCCGGGCTGTCGTGGACATGACCCGTGGCGGACGGGCCGTCGTCGGCGAGGGCCTGGCCCGCACCGCCGACCACGGCACTGGCGGCTATCAGGACGGCGACGCTGAGGGTACGGACACGCATGGGGTGATCTCCTCGGTGTAGGAAAAGCGATCGCTCTCCAGCAGATAGCCCACGGCCCGTTCCCGCGACCGCTCACCGCCATTCGGGTGACATCCGGCCCCGCCGGGGCGGGTCGGCGCGCATATCCATCCAGAGCAGGACATAGCGCCGCCGCGCCCGGTCCGGGACGTGTCCCGGACAGGGGTCCGCCTGCCCCGGAGCCGCCCAGAACGCCAGCCTGGACCCCACCGGCCCCCTTCCCGAGGGGCCGTGCACGACACGACCTCCCCGGCCCAGGAGGTAAGCGGAGCATGATCCTGCCCGAACGATGCCCTCACTCCGAACGGCGCCCGTCAGGCCCGGACGGCGACCGGACACGGCCCCACCGCACGGTGCTGGACGAGATCACCGGGCTCTGGCACCTGCCGGCCCTGCACCCGCGGCGGGCCGCCGCACCCCCCGCGCGGGCCTGCGGGTCCTGCACCTCGGCGGCGCGGTGGTCGCGGCGCTGACGTGCCCCCCGACCCGCTTCGCCCGCACCGTGCCGCTCATCCGGCGGCGTGACCCGCTGGCCTTCCACGTACTGCACATGCGGAGGGGCCAGGTCTCCTTCGACGCCGGGCGGCGCCATGGTCGTGTCGGAGCCGGGCAGTTGCTGCTCGTGGACAGTTCGCGCCCCTACCACGGGCGGTTCGACGATCCGGCCGGGGTCCACTCCTTCGAGCTGCTCCAACTCCCGCGCGCCGCGCTGCCGTTACCGCCCCGCACCGTCCAGCGCTTCCACGCCCTGCCCCTCTCCCCCGGCGCGGGCATGGGCGGCGCGCTGACCCGCTGGCTCGCCGATGTCACCGGTCGTGCACAGGAGGACGGCGGGTTCCGTCGTACCGCCCGGCCGTCTGGTGCTGCTCGGCGACAACCCGCTGAACAGCTACGACTCGCGCCAGGCGGGCTACTTCCCCATGGAGCGGGTGCTCGGCACGGTGGTGGGCCACCGGCGCCGAGGCCCCGCTGATCCGCCACCGGGAGCACCACCGGGACCCTACTGAGTCCGCCCCGCGTCCCCTCGGCCGAACGCGGCGGCCGCCGCTGTCGCCGCTCGCTCGATCCTCGCGTGGTGGGCTTCCCGGAAGGCCGCGTCGTGCTGCGGGGCGGCGTATTCGGCGCTCGCCCCTGTCGAGCCGTCGAGCTGTTCGCGCAGGATGTCGGCGTGCCCGAGGTGCCGGCTGGTCTCGGTCAGCAGGTGGATGAGGACGTTGAAGAGTTGCACGTCGGGCCGCGGCCACCAGGGCACGTGGCCGGGAGAGTCGAGGGTGAGTGCCGCGATCGTCGCGTCCGAGTGCTCCCAGACGCGACGGCAGCGGCCGACGATCTCCTCCCTCGTCTCCCGCTCGGTCACCCAGAGGTCGGCGCCGCGTTCCGCGAGGTCGTCCCAGCGGGGCAGCGGTTCGGGGAACGGCCGGCCGAAGACCTCGCCCAGGTATCTGGCCTCCCAGGTCGACAGATGTTTGACGAGGCCGAGGAGGTTGGTGCCGGTCACGGTGAGGGGGCGGCGCACGTCGTACTCACCGAGCCCGTCGAGCTTCCACAGCATCGCCTCGCGCATCGCGCGCAGGTCGCCGTGCAGGTGCTCTTTCGCGGAGTCATCGATCATGTGGTCATTGTGGGTCGATGAAGAACTCCTGGGCCAGGGCCGACGAACACGGCTCACGCATGACCTCGACGCCCTCGGCGGTGGCGCCGCCCGCCATGCCCAGGCACTGGCCCGTCGCCGCCTCCCGGATGCGGAAGCCGCCCGGCGCCGGGGTCTCGGCCGGCTCGACCAGGAAGACGCCTCGCGGAGGCGCAGGCGCTCCCACGGTTCGAGCATGCCGGGGACCGGGCCCCCGTTCATGACGGTCAGGCAGCCGATGCCGAACTCGGGGTGGTGCCACTGGATGCGGTAGCGGCCGGTGCCGGCCTCTTCGAGGTAGGTGCGCGGCGGGACGGCCTGGGCGCACGCGCGCTGCACGGCGACGGCGCTGGCGTAGAGGCCCTTGCGGTCGCGGCCCTCGGTGACGCACAGCGAGGGTGCGCTCGCCGGGCGGATCTTGGCCCAGCCGAGCGGTGGGCCCTGGAAGCGCTCCTGGGTGAAGACGGAACCGGGCTGGCGGTCACAGCCCCACTGTCGCAGCCGCGCCCCGTCGGCGGTGGAGGACTCGGCGACCTCCAGGCACTGCGGGGTCGTGGTGAGGGTCTTGGGCTGGAGCCAGACACCGCCGTCGGTCTCGGTGAAGGTGAGGCTCGCGCCGGGCTGGCTGCCGCAGGTCTGCTGCCGTACGAGGGCGCCGGCGGAGGGGCTGGAGTTCTCCACCGCCATGCACTTGCCGCTGTAGACGTTGACGATCTGGTACGAACCGCCGCCCAGGGGCGATGACTTCAGCGTCCACAGCGCGTTCTTGCGCCCCGCGCAGCGGCGCTGTGCGACCACCTCGCCCTCGGCGGCCGTGGCCACTTCGAGGCACATGCCGCTGTGGGTGGAGACGATGTTGATGTTCTGCTCCGCGGTCGAGGCCGCGCGCCGTGTGCGCGCCCACCAGGGCGAGGAGGAGGGCGCCGGTGGTGAGCAGTGCGGCGGAGCGTGGACGTCCGGGGCGGCCTGGTCTTCGCATGTGTCCCCCTTGGTCGGTTGGCGGCGGGGCGGGAACGGAGCCTCGCACAGCGGCCTGACGTGAGCCTGACATCCACGCGCCCGTGCGCGGGAGCCCGTTCGTCAGCGGTACGTCAGCCGGCGCGGTCACCATCGGCCCCGTACCACCGGAGCCGGACGGAACCGGAGACGGACCGAACCCGAGACGGCCGGAACCCGAGACAGAACGAAACCTGAGACAGACGAAACCCGAGACGGACGGATCGTCGACCGAGACGAGGGGTGTACGTGCCATGAGTGGAAGACCCAGGGGCCGGCTGCGTCGGCTTCGCGAGGCAGTGGGCCCACTGGCCGCCGCCGTACTGGTGTGCGGGGCGCTCACCGTGCCCGCCTCCGCGGCGTCCACCGCGGAGGCGGCGTGCTGGCTGCGCCCCGGCGAGCCGCACCGGGACTGGACCGGCATGAACTTCGCCGGGGACATGTGGTGCGATCTCACCCCCGGTTCGGTGCGCATCCAGTCGCGCTCGACCAGCCCTGTGGTGGGCAAGATGCTCTTCAGCCCGCGCTGGTTCGTGTGCTGGAAGGAGGGCTCCGACTACATGGGCAACAACATCTGGTACTACACCCAGGGTGACCAGGTGGTGTCCTCCCCCACCGTCAAGGCGTGGGGTTACATGCCCGCGGTCGCGGTCAAGGCCCCTCAGCACCCGTTCCCGGGCCTCACCCAGTGCCCCTGGTCGTGACGGCCGCCGCGCCGCCACCGCTCCCCCCCTGTGCGCCACCCGCGTTCTTCCTTCCTTGCCCCTTCCGGCACATGACGAGCCATCAGGAGTACGTCGTGAACAGGAAACCGTTCCTTCCCCGCCTCTCGCCCCGCGCCGCCGCCGTCGCCGCGGCCGTCGGCGCGCTGCTGTGTCTGCCGCTGACGGCCGCTCCCGCGAGCGCCGGTGAGCGGGCCACCTGTTCCCTTCAGGAGGGCCTCGACCTGCGCGACACCATCGGCAACGCGTTCACCAAGGCGCTGTACTGCGACAACCTTCCGTCGGACGTGTACGGCAGGCCCTCCTTCGACGCCCCGATCACCGGGTGGCTGCGTCTGACGCCGTCCTGGTTCACCTGCTACACCATCGGGCCGAGGGACACCCAGGGCAACAACGTCTGGTACTACACCCAAGGCGACCAGGTGGGCGAACTGCCCCGCATCAAGGGCTGGGGCAATGTCCCCGCGGAGGTCGTCAAGATCCCCTCCACCATGTCGCACCCCGTCGCCGGGCTGCCGCGCTGCCCCTGGTACTGACAGCCGCCCGCCCCCCGATCCGTCACGCACCACCCGCACCATCGGCACCGCCCGGCCCGGCCCGCCCGGGCGGTCCCAGCAGGCGCCCCCAGGCGCGAGGAGGAGACCCGATGAAGACCGGACGCACGATCCGTACGGCCTCCGCGGTGGCCGTGGCCGCCGCGGCGTTGGCGATGTCCGCCGGTGGCCCGGCCACCGCCCGCACGGCGGAGGGCGCGCCGCCGCAGGCCGCCGCCCTCGGCGGCCCGGGCCCCCACGACGGGCGCGCCCCGAGCAGCGCCGTGAGCGCGGCCAGGCAGCGAATGGCGCCTGTGCATGTACCTGGGCGGCCACACCACCCTCCAGATGGGGAGCACGGGAGAGGCCGTGCGGCACCTGCAATGCATCCTCAACGAGGTGTACCGCTACGTAAACGTCCCCATGACTGGTGTCTTCGAAGAGGTCACCAAGGCGTCGGTCGAACACCTGCAGCGGCAGTTCGCCCTGCCCGTCACGGGTGTCGTCGACGCCGCCACCTGGAGCGCCCTGCACCCCTGAGCAACCCCCGCAGCGCACGGTGGGAGGGGTGTCGTAGCGTGACGGCATGCCCATGTCGCTCCCGCCCCTTCCCCCGCGGGGCCGTTCCGGCACGCGAGGTGGACCCGGAGGTCGCCCACGCCTACGCACAGGCCGTGGACCACGCCGGGATCACGGCGGCGCCCCTGCACCTGGTCGGGCACGTGATCGCCTCCGGCCTGCCGACTCGGGGGCGGGGCGGGAGGTGAGCGCGGTTGTCGCGGACCTTGGGCGGTTCCCAGCCGCATCCCCACCGCGTGGGGCACGGTCAGCGCAGGTCGAGCCGCATCACGACACGGGGGTGACCGGCCAGGACCGAGCCGGTGTCGGCGGCGTGCGTGAACCCGGCCCTCTCGAAGCTCTTCCGGATTCCGGCGTACGCCATCGTGAGGTCCACCTTGGCGCCGCCGTCGCCTCCGGTCCCCGTACGGGCGCCGTTGTCGATGGGGTACGCCTCGATCGCCGGTGCGCCATGGGCGCGCGCGAACTCGACCGCCCCGGCGATCAGCGCGTGCGAGATGCCCTGCTTGCGGTGGCCCGGACGTACGCGGACGCACCACAGCGACCAGACCGGCAGGTCGTCGACGTGCGGGATGGTGCGGCTGCGTGCGACAGAGGTGTCGGCGCGCGGCGCAACGGCCGCCCAGCCGACGGGTTCGTCGCCGTCGTAGGCCAACACCCCCGGCGGGGGCTCCGTACGGCACAGTTCAGCGACGTACCTGCCCCGGGCCGGCCCGCGCAGCTCATTGTTGAGCCGGGAGGGAACCCGGTAACTGAGGCACCAGCACACGTTGGCGCCCGGCGACTTCGGGCCGAGCACGGCGCGGACGTCCTCGAAGCGGGAAGCCGGACGGACTTCGATGCTCATGACACCACGATGGCATGGCAGACCCGGCCGCGGGCACCGGGATGTCACTTTGTGTTACCGTTAGACGTTTGCGCGCGTGGCGGCCGATGCCTCCACCGCTCCGGGCGCAGCCACCAGCCACCAGCCACCACCATCCTGCCGGGCCTTCCTCGGTATGTTCCCCTGCGGAAGGCTCTTCATGAAGCGTACGGACCACCCCGGCACCACCGGCAGCCTCGGCACCACCGGCGACGACCTCGGCGACCTCGCCCCGGCCGCGCCCGCGATCACCTCCTTCGCCGATTCCTTCGCCGATCTGGAACTGCCGGCCGCGGTCCTGCGCACCCTCACCGAGCAGGGCGTACGCGAGCCCTTCCCGATCCAGGCGGCCACGCTGCCCAGCGGCCTCGCGGGACGCGACGTCCTGGGGCGCGGCCGCACCGGTTCCGGCAAGACGCTCGCCTTCGGGCTGCCGCTGCTCACCCGCACCGCCGGCGCCGCGCGGAGCCGAAGCAGCCGCTCGCCCTGATCCTGGTGCCGACCCGTGAGCTGGCCCAGCAGGTAACCGAGGCGCGACGCGTACGCCGACGCGCTCCGGCTGCGCATGGCCGCGGTCGTCGGCGGCATGTCGGTCGGCCGGCAGATCGCGCGGCTGCGCGAGGGCGCCGAGTCGTCGTCGCCACCCCCGGCCGCCTCCACGACCTCATCGAGCGCAAGGCCTGCCGTCTGGCCCGCGTCCGGATCACGGTCCTCGACGAAGCCGACCAGATGTGCGACATGGGCTTCCTGCCGCAGGTCACCGAGGTGCTCGACCAGGTCCACCCCGACGGTCAGCGGATGCTGTTCTCGGCCACCCTCGACCGCGACGTCGACCAGCTGGTCCAGAGCTACCTCCACGATCCGGTCGTCCACTCCGTCGACCCCTCGGCCGGCGCGGTCACGACGATGGACCACCACGTCCTGGTCGTCCACGGCCCCGACCGGTACGCCGTGACCACGGAGATCGCCGCCCGCGAGGGCCGCGTCCTGCTGTTCCTGGACACCAAGCACGCCGTCGACCTGCTCACCCGGCACCTGCGGGCCAGCGGGGTGCCCGCGGCGGCACTGCACAGCGGCAAGTCCCAGCCGCAGCGCACCCGGACCCTCGCGCAGTTCAAGAACGGCCAGATCACCGTCCTCGTGGCGACCAACGTCGCGGCCCGCGGCCTGCACATCGACGACCTCGACCTCGTGGTGAACGTCGATCCCCCCACCGACCCCAAGGACTATCTGCACCGCGCGGGCCGCACCGCCCGGGCCGGTGAGTCCGGCAGCGTCGTCACGCTCGTCCTGTCCGGCCAGCGCCGCGACATGAGCCGGCTGATGTCCGAGGCCGGCGTCGAGCCGACGGTCACGAAGGTGCGCTCGGGCGAGGCGGAGCTGAGCCGGATCACCGGGGCCAAGGCCCCTTCCGGCACCCCGCTCGACGGTGGGCCGGCCGCGCCCCGGCCCAAGAACGTCAACGCCCCCTTCCGCGGCCTCGGCACCAGCAAGGACGCCTCGCGCGCACGGGGCGGCAAGTCCCGCAAGGCGGGCGAGGCCCGCAAACTGGCCGAGGCCCGCAAGGCGGCCATGGTCCGCCGGGGCCGCTGAGGGCGCGGACGCGCGTACGACTTGTCCCTCGCGTACTGCTTGCCCTCCCGCACGTACGGCTTGCCCCCCGCACGTGCGGCTTGCTCTTTCGGCAAGAAATCTTTCCGTACGCCGCGGGCCTCCGCACAGTGGGCGCATGACCACCTCACGCAGCTCCACCCCCGCGTCCGCGTCCGCAGCGGGAACGAGCACCGAAGCACCCGAAGACGCACAGCAGTTCTGGGAGAAGCGGTACCGGGGCGGTACGCAGCCCGGCCGCGGCCGGCCCAACGCCGTGTTCGCCGGTCTCGTCGCCGGTCTGCCGACCGGTGCCGCCCTCGATCTGGGCTGCGGCCCCGGTGGTGACACGCTCTGGCTGGCGGGGCGCGGCTGGACCGTGACCGCCGTCGACATCTCGCCCACCGCGCTGGCGGGCGTGCGGGCCGACGCGGACGCCGCCGGGCTGGAGGACCGGGTCCGCACCGAGCACCACGATCTGAGCGTGTCGTTCCCGGAGGGCCGGTTCGATCTGGTCTCGGCCCAGTTCCTCCAGACGCCTCTCGCCTTCCCCCGGCGACGTGTGCTGCGGCGGGCCGCCGAGGCGGTCGCCCCCGGTGGCCTGCTGCTGATCGTCGAGCACGCTCGGTCCCGCCGTGGGCCGCGCGGCCCATCCGGACCTGGAGCTGCCGACCGCCGCCGAGACGCTGGCCGGGCTCGCCCTGGCGGAAGGGGACTGGCACGGGTCGAGATCGCGGAGACCCGCCACCGGGAGGCGACCGGCCCCGACGGTGAGACCGCGACCGTGGACGACAACGTCATCGCGGCGCGGCGCCGGGCGTAAGCCTTCCCCGGACTTCCCGCGCTGTGCGCGCACACGCACCTGTCCCCCGGCGCCCGCTGCCGCCTTCAGGGGCGAGCCGTGGGAGGCGGCAGGGCCAGAACTCGTCTACGCGACTGGAAAGCCACCGCGCGGTGCCGTTCGGGGCTCAGCCGTATTCGCGTTCACATGCACGTTCGCGTGCACGGAGGTAGGCCTCCAGCTCCGCGGCCCCGCTCAGCATCGCCCGCCCGCGGGCGGCGAGCCGGCCGTGCCAGTCGCGCAGGGCCGCCTCCAGGGGCTCCAGGCCTCCGGCCGCCCGTACTTGCGCGATCAGCGGTGCGATCTGCTCCAGCAGATGGCCGCCGCGCCTCAGTTGGTGGGCGAGCCGGGCATCCCGTACGTCGGCTTCGTCGTAGACGCGGTAGCCGGTCCGCGGGTCACGGCTGGGGCGCACCAGCCCGGCGCGCTCCCACTTGCGCAGCGTCGCGGGCCGGATGCCGAGTTCGCCCGCCAGCGGCCCGATGAACGTGCCGCCGGGCACGGGCACCACCGGTTCGGAGACGGTGGCGGGGTCCAGGTCGCTCAGGGCGCTCTCCACGGCCTGGAGGGTCCGGCGATCGTCGAGGAGTTGGGCGTGGCTCTCGTCGATGAGGCGGAACGCCTCGTCGGGCGATCCTTCGTTCACCATCCGCATGATCGCGGTGGCCGTCCGGTGCCCGTGGCCGGGCACCAGGGCGAGGAACGCGCGCAGGGCTCCCGCGTGCAGCGGTGTGTAGGTGCGGTAGCCGTGGGGCGTGCGGTCGGCGGGCGGGAGGATGCCGGCCTCCTCGTAGTTCCTGACCGCCTGCGTGGACAGACCGTGCCCGCGTGCCAGGTCGATCGGCCTGAGCCGCTCCCCGTTTTGAAGGTTTCGCCCCATGATCCTGCCGTTGTCGTCCGGTAGCGCGAAAAAGTTTCAACCGAGGGTTCAACGATACCGTTGAGGTCATGGTTGACATCCAGGACACCGTCCATGCCCTCGACGCCGCCGCCGTCATGGGGCTGCTCCCTGCCCGGCCGCGGCTGCTCGCCCTGGGCGAGCCCACTCACGGGGAGGACGTTCTGCTCGACGTACGCAATGAACTTTTCCGGCAGCTCGTCGAGGAGGAGGGCTACCGGACGATCGCGATGGAGGTCGACTGCCTGCGGGGCCTGGTCGTGGACGACTACGTCACCTCGGGCGCGGGCAGCCTCGACGAGGTGATGGAGCGCGGATTCAGCCACGGCTGGGGCGAGTTCGCGGGCAACCGCGAACTCGTGCGGTGGATGCGCGACTTCAACGCCGGCCGGCCTGCGGCCGACCGGCTCCACTTCGCCGGTTTCGACGGCCCGGTGGAGATCACCGCCGCCGAGAGTCCCCGGCGGTCCCTCGGGGCACTGCACGACTACCTCGCCGCCCACGTGCGCGCGGACCTGCTCCCCTGCACCGCGCAAACGCTCGACGATCTGCTCGGCGACGACGACCGGTGGACCGATCCGGCGGCGATGCTGGAACCGGCCCGCTCCGTGGGACAGTCCCCCGAGGCACGCCAACTGCGGCTGCTGGCCGATGACTTGGCCGCGCTGCTCGACGCCCAGGCACCGCACCTGCTCTCGGCGGCCTCGCGGGACGACTGGCACCGGGCCGGGCTGTACGGGCGCACCGCGAGCGGCCTGCTGCGCTACCACCACTGGATGGCCGACACCTCGCCGGCCCGCATGGCCCGGCTGGTGAGCACGCGGGACCAGATGATGGCGCACAACCTCCTGGCCGTCGCCGACCGCGGCCCGGCCCTCGTCCACGCCCACAACTCCCATCTCCAGCGCGAGCAGAGCACGATGCGCATGTGGGAGGGATCGGTGGAGTGGTGGAGCGCCGGCGCGCTGATAAGCGTCCGGCTCGGCGCGGAGTACGCCTTCGTGACCATGGCACTGGGGACGCTCCGGCACCAGGGGGTGGACGCGCCGCCACCGGACACTGTCGAAGGTCTCCTGTACGCGCTCCCGGAGGACCGCTGCGTCGTGGACGCCCCGCGGCTGGCCGCGACCCTCGGTGACACGCCGCCGACGCATCGCGTGTCGCCGTGGTTCGGCTACTCCGCGCTCGATCCGTCGCACCTGGCGGACAGTGACGGCATCGTGTTCGTCAAGGATGCCGACCGGCACCGACCGCAGTAGTAGGAGGAGGAGCAGTAGCAGCACCGCTGGTCGCCGATCCTGCCGCCGCGCCAGTAGCGCCTCCAACACTTTGGCCTTGCGCCCGCGTTGGTGGTCCCGGGCACGCCGTGACGTGGAGGCGCCGGGGCTGGTGAGACCTCTGGGGGGTGCCTTCCCACGCGATGGCCACTTAGGTTAGGCTCAGCTAAGTGACCGATGCCCTTCGCACACCTCGCCCTGGTGCCACCGACCCCCTCGCGCCCTTCACCCCTCTCACCGACAGCGGGGAGGTGCTGGAGACGCCCCGGCTCAAGGAGTTCCGGGGCCACACGGTGGTCATCAAGTTCGGCGGCAACGCCATGGTGGACGACGACCTCAAGCGCGCCTTCGCCCGGGACGTGGTGGAGCTGCGGCGCGCGGGCCTGCGTCCGGTCGTGGTGCACGGCGGCGGGCCGCAGATCAGCGCCCTGCTCGACCGGCTCGACCTGGAGGTCCGCTTCGAAGCGGGTCTGCGGGTCACCACGCCGGAAGTCATGGACGTGGCCCGGATGGTGCTCACCGGCCGCGTGCAGCGGGAGCTGGTCGGGCTCATCAACCGTCACGGACCGTTCGCCGTGGGGATGACCGGCGAGGACGCGCACACCATGACCGCCGTGCGCCGTCCCGCCTGGGTGGACGGCGAGCCGGTGGACATCGGACTCGTCGGCGACATCGTCGACGTGAACACCGAGACGCTGAAGGCCCTGCTGGACGAGGGCCGCGTCCCGGTCGTCTCCCCCATAGCCCGTGGGGCGGACGGGCAGGTCTACAACATCAACGCCGACCTCGCGGCGGCCGCGCTCGCGGTGGCGCTCGACGCGGAGAAGCTGGTGATGCTCACCGACGTCGAGGGCCTGTACGCGAACTGGCCGCACAGCACCGAGGTGATCGAGCACCTCACGGCGGACGAGTTGGAGAAGCTCCTGCCCGAGCTGACGAGCGGCATGCTCCCCAAGATGGAGGCGTGCCTGCGAGCCGCGCAGGCAGGCGTGCGCATGGCCCACGTACTCGACGGCCGGGTGCCCCACGCCGTGTTGCGGAGGGTCTTCTCCGACGTCCACCACGGCACGGTCGTGGTTCCTGAGCCGGAACCGAGCGGCGACGGGGAGCGCTGAGAGACGCCTTGTACGGCTGCACCTACAGCTGAACCCCGGCCCTGGGCCGGGGTTCAGCTGTAGGTACGCCTCATCGCCGCCGCCAAGGACAAGCGACCTGCGCGGTCAGAGCGTGCGGGCGAGGACCCGTGAATTGCGGGCGGGGTCCAGCGACTGCGCCCAGGCGCGCGGCGCCAGTTCCGCCGAGGCCGGCGCGAAGCCGTGCCGGAGGAAGAGTTCACCCCCGCCGGTCGTCGCGGTGAACAGGGCGTGCAGGGACCGGGCGTCGGCCTCGGTCAGCGCCGCACGCAGCAGGGCGTCTCCCACCCCGCGCCCCTGACTGCGCGGCGCGACACAGAAGTTGTACAGGACGCCGGCCGGTCCACGGCCCGCGTCCGGGTCGGCGGGGTGGAGGCTCACGCCCAGACAGCCGTCCAGGGTGCCGTCGTCGGCTCCACGACCAGGAACGTCGGCCGCGTCGGCGATGTAGAGCGAGCAGGGGGCGCTCGCGCAGCGCTCCGGAGCGGACGAACGGCCGGGACAGCGCCTCAAGGGCGGTGGCGTCCGCCGGGCGCGCGGAACGCACGGCGAGCAGGGCGGGCGGGGCGGCGCACGGCGACGGGGCGCCGAGGCGGGGGACGGCCGTGGACAACAGGTTCCCTTCCTCCAGGTCAACTAAGGTTAGCCTGTCCTAAGTAGGCCTGCAAAAGCCAGTCGGAGCACCTGAGCCACCGTCACGTCAGAAGACGTCAGAAGACATGAGACGACATCAGAAGACGCCAGCAGCGGCCAGAAGAGGCCGGCAGACGTCAGGAGGTCGCCGCGCGGCCGTCGACGTACGTCGTCACGACTTCGATGTCACCGATGCGCGACGTGCTGACGCCGCGTGGGTCGTCGCCGAGCACGACGAGGTCGGCGCGCTTGCCCGGGGTGAGCGTGCCCGCGCTGGCGTCCCAGTGGCAGGCGAAGGCGCCACCGACGGTGTAGGCACGTAGGGCCTCGTCGACGGTGATGCCCTCGTCGGGGCCGATCGACTGGCCCGACTCCGAGGCGCGCTCGACCATGAACTGGATGGCCCGCAGCGGCGCCCCGTCCGTGACGGGCCGGTCCGAACTGCCCACCAAGGTGACGCCGTGGTCCAGGAAGCCCCGGCCCCGGTAGAGCCACGGGGCCCGCTCCTCGCCCATGATCGCCGCGTAGTCGTCGCCGAAGTACCGCAGGAAGTTCGGCTGCACCACGGCGCTGACCCCGAGCCGGGCGAAGCGGGCGAGCTGGTCCGGGCGGATCAGCCCGGCGTGTTCGATCCGGTGGCGCGCGGCGGGGCGCGGGTGCGCCCGCTGGGCCCGTTCCAGGGCGTCGAGGGCGACGTCGGCGGCGCGGTCGCCGATCGCGTGGACGGCCAGCTGCCACCCGGCGAGGTGGCCGGCCACGATGGTGTCGGTGAGCGCCTCCGGGGCGTCCTGCAACTGCCCGGTGTGGTCCATGCCGTGGTACGGGGCGGTGAGTGCGGCCGTACGCGCCATCATGCCGCCGTCGGTGTAGACCTTCAGCGCGCCGATGGAGAGCCAGTCGTCGCCGAACCCGGTGCGCAGACCGAGGTCGAGGGCGCGGGGGGTGTGGTCGGCGGTCCGGGAGGGCGACGGGGTGCAGGGCGTCCGCGGCCACCATGAGCTGGACGCGCAGGGGCAGTTGGCCCTGTTCCCTTGCCAGCTGGTAGGCGCCCAGCTCGGCCGGGCTGTGGCCGAACAGGGAGCCGCCGATGCCCGCCTCGGCGCACGCCGCGACGCCTTCCGCGCGGCAGGTCCGGGCGGCGCGCGCGATGGCGTCGGCGAGCTCCTGCTGTGTGTGCGGCGGGCGGAGCGCGCGTGCGGCGCCCATGGCACCCTCGGCGAGGAAGCCGTTCTCGTGGGGCACGTCGGCGGGGAGCAGGTCCAGGACGGCACTGTTGACCACGCAGCCGTGGCCGGAGTCGTGCAGCATGAACACCTTGCGGCCCTGGCTGACCCGGTCCAGCTCGGCGGCGGTCAGATGGCGTCCCAGAGCCCGCTGGTCGTACCCGGCGAGGGCCACCCAGGCGTCCGGCGAGGGCTGCCGCGCGACGGCGTCCGCCACGACCGCGAGCACGTCCTCGACCCGTGCGCAGGGCGCCACACTCGGCGTACGCGCCTTCAGTCCCGTCCACGCGAGATGGACGTGGCTGTCGATGAACCCGGGCAGCACGGTGGCGCCTTGCAGGTCGACGACCTCGCGGGCGGGCAGCGAGGTGACGGCGTCGTCCAGGCCCACGATCCTCCCCCGCCAGATCCCCACGTCATGGGCGACGGGGTGGGCCGGGTCCATGGTGAGGAAGCGGGCGTTCGTCAGTCGCGTGGAGAGCATCGGGGGCGGTCCGTCCTAGCTGGTCTCGGCCATCGCGGCAGCGGTGGGCACGTCGTCCCGCGGGGCGTCGGGCAGGTGGCGGCGGGGCGCCGCCGGCACCACCAGGGGGGTGCCGGTCTCGGGGTCGTCGATGATCCGGCAGGGCAGCCCGAAGACGTCCTCGATGAGGTCGGCGGTGACGACGGTGGCCGGGTCGCCCTCGGCGGCGACCGTGCCGCCGGCCCGCATCACGATGAGGTGAGTGGCGTAGCGGCAGGCCTGGTTGAGGTCGTGCAGGACGGCGACGACCGTGTTCTTCCTGCGCGCGTGCAGTTCGGCGCAGAGGTCGAGGACCTCGACCTGGTGGGCGATGTCGAGGTAGGTGGTGGGTTCGTCGAGGAGCAGGATGGAGGTCTGCTGGGCGAGGACCATGGAGAGCCACACGCGCTGGCGCTGCCCGCCGGAGAGGTCGTCGACGGGGCGGTCGGCGAGTTCGAGTACGCCGGTCTGGCGCAGCGCCTCGGTGACGGCCGCCTCGTCCTCGGCGGACCACTGCTTGAGGAGGCGCTGGTGGGGGTACGGCCGCGGGCGACGAGGTCGCCGACGGTGATGCCGCCGGGCGCGGTCGAGGACTGCGGGAGCAGCCCGAGGCGGCGGGCGACCTCGCGCGAGCGGTACGACGCGATGGCCGCGCCGTCGAGGTAGACCTGACCGGAGCGGGGCTTGAGCATCCGCGCCAGGGCCTTGAGGAGCGTGGACTTGCCGCAGGCGTTCGGCCCGATGATCACGGTGAAGGAGTGGTCGGGTATGTCGACGCCCAGCGAGGTGGCCACGGTCCGCTGGTCGTAGGAGAGCGTGAGGTCCTCGGCCCGCAGGCGAGGCATGGGCTCGGTCGGTGCGGTCGGTGCGGTCGGGGCGGTCATGGCAGTCATGCGCGGCTCTTTCGCGACTCGGTGATCAGCAGCCAGATGAGGTAGAGCCCGCCGATGGTGCCGGTCGCGGTGCCCACCGGCAGCAGCGTGGGGGCGAAGACACGCTGGGCGAAGAGGTCGCTGCCGGCCAGCAGCAGCGCGCCCATGAGGGCGGCGGACATCAGCGAGGGCCCCGAGGACCGGGTCAGCCGGCGGGCCAGCTGCGGCGCCGCCAGGGCGATGAACCAGATGGGGCCGGTGACCGCCGTGGCGAAGGCGGCGAGCGCGACGCTGATGACGAGCAGTGCCGTACGGGTGCGCTGCACGTTGACCCCGAGGGCCATGGCGGTGACGTCGCCCATCTCCACCATGGACAGGCGGCGGGAGAGCAGGAAGGCGAGCGGGAGCAGGACGAGCACCGCGAGACCGATGGCGTTCGCGTGCTGCCAGCCACGGCTGTTGAGGCTGCCGATCAGCCAGGCCTGCGCCTCCAGCGCCTCCTGCCAGGTCGCCCGGGTGATGAGGTAGGAGTTGACGGAGAGCAGCAGGGAGCTGACGCCGATGCCGACGACGACCAGCCGGAAGCCCTGGAGCCCGCGGCCGAGCAGCAGCAGATAGACGGCGGCCGCGGTGAGGAACCCGCCGATCAGCGCGCCGAACGCGATCTGCGCCATGCTGCCGTGCAGCACGGTGATGACGACGAGGGCGCCGACGGCCGAGCCGTTGGTGAAGCCGATGATGTCCGGGCTGCCCAGCGAGTTGCCCGTCAGGCTCTGCAGGATGGCGCCGCTGACCGCGAGGGCCGCGCCGACGCAGATCGCCGTCAGCAGGCGCGGCATGCGCAGGGTGTTGACGATGAAGTCGGCGCCGGGCGAGCCGTTGCCCGTCACGGCCTTGAGGACTTCCCCGACGGAGAGTTCGAAGTCACCGGTGGTGAGCGTGACGAGCATGACGGCGATCAGCGCCACGAGCATCGCGGACGTCACGGCGAGGACCCGCCCCTGGACGCGTACGGAGGGGCCGCGCCGTCCGGCGCGGAGCACGGTCCCGCTGATGACGGAGCGCGGCCGTCCGGCGCTCTTGCCACCGCTCTTGCCACCCGTGTCCGGGGACTTCTCCTCGGCGGGAGCGCCCGCCTCGCGTACAGCACTCACAGCATGGCCAGCTTTCGACGACGGCACAGCGCGATGAACAGGGGTGCGCCGATGAACGCGGTGATGATGCCCACCTGGACCTCGCCCGGCGAGCCGAGCACCCGGCCGAGCACGTCCGACCCGATGAGCAGGATCGGCGCGAGCAGCATCGAGTACGCGAGGACCCACCGCTGGTCGGGGCCGACGATGAACCGGGCGACATGGGGCACGGCGAGGCCGACGAACCCGATCGGTCCCGCCGCCGCGGTGGCGGCGCCGCACAGCAGCACGACCGCGACGCGCCGAGCGCCCGGGTCGGCCGACCGTTCAGCCCGAGGGCCCCGGCC
>RBWT01000109.1 GCA_004010275.1 Streptomyces huasconensis
GCGTGCGCTCCGGCTGGAGGCCGGGGCGCGCGCCGGCTCGGGGCCGGGCCGCTCACCCCTCCCACCCGAAGAGCACGACCACCACCATGGCGAGCGCCACCACCGCGACGACCAGGCTCAGCATCGTCGGGAAGCGGCCGACGGGCAGGTCCTCGCCGCGCCGCATGGCCCGTTCGCACCGCACCCAGTGGTTGACCGCCCGCAGCGAGCACAGGACGCCCGCCGCGAGCAGCGCGAGCGCGAGGCCGATCCGCCAGCCCCAGCGCAGGTCCGGAAGGAACTGGTCCACGGCGAAGCCGCCGCCGATCAGCGCGAGCGCGGTGCGCAGCCAGGCCAGGAAGGTGCGTTCGTTGGCGAGCGAGAAGCGGTAGTCGGGGGTGTCGCCCTCCTCACGGATGTGTTCGGGGGCGAACCACAGCCTCAGACTCCGTACGAAATTGCTCACCGCCGCACCATAAGCCGTGCTCGCAGGGGCGGGGCGATCAGCTCGCGCGGAAGGCCCGCAGCCGGTGGTGGGCGGCGAGCCCGTCCGGCACCCACTCCCACTCCGTCAGCCGCCGCTCCAACTCGTCGTCGGTGAGGAAGGCGTGCCAGGCGACCTCCTCGGCCTGCGGGTTCACCGGCGTCTCGCAGCGCACTTCGTAGAGGTACGCCCACCAGGACTTCCCCGCGCCGTCGTCGAAGAGGAAGGTGAACAGCGGGGTGGGGCGCGGCAGCTCCCGGACCCCCAGCTCCTCCTGGGCCTCGCGCAGGGCGGCGTCGTCACAGGACTCCCCGGCCCCGACCACGCCGCCCACGAACATGTCGTACAGGGAGGGGAAGACCAGCTTCGTCGCGGTACGACGGTGCACGAAGACACGCCCCTCGGCGTCGCGCACCTGGATGAACACACAGCGGTGGCGCAGCCCGCGCGCGTACACCTCACCGCGCGGGGCCTCGCCGATGACCTCGTCGTTCTCGTCGACGACGGCCAGGATCTCGTCACGGGGGTCGGGCAGCGGCCCGCGGTCGGTCGTCATGCGGCCATCCAACCTCACCGGCCGATGGCGTGGTTCACCGCGGGCCCGGTGCCGCCCCTGCCGATCAACTTCCCCCGTCCGGCCTGTTGACGTGCGGCATCGGGCTGCCCAGGATCTGACCCACCGGTAACTTCGCGGGCCCCTGTCGAGGAGGACGACCCCTATGGCGTACGACGCAGACGTGATCGTGATCGGGGCGGGGCTCGCCGGACTCGCGGCCACCGCGGAACTCGTCGACGCGGGTCGCCGGGTCGTCCTCCTCGACCAGGAGCCCGAACAGTCCCTCGGCGGCCAGGCCCACTGGTCCTTCGGCGGGCTCTTCTTCGTGGACTCGCCCGAGCAGCGGCGGCTGCGCATCAAGGACTCCCACGCCCTCGCCCTCCAGGACTGGATGGGCACCGCCGCGTTCGACCGCCCGGAGGACCACTGGCCGCGCAAGTGGGCCGAGGCGTACGTCGACTTCGCGGCCGGCGAGAAGCGGTCCTGGCTGCACGGGCAGGGCGTACGGTTCTTCCCCGTCGTCGGCTGGGCCGAGCGCGGCGGGTACGACGCGCAGGGCCACGGCAACTCCGTGCCCCGCTTCCACATCACCTGGGGGACCGGCCCGGGGCTGCTCGCGCCGTTCGTCCGGCGCGTGCGCGCGGGGGGAGGCGCGCGGCCTCGTCGAGCTGCGGTTCCGCCACCGCGTCACCGGCCTCGGCCGCAGCGCGGGCACCGTCGACACCGTCACCGGCGAGATCCTCGAACCCTCCGGCGTCGAGCGGGGCAGGGCCAGCAGCCGCGAGGTGACGGGCACCTTCGAACTGCGCGCCCAGGCCGTCATCGTGACCTCGGGCGGCATCGGCGGCAACCACGACCTCGTCCGCGCCAACTGGCCGGAACGGCTCGGCACCCCGCCCCAGAAGATGATCTCCGGGGTGCCCGCGCACGTGGACGGCAAGATGCTCGGCATCACCGAGGCCGCCGGGGCGCACCTCATCAACCGCGACCGCATGTGGCACTACACCGAGGGCATCGAGAACTGGAACCCCATCTGGGAGCGGCACGGCATCCGCATCCTGCCCGGCCCCTCGTCCCTGTGGCTGGACGCGCGCGGCGACCGGCTGCCCGTGCCCCTCTTCCCCGGCTTCGACACCCTCGGCACGCTGCACCACATCATGAGCACCGGCTACGACCACACGTGGTTCGTGCTCAACCAGCGCGTCATCGGCAAGGAGTTCACCCTCAGCGGCTCCGAGCAGAACCCCGACCTGACCGGCAAGTCGGTGCGCGGCGTCATCGACCGCGCCCGGGCCGACGTGCCCGGCCCCGTCAAGGCGTTCATGGACCACGGCGTCGACTTCGTGGTGGAGAAGGACCTCGACGCGCTGGTGCGCGGCATGAACGCGCTGACCAAGGAGCCGCTCATCGACGAGGCCGCCCTGCGCCGCACCCTCGCCGCGCGCGACCGCGAGATCGCCAACCCCTTCACCAAGGACCTCCAGGTCACGGCCATCCGCGGTGCCCGCAAGTTTCTCGGCGACCGCCTCATCCGGGCCGTCACCCCGCACCGCCTCCTGGACCCCAAGGCCGGTCCCCTCATCGCCGTACGCCTCAACATCCTCACCCGCAAGACACTCGGCGGCCTGGAGACCGACCTCTCCTCGCGCGTCCTGACCGAGGGCGGCGAACCTCTCCCGGGCGTCTACGCGGCCGGCGAGGCGGCCGGTTTCGGCGGCGGGGGAGTGCACGGCTACCGCTCGCTGGAAGGCACCTTCCTCGGCGGCTGCCTCTTCTCGGGACGCGCGGCGGGCCGGGCCGCGGCCCGCGACGTGAGTTGAGCAGCTCTTTACCCGGGACGGTTCTCCCAGGTGACGGGCGAAGTACGCGGAACGGGCGACGAGTTGGCGGAGGAGCAAAGGGGAGGCCGGCCTTGACGTGGACCAGCCCCTACCGCTTTGCTGTGCGTGATCATCCGTACACGAGCCGCGCCGGGGAGGAAGTCCCGCGGTGTCACCACCCCCACCCCCACTGGGCCGTTCCCGCAAGAAGAGGGCCGCGGCGCACGCCTTCGACGCCGCCCTCGGCGACACCGGACTCGTGGACGCCCGGGCCGCCCTGGCCCAGGGCCGCAGGATCGAGGTACGCGCGCTGCTCGCCGCCACCGGCGACGACTGGGACCGCAGGGGCCACCGCTTCGACGTCCTCGCACAGGAACCCACCACCACCGCCTGGGCCCGTGACTGGCGCCTCGTGGAACCGGAGAGCTACGACGCAGAGGTGCTCCTCGCCTTCGCCGCCGTGCACAAGGCGCTGCGCGGCAAGGAACGTTCGGACCAGGCGCGCGCCCTGTGCCGCGAGGCGGCAGGGCGCGTCCCCGCCGACCCGACGCCCTGGCTCGCGCTGCTCCTGCTGGAACGCTCGCTGGGCCGCGAGGAAGACGTCGTACGCCTCTTCGACGAGGTCCGCCACCGCCACCCCGAGCACCACCACGCCCACCACCTGATGGTCGCCCGCCTCGCCGAGCGGCGGCCGGGAGCCGGACAGGACCCCCTGCACGAGGTCTACGACTTCGCCTCCTGGGCGGCCGAACAGGCGCCCCCCGACTCGCCGTTGGCGGTCCTCCCGGTCGTCGCGCACGCCGAGCGCTACCGCGTCCTCGCCGCCGCGGGCATGGAACCGGCCGACCCCATGGCGGGCACGCACTGGACCGGGCAGCGCGCCCGCCGGCGTCATGAAGGCCGCCTTCGACTGGTGGCTGGAGTGGGAGACACCCGACGAGCGGGCCCACCCGCGCTGCCACGTCGACCTCAACTTCCTCGCCCACGCGAAGTCCTGCGAGGGCAGGGCCGCCGAGGCCGCCGTGCTCTTCCACCGCATCGGACGGCACGCGACCCCGGCCCCCTGGTCGTACCCGGACCGCGACCCGCACGAAGCGTTCACCGCCGCGCGCGCCACCGCGCTCGGCTCCGCCTGAGCACTGGAACACGCGTCCGACGCAGGGCGCACGCCTGAACATCCGTACCCCCGAAAGGACGACCGCGCCATGGCGACGGGCAGTTCGAGCACGAACGGCACCAGATCCCGCAGCGAACCGACGGGTGACAACGGGATCAGCACGTACAAGGGACAGGAACGCGCGCTGCGCGCGGGCCGCCTCGGCACGGCGGGGCTCCTGCTCTCCGTGCTCGCCGCGACCGGGCCGCTGATGGTCGTCGCCGGCGTCATGCCCACCACGTACGGCGTGATGGGCGTCGTCGGACAGCCCCTGCTCTTCCTCATCCTCGGCGTCGTCCTCGCGCTGTTCAGCTTCGGCTACGCCGAGATGAGCCGCCACGTGCACAACGCCGGCGCCTTCTACGCCTACATATCCCGCGGCCTCGGCGGCACCGCGGGCGCCGGGGCCGCGCTGGTCGCGCTCGTCGCCTACAGCGCGCTCCAGGCCGGCCTGTACGGCATGCTCGGCTTCGAGGTGTCCGGGCTGCTCCAGACGTACTTCGAGGTCGAGGTCGCCTGGTGGCTCCCGGCGCTGGTCGCCGTCGCCGCCGTCGCCGTGCTGGCCTGGCTGAAGATCGACCTGAACGCGCGCGTGCTCGGAGTGCTGCTGCTCATCGAGGTCGCGCTCGTCGTCATCTTCGACATCGCGGCCGTCGCGGACCCGGCCAAGGAAGGGCTCTCGCTGGAGGCGTTCCATCTCGACACGCTCTCCGGCGCGGGCGTCGCCACCTCCCTGTGCTTCTGCATCGCCGCCTTCACCGGCTTCGAACAGGCCCCCGTGTACGCCGAGGAGACCAGCCGCCCGCAGGTCGTCGTCGCCCGCGTGATGTTCTTCGCCGTCGGCTTCGTCGCCGTCTTCTTCGCCCTCAGCTCCTGGGCGCTCACCGTCGCCGCCGGGCCCTCGGGGATCGTCCCGGCAGCGCGGGAGCAGAGCGCGGGGCTGCTGTTCCACCTCACCGAGTCCCGGCTCGGCGGCACCTTCACCGACGTACTCCACGTGCTCTTCGTGACCGGCATGTTCGCCGCGGTCCTCAGCTTCCACAACGTGGTCGCGCGGTACGCCTTCGCGATGGGCCGCGAAGGGCTGCTGCCCGCCGCGTTCGGCCGCACCAACACCGCGACCGGCGCCCCGGGCACCGGCTCGCTGCTGCAGACCGTCGTCTCCGTGGTGGTCGTCGTGGGCTTCGCCGTCGCCGACGACGGCAAGGCGGGCGACCCGACGGCGCCCGTGCTTCACCTGTTCACCTGGGGCGGCAACATCGGCGCGCTCGGCGTGATCCTGCTGATGGCGACCGCGTCCGTGGCCGTCATCGTCTTCTTCGCCCGCCGGGGCGCCGCCCGCGCCCAGGCCTGGCGGATCGCCGCCTCCGCGCTCGCCGCGGTCGCCCTGCTCGCCATCGCGGCGTACACCGTCAAGGACTTCGACGTCCTGGTGGGCGCGGGCCCGGACTCGGCGCTCAGCTGGGTGCTGCCCGGCATCATCTTCCTGGCGGCGGCCATGGGCGTGGCCCACGGGGCGATCCTGCGCTCCCGCGACCCCGAGGCGCACGCCCGCATCGGGCTGGGCAACGAGGCGTTCCAGCTGGAGAAGGCGTCTTCCTCGCCGGGGGCGTGAAAAGGCCGAGGGGCTGAGAATCCAGCCCCTCCGGCGTTTGAGGAGCGGGGTCCGGGGCGGAGCCCCGAGGCGGTGCCGGACCCCCGGCCGCTGAGTGATCGCGGTGCCGGACCCCCGGCCGCTAAATGATCAGCTCAGGCCGCTAGATGATCAGGGACAGCAGCAGGACCAGGCCTCCCGCGACCACCGAGATGATCGTCTCCATCACCGACCACGTCTTGATCGTCTGGCCGACGTCCAGGCCGAAGTACTCCTTGACCAGCCAGAACCCGGCGTCGTTGACGTGCGAGAAGAACAGCGAACCCGCGCCGATGGCCAGCACGAGCAGCGCCGTGTGCGAGGTCGACATGTCGGCGGCCAGCGGCGCGACGAGACCCGCCGCCGAGATCGTCGCGACCGTCGCCGAACCCGTCGCGAGCCGGATCGCCACCGCGATCAGCCAGGCGAGCAGCAGCGCGGGAATCGACCAGTCCTCTGAGAAGTCCAGGATCATCTGGCCCACGCCGACGTCGATGAGCGTCTGCTTGAAGCCGCCGCCCGCGCCCACGATCATCAGGACGCCCGCGATCGGGGCGAGCGACTTCTCGACGGTCGTCGACAGACGGTCCTTGGTGAAGCCGGCCGCGCGGCCCAGCGTGAACATCCCGACGATCACCGCGGCCAGCAGCGCGATCAGCGGCGAGCCTATGACGTCGAAGACCCGCTGCACGGTCGCCTCGGGGTCGTCGACCACGATGTCCACCAGCGCCTTGGCCAGCATCAGCACGACGGGCAGCAGCACGGTGGCCACCGTGACGCCGAAGCCCGGCCGCTTCTCCAGGTCCTCCGACGGGCGCTGCGGGATCATCTTCTCGGGGGCGGGTACGTCCACCCAGCGCGCCGCGTACTTCGAGAACAGCGGCCCCGCGATGATCACCGTAGGGATCGCGACAAGAACGCCGAGCGCCAGGGTGACCCCGAGGTTGGCCTCGACCGCGTCGATGGCGACGAGCGGGCCGGGGTGCGGCGGGATGAGGCCGTGCATCACGGAGAGACCGGCCAGCGCCGGGATGCCGATCCGCATCAGCGAGTAGTTGCCGCGCTTGGCGACCATCAGGACGACCGGGATCAGCAGCACGATGCCGACCTCGAAGAAGAGCGGCAGCCCGATGACGGAGGCGATGAGCACCATCGCCCACGGCATCGCGCGCCCACCCGCCTTGGCGAGGATCGTGTCGACGATCTGGTCGGCACCCCCGGAGTCGGCGAGCAGCTTGCCGAGGATCGCGCCGAGCGCGATCAGCACACCCACGCCCGCGACGGTCGACCCGAGGCCGGCCGTGAAACTGGCGATGGCCTTGTCGAGCGACGCGCCCGCGAAGGCCCCGAGCGCGAGCGACCCGACGGTCAGCGCGAGGAACGCGTGCAGCTTGAACTTGGTGATGAGCAGGACGATGACGGCGATGCCCGCGAGGACGGCGATCCCCAGCTGGGCATGGCCCGCCGAGGTGATCGGCCCGGCGGGGTCCGCTGCCAGCATCTCGACGCTGAGATGGGTCACGGTGCTTTCCTTGTACGGGGGGGGTAGGTGAAGCGCCCCGACAGGGGCGCGGGGAACTGCGCGACCAGCCACATCAGGCCCGCAGACAGAATTTCTTCCGATCGAACGTTCAGCCGAGCCGGCGCAGAGCCTCAACGGCCCGCTCGGCGATCTCCTCCGGAGACCCGGCGACGTCGACGGCGACGCCCGCCTCATCCGCCCCGAGAGGCTGCAACGTGGCGAACTGCGAGTCCAGCAGCGCCGCAGGCATGAAGTGCCCCTTGCGCTGCCTCATCCGGTCCTCGATGAGCTTCCGGTCGCCGGTGAGGTGGACGAAGACGACGCCGGGCGCGGCGGCCCGCAGCCGGTCCCGGTAACTCCGCTTCAGCGCCGAGCTGCTGACCACACCGCCGCGCCCCTCCCGCCCGTGCGCCCAGGCGCCGATGGCGTCCAGCCAGGGCCACCGGTCGTCATCGGTGAGCGGGGTGCCCGAGGACATCTTCTCGACGTTCTGAGGCGGGTGGAAGTCGTCGCCCTCGGCGTACGGGACGCCGAGCCGGTCCGCGAGCAGGGGGCCGATCGTCGTCTTGCCGGTCCCTGCCACGCCCATGATCACGACGACGTGGGGGGTGTGCTGCTGCCGCATCGTGCTCTCGCTGTCTTCATCGACATCGGTCGGTTCAGTCGGTTCGGTCGGTTCGTTCACGTCACTGAAACTCATTAGGTATGACGAATTCAAGAGGCTGTGACATAAAAGTCTGACTTATTGTCCACGGGCGCCTCCTCGTAGGCTTTCGGCATGACCGCACAGGCCCGAGGGCTGCACTCCCGCGTACTGGAAAGCCTCGGGCCCGCCATCACCGCGGGCGAGTACCCGCCGGGCAGCGTTCTGCGCACGGACGAGCTGGCCCAGCGCTTCGAGGTGTCCCGCTCCGTCATGCGGGAAGCGGTCCGGGTCCTGGAGTCCATGCACCTCGTCGCGTCCCGGCGGCGGGTCGGGGTGACCGTACTGCCCACCGAGGAGTGGAACGTCTACGACCCGCAGGTCATCCGATGGCGTCTCGCCGGCGCCGACCGACCACGGCAGCTGCGCTCCCTCACCGTGCTGCGCTCCGCGATCGAACCCGTCGCCGCCGGACTCGCCGCCCGGCACGCCACCGCCGCCCAGTGCGCGGAGCTGACCGAGTGCGCGCTCGGCATGGTCGCCCACTCGCGCGGCCACCAGCTGGAGGGCTACCTCCGGCACGACGTCGCCTTCCACCGGGTCATCCTCAACGCCTCCGGCAACGAGATGTTCGCCCGCCTCGGCGACGTCGTCGCCGAGGTGCTCACGGGCCGCACCGCCCACCAGGTCATGTTCGAGGACCCCGACCCGCCCGCCGTCTCCCTGCACGTCCAGGTCGCGGAGGCGGTCAGGGAGGGTGACGCGGCCCGCGCGGAGGCGCTGACCCGGCAGATCGCGCTGGGCGCGCTCGAAGAGCTGGACATCCTGGCGCCCTGACGCCACAGGCGCCGAGGGGTCGGCGACAATGGACGCCATGTCCCGACGCGCCGCACGCCCACGCCCTGCCCCTGCCGGGCACCCCGAGCCGTACGAGAAGTGCTGCGGCCGCCTGCACCGGGGCGAGGCCGCCGCCACCACCCCCGAGGAGCTGATGCGCTCCCGCTACAGCGCCTTCGCGGTGCGGGACGAGCCCTACCTCCTGCGCACCTGGCACCCGAGGACCCGGCCGCCCCGCGTCGAGTTCGACCCGGCGCTGCGCTGGGTGGGCCTGGACATCGAGGAGACCACGGAGGGCACCGCCTTCCACACCACGGGCACGGTCACCTTCCGGGCCCACTACACCGACGGCGGCCGCCCCGAGGTCCTGCACGAACACAGCCGCTTCGAGCGCGTCGACGGCGCCTGGGTGTACGTGGACGGCAGCTTCATCGCCTGAACCTGCGCCGGTAGTCGGAGGGGCTCAGCCCCGTCTCGCGGCGCACTTTGGCCCGCAGGTTCGCGGCGGTGCCGAGGCCGCTGCGCCGCGCGACCACGTCCAGCCGCTCCTCGCCGCGCTCGATGAGCCGGCAGGCCAGGGCCACGCGCTCCCCGGTGAGCCAGGCCAGCGGGGTGGTGCCCAACTGGGCGCGGAAGCGGCGGTGCAGGGTCGCGGGGCTGAGCCCGGCGCGGGCCGCGAGACCGGCCACCGTGAGAGGCTCGTCCAGCCGCTCCTGCGCCCACTCCAGCAACGGGGCGAGGGACGCGTCCCGTATCTGCGGGACCGGCCGCTCCACGAACTGCCGCTGCCCGCCGTCCCGGTGCGCCGCGAAGACGAGGCGCCTGCTCACCGCGTTGGCGACCTCGGCGCCGAAGTCCTTGCGGACGATGTGCAGCGCCAGGTCGAGCGCGGCCGCGCTGCCCGCCGCGGTGAGGATGTCGCCGTCGTCGACGAAGAGCACGTCCGGTTCGAGCCGCACGGCCGGGAACCGCTCCCGGAAGGAGGGCGCCCACTGCCAGTGCGTGGTGGCCGGGCGCCCGTCGAGGACGCCTGACTCGGCGAGCGCGAAGGCGCCGGTGCAGAAGCTCATGAGCCGGGCGCCGCGCGCATGGGCCCGCCGGATGGCGTCGAGTACGTCAGGGGCGCGCGGCACGGTGTTGTCCGGCCGGCCCGGCATGATCAGCGTGTCCGCGCTCTCCACGGCGTCGAGTCCGGGCACCCCGGTGAGGGTGAAGAACCCGTGGTTCATCCGGATGCCCGGCTTCGGGGTGCACAGGACGATCTCGTACAGGGCGCCCGGCAGGCCGAGTTCGGGCCGTGGCAGGCCGAACACCTCCGTGGCGGCGCCGACTTCGAAGGGGTTGGTCCCTTCGTCGACGACGACCACGACCCGGTGGGGCGACCGCCGCGCGGCCGGTTGCGAGGATTCTTGCGCCATGTGCGGTTTCTAGCACTCGTGGCCGAGGCCCGTCACGCCGCAAGATCACCTCATGAACAGCGAACACATCGACAGCACCGCCGCGCACGGCGAGCCCATCGCCCTCGACGAGGCCCTCGCCTCCTTCGACGCCCTGTGGAGCCCCCGCATCGTCACCACCGTCAACGACTACGACGTACGCGTGACCAAGGTCGAGGGCGAGCACCTCTGGCACGTCCACGACGACACCGACGAGTTCTTCCTCGTGCTCGGCGGCGAACTCCACATCGGCCTGCGCGGACCGGAGGGGGAGCGCACCGTCACCCTGCCGCAGGGCTCGGTCTTCACGGTCCCGCGCGGCACCGAACACAAGCCGTCCGCCCCGCACGGGGCACGCATCCTGCTCTTCGAGCCCACCGGCACCTCGACCGTCGGGGACCGCCACGAGGAGGTCCCGGACCACGTGGACGCCACGACGGGGCACGCGCTGTCCGTATAGACCCCCGGTGGCCTCACCCGTCCTGCGTACGAGAAGCCTCCCGACGAGGTCAGCGGGCATGGACGGGCGTCGGCAGGCAGCGGCAGGCAGCAACGGCGGCGTCAAAGACGCGTGAAGACCGGGCCGTCACGCGCGAAGATCGCGCCAGGGAAGCGCTTCACCGGCTGGAACCGGACAGAACCTGAGCGGACCTGTCCGGGCTCCAGAAGGAGTACGCATGTCCGTCCTGACCACCGCGCCGGCGAAAACCGCCCCTCTCGCCGAGGAGCAGCCGGACACCGGCGAACGCCACCGGCTGACGGCGGTCACCGGCCTCGCCGCGCTGTCCCTGGACGCGATGGCCTCCGTCGCCTACGGCCCCGAGGCGATCGTCCTGGTCCTGGCCGCCGCCGGTGGCCACGGCCTTGGCTTCACCCTGCCGGTGACCATCGCCATCGCCGGCCTGCTCGCCGTCCTCGTCGCCTCCTACCGCCAGGTCATCGCCGCCTTCCCCGACGGCGGCGGCTCCTATGCCGTCGCGAAGACCCATCTGGGCCGCCGCGCGTCCCTGGTGGCCGCCGCCTCCCTGGTCCTCGACTACGTCCTGAACGTCGCCGTCGCCGTCACCGCCGGAGTCGCCGCCCTCACCTCCGCCTTCCCGGGGCTGTACGGCGACCGGCTGTGGATCTGCCTGGCCGTCCTCGCCCTGATCACCGCGGTCAACCTGCGCGGCATCGCCGACTCCGCGAAGGCCTTCCTCGCGCCGACCGCCGTCTTCGTCCTCGCGATCCTCACCCTGATCGCCGTCGGCCTCTTCCGCTCCGCGCCCGTCAGCACCGAAGCCGCGCAGGGCCACGCCTCGGTCGTCGCCGACAACGCCACCACCGTCGGCGCCCTGCTCCTGCTGAAGGCGTTCGCCTCCGGCTGCTCCGCGCTCACCGGCGTCGAGGCCATCGCCAACGCGGTGCCGTCCTTCCGTACCCCGCGCGCTCGCCGCGCCCAGCACGCGGAGGCCGCCCTCGGCGCCGTCCTCGGTGTGATGCTGATCGGCCTCGCGGTGCTGATCTCCCGCTTCCACCTCCAGCCGGTCGACGGCGTCACCGTCCTCGCCCAGCTCGCGGACGCCTCACTCGGCCACAACTGTGCTTTCTACGTCGTCCAGTTCGCCACGATGACCCTGCTCGCCCTCTCCGCGAACACATCCTTCGGCGGCCTGCCCGTCCTCCTGAAGCTCCTGGCCCGCGACAACCATCTGCCGCACGTCTTCGCCCTCAAGGCCGACCGCCAGGTCCACCGGCACGGCGTCCTCACCCTCGCCGCCGTCTCCGCCGCGCTCCTCGTCCTCTCCGGCGGCGACACCAACACCCTCGTCCCGCTCTTCGCGATCGGCGTCTTCGTCGGCTTCACCCTACGCAGACCGGCATGGTCGTCCACTGGCGCCACGAGCGCGGCCCGCGGTGGCGCGGCAAGGCGGCGCTCAACGGCTTCGGCGCGCTCCTGACGGCGTCAGCGCGATCGTCGTGACGGCCACCAAGTTCCATGACGGGGCCTGGCTGATCGTCGTCGCCCTGCCGCTGCTCGTCGCCGCCTTCGAGAAGGTCCACCGCGCCTACACCGCGATCGGCGAGCGGCTCGGCCTCGGCCGCGTCCCCGCCCGCCCGCACCGCGACCGCTCCCTGGTCGTCGTCCCCGTCTCCGCCCTGTCCCGCCTCACCAGCGAGGCGCTGACCGCCGCCGTGTCCCTGGGCGACGAGGTGCGCGCGGTGACCGTCTGCCACGCCGACCCCGAGGACCGCACCGCCGCCGACGCCCTGGAGCGGGACTGGGCCCTGTGGAACCCGGGCGTGCCCCTGGTCCGCCTGCCCTCCGAGCGCCGCACACTGGGCCGCCCCGTCGCCGCGTACGTACGCCACATCGAGACCGCCTCTCCCGGCACCCGCGTCACCGTGCTGATCCCCGAGGTCGAACCGGCCCGCGCCTGGCAGCGGCTGCTGCAGAACCAGCGCGGCGCGGTCGTCGCCCACGCGGTCCGCAGGGACACCGAGGCCGCCGTCTGCCGCCTGCGTCTGCGGCTCTCCTGAGCCACCCGCCTCGTAAGAGAGCCGTCAAGACGCCGCTCGCCACCGTATGGAGGGCGTCAACGGTGGCCGAAAACGCCCTGAACAGCGATTACCTCTAATCCGTCGGACCCGCCGGCTCACGTGAGCCGGCGGCCGGCACGTTCATCCATCCACTTCCTTCAGGAGCTCACGATGGCCGATCTGGCCTTCGTCGCCACCACGGTCGCGGTCTTCGCGCTGGTGGCCCTCGTCGCCAAGGGGGTGACGAAGCTGTGACCGCCGAGAACGTCGTCGGCCTGGTCGTGGCCGTCGCCCTCCTGGGCTATCTCGTCCTCGCCCTCGTCTTTCCGGAGAGGTTCTGAGTACGAACATGAGCCCTGTCCTTGCCGGCGTGCTCCAACTGCTCGCCCTCATAGCGGCACTCGCCCTGGCATACCGCCCGCTCGGCGACCACATGGCCCGTGTCTACACCTCGACGAAGCACCTGCGCGTCGAGAAGTGGATGTACAAGGCCATCGGCGCCGACCCCGACGCCGAGATGCGCTGGACCGCGTACCTGCGCGGTGTCCTCGCCTTCTCCGCGGCCGGTGTCCTGTTCCTCTACCTCCTGCAGCGCCTCCAGGGCTCGCTGCCCGGCTCGCTCGGCTTCCGCTCGATCGACCCGGACCAGGCGTTCAACACCGCCGCCTCCTTCGTGGCGAACACCAACTGGCAGTCGTACAGCGGCGAACAGGCCATGGGCCACGTCGTGCAGACCGCCGGCCTGGCCGTACAGAACTTCGTCTCGGCGGCGGTGGGGATCGCCGTGGCGGTGGCTCTCGTACGCGGCTTCGCCCTTCCCCGAGCTCTCGGCTCCGCTCGAGCAGGGGATACCCCAATCCGCACTGGTTTCGTAGGAAACTTCTGGGCCGACCTGGTACGCGGCGTCGTACGCATCCTGCTGCCGATCTCGGTGATCGGCGCGCTCGTCCTGGTCGCCTGCGGGGTGCTCCAGAACTTCTCCGGCATCCACGGGGTCGGACAGTTCCTGGGCGGCACCCAGCTGTGGAACGGCGGCGCGATCGCCACGCAGGAGGTCATCAAGCTCCTGGGCACCAACGGCGGCGGCTACTTCAACGCCAACTCCGCCCACCCGTTCGAGAACCCGGGCCCCTTCTCCAACCTCTTCGAGGTCTTCCTGATCCTCGTCATCCCCTTCGCGCTGACCCGCACCTTCGGCAAGATGGTCGGCTCCGTCCGGCAGGGCTACGCGATCCTCGCCACGATGGCGGCGATCTGGCTCGGCTTCACGGCGCTGATGATGTGGACGGAGTTCCACCACGGCGGCCCGGCGTTCGACCTGGCCGGCGGCGCGACGGAGGGCAAGGAGACCCGCTTCGGGATCGGCGGCTCGTCGATCTTCGCGGTGACCACCACGCTCACCTCCACGGGCGCCGTGAACTCCTTCCACTCCTCCTACACCGGCTTCGGCGGCGGCATCGAACTGCTCGGCATGCAGCTCGGCGAGATCGCGCCCGGCGGCGTGGGCTCCGGCCTCTACGGCATGCTCGTCATGGCGGTCATCGCCGTCTTCATCGCGGGCCTGATGGTCGGCCGTACGCCGGAGTACCTGGGCAAGAAGATCGGCACCCGCGAGATCAAGCTGGCGGCCTGCTACATCCTCATCACCCCGGCGCTCGTCCTCGGCTTCACGGCCGTGTCGATGGCGCTGCCCACGCCCAAGGACTCCATGCTCAACTCGGGGGCGCACGGCTTCTCCGAGGTCCTGTACGCCTTCACGTCCGGCGCCAACAACAACGGCTCGGCGTTCGGCGGCCTGAGCGCGGACACCACCTGGTTCAACACCACGATCGGCCTCGCCATGCTGCTCGGCCGCTTCCTTCCCATGGTGTTCGTCCTCGCGCTCGCGGGTTCGCTGGCCGGACAGACACCGATCCCGAAGACAGCGGGCACCCTGCGCACCGAAAAGCCGCTCTTCACCGGGTTGCTGGCGGGCGCCATCATGATCATCACCGGTCTCACCTACTTCCCCGCCCTCGCGCTGGGACCGCTTGCCGAGGGGCTGGCGTCATGAGCACACACACCAAGAAGTACATGACGACGAGCGCGACGCCGGGCCCGTCCCCACCCCCGCCCCGCACCAGGACGTGCCCACGGGCCACCGCACCGCCGACGAGGGCAAGGTCGGCGCGGGTCTCTTCGACCCCGCCCAGCTGCTGAGGTCCCTGCCGGACGCCGTCCGCAAGCTGCACCCGCGGGTCATGGTCAAGTCACCGGTCATGTTCGTCGTCCTGATCGGCTCGGTGGTCACCACCGTGCTCGCGGTGAAGGACCCGGGGGACTGGTTCGGCTGGGCGATCACCGTCTGGCTCTGGCTGACGACGCTCTTCGCCAACCTCGCGGAGGCGGTGGCCGAGGGCCGCGGCAAGGCGCAGGCGGACACGCTGCGCAAGGCCAAGACGGACACGGTCGCGCGCCGCCTGACCGACGGCACCGAGGGGTCCCGCGGCACCGAGGAGCACGTCCCCGGCACCGACCTGCGCGTCGGCGACCTCGTGGTCTGCGAGGCGGGCGACATCATCCCCGGCGACGGTGACGTCGTCGAGGGCGTCGCCTCCGTCGACGAGTCCGCGATCACCGGCGAATCGGCCCCCGTCATCCGCGAGTCCGGCGGCGACCGCTCCGCCGTCACGGGCGGTACGAAGGTCCTCTCCGACCGCATCGTCATCAAGATCACGACGAAGCCCGGCGAGACGTTCATCGACCGCATGATCAACCTGGTCGAGGGCGCGGCCCGCCAGAAGACGCCCAACGAAATCGCGCTGAACATCCTCCTCGCATCCCTGACCATCGTCTTCCTCATGGCGGTGGTCACCCTGAAGCCCTTCGCGATCTACGCCGGGGCCGACGACCAGACCTCCCTGATCGTGCTGACGGCGCTGCTGGTCTGCCTCATCCCGACCACCATCGGCGCCCTGCTCTCCGCGATCGGCATCGCCGGCATGGACCGCCTCGTGCAGCGCAACGTCCTCGCGATGTCGGGCCGGGCGGTCGAGGCGGCCGGTGACGTCTCCACCCTGCTCCTGGACAAGACCGGCACCATCACGCTCGGCAACCGCCAGGCCGCGGAGTTCGTCCCGGTACGCGGCACCACCGCGGCCGAGCTGGCCGACGCCGCCCAGCTCTCCTCGCTGGCCGACGAGACACCCGAGGGCCGCTCCATCGTCGTACTCGCCAAGGAGAAGTACGGCCTGCGCGAGCGCCACCAGGGCGAGCTGACCGGCGCCGAGTGGGTGGAGTTCACGGCGCAGACCCGCATGTCGGGCGTGGACGTGGACGGCCGCAAGGTCCGCAAGGGCGCGACCGGTTCGGTCATCGCCTGGGTCGAGGAGCGCGGGGGAGAGGTCGCGAAGGATGCCCAGCAACTCACCGACGCCATTTCCCAGGCTGGTGGCACGCCGCTGCTGGTGGCTGTGGAAGACGCTGAGGGGGCCCGGGTCCTGGGGGTGATCCACCTCAAGGACGTCGTCAAGGAGGGCATGCGCGAACGCTTCGACGAGCTGCGCCGCATGGGCATCAAGACCGTCATGATCACGGGCGACAACCCGCTGACCGCCAAGGCGATCGCGGACGAGGCGGGCGTGGACGACTTCCTCGCCGAGGCCACGCCCGAGGACAAGATGGCGCTGATCAAGCGCGAGCAGGCCGGCGGCAAGCTGGTGGCGATGACGGGCGACGGCACCAACGACGCCCCCGCGCTCGCCCAGGCGGACGTGGGCGTGGCGATGAACACGGGTACGTCGGCCGCCAAGGAGGCCGGCAACATGGTCGACCTCGACTCCAACCCCACGAAGCTCATCGAGATCGTGGAGATCGGCAAGCAGCTCCTCATCACCCGGGGCGCGCTGACGACCTTCTCCATCGCCAACGACGTCGCGAAGTACTTCGCGATCATCCCGGCCATGTTCGCGGTGGCCTACCCGGGCCTCGACAAGCTCAACATCATGGGCCTGGCCTCGCCCGAGTCCGCGATCCTCTCCGCGGTGATCTTCAACGCCCTGATCATCGTCGCGCTGGTGCCGCTGGCCCTGAAGGGCGTGCGGTACCGCCCGATGAGCGCGGACCGGATGCTGCGGCGCAACCTCGGCGTCTACGGCCTCGGCGGCCTCGTCGCCCCGTTCATCGGCATCAAGATCATCGACGTACTCCTCTCCCTCATCCCCGGCATTGGGTGACGCGCTCATGAACAACTCCGTGGCCAACACCGCCCGGCTCCTCGGCGCCGGCCTGCGCGCCCTGCTCGTCCTGACCGTGCTCTGCGGCGTCCTCTACCCCCTGGCGGTGACCGGCGCCGCCCAGGCCCTCTTCCACGACAAGGCCAACGGCTCCGAGATCAAGGCGGACGGCAGGACCGTCGGCTCCGAACTCATCGGCCAGCGCTACGACCTGCCTCTGCGGAAGGGCCAGAAGACCCCCGAGCCCGACCTGAGGTGGTTCCAGCCGCGCCCGTCGAACGGCCTGGGCGAGAACAGCGTCAACACCCAGCACGAACTGCTCCTGTCCGGCGCGACGAACCTGTCGGGCGACAGCAAGGAACTGATCGCCCAGGTGAAGGACGCCAAGGAGGCAGTCATCAAGGACAACTCCACCGCGTCCCACAAGGTCAGCCCCTCCGAGGTCCCCGCCGACGCGGTCACCTCCTCGGGCTCGGGCCTGGACCCCCACATCTCCCCGTCCTACGCCGACCTCCAGGTCCACCGCGTGGCGGAGCGGAACCACGTGAGCATGGCACGGGTCCAGGCCCTGGTCGACGAGAACACCGAGGGCCGAACCCTCGGCTTCATGGGGGAGCCGCGCGTGAACGTCCTGCGCCTGAACATCGCCCTGAAGGAACTGACGGCGGGGGGGCGGCGACTCCTGACCCACCGCCAACATGCGTGAGGCCCCAGTTCGATGAACTGGGGCCTTCAGCTACCTCGCCAGCCAGATCACCGGCTCCTGGGGCCAACGACGTATGCGCCAGTGAAGGGCTGGAAACGGACCCAGCCTGACATCTCCAGGGCGAGGTTCAAGTGCCTTGCGGCGGAGCTCTAAGATCGGGCTGTGACTCAGACTTCGGCGGAAGATCACTACGCGGGCGCGGCGCTGCGTCATCACAGCGACGCGGTTTACCTGCATGACGACGGTCGACTACCCAACGCTGACCACCACTTCGGCTTCGCCGTGGAATGTGCCCTGAAAAGTCTCATGCTGAGGTACACCCGAGTCACGGTGGCTCCGGTCAGGGCGGGAGGCCAACCGACGAAAAAGCCGTACATTCCACGCCAGGCGGGCAGGCAGCGGTACATCGAGCACCTGCCGGAAGCGTGGTCTGACGCCGGTGATGTCATATCCGACGCGACCTTGCTGCTCCGCGGCCGCACCGGGGGTGCCCTTTCCGCGATTCTGGCCGCGTCGGCACCGTTCGCCACATGGAGCGTGCATGACCGTTACAAAGACGGATCGTCCGTCAACGAGGCCGATGTCCTCGCCCGACGAGAGGCCTCCGTACGCATTCTGGGCCTGCACGAACAGGCGCTCATAGACGGAGTACTCACATGACTTTCCCGCCAGAGGTGGTCCGCTTCGACGAGGCACGCCCCCTTGCGCTGACCATTGCCCTTGATGCGGCCACGTCCGGCGTCGATGTGTTGATCGTACGAGACATCTTCGGTCGGCTCTCCCTGTTGCTGGACGATCGACTTGGCACAGTTGATGCGACCAGGGCTGCAGCATGGCGTGAGCGGCTCACCAGTACCCTCGGGAGGTACACCGCTGACCGACCGCTGCTCCTTGCCTCCAGCCTTTTCCAACCGGACGCATATTTCGCGTCGCCACGGGCAGCCGACGAACTCGGTTACGTCGCCGAACCTGGCCACGGCACCATCCGTTGGCTCGACAACACCGTCGTTGGAGGAGATTGGGCTCGGGTGAGCACACCGCGAGCGGAGTCCGAGGGAGTGCGCACCGCCCGTACGGCTCTCTACGGCTTCAAAGGCGGTGTAGGTCGCTCAACCGCAACCTTCATGCTGGCAAAGCACCTGGCGGCACAAGGCAACTGCGTTCTTGTCGTCGACCTCGACCTCGAGTCTCCCGGCGCGGGTCCGCTGCTTGTCGCGGAGGAGCAGTTGCCTCGGTACGGAATTATCGATCAACTTGTCGAGTCGGCGCTGGGCAACGAGGAAGGTCTTGACCTCGTCACCCAGGCCACACATTTGCAGCTACCGAAAAATGGTGAGCTTTGGGTGGCCCCGGCCCGGGGCCGGGGTTTGCCGGGCACGATGTACGCCTACATCGACAAGCTCAACCGTGTCTACGCCGATGTGCCTGGACAGGCGCAGGGCAGCTTCGCCGACCGACTGGAGACAGCAGTCCACGCCTGCGAGGACGCAGTGGCCAGGGAGAGTCGTCGCCCCGACGTCGTACTCCTCGACAGCCGGGCGGGCATCCACGACATCGCCGCCGTCGCTATCTCACGCCTATGTGACCTTGCCTTGCTCTTCGGCACCGATAACGGCCAGACCTGGGCCGGTTATGGCGAGCTTTTCAAAGCGTGGCTCGCCTCGGGCCAGGCGCCAGAGATCAGAGAAAAGCTGCGGATGGTCGCCTCAATGGTGCCGGACGCTGATCGCCCAGGCTATCTGGAGGTGTTCCGGGACCATGCTTGGGAATGCTTCTCCGTCCTCTACGACGATCTCGTCGATGGGGAGACAGGGTTCAACCCCAGTCCGGAGGATGATGCGGCACCGCACTCGCCTATCCCGATCCTGTTCGCCATGGAACTCGTGGGCCTAGACGCCGCGTCCGCGCCGGGCTGGGACGACCGGGCCTTTGTCCGCGCTGCGTACGATTCGTTTCTTGAAACGGCCACCAAACTGATGATCGAAGGACCACGATGACCGCCCCGCTCCAGACCGAGGACTATCGGAACCTACTGGTTTCCGCACTGCCCCCTGCCCAGGACGCGGACACGGTCGAGCCGACGCTCTTCAACCTCTTCACTCCCGACTCGCATCGCCTCGCGCTTCACGTCGATACCACCGTGGTGCGGGGAGGCCGAGGGGTGGGAAAAACATTCTGGTGCCGTTCCCTGCTCGATGCTCAGCTGCGGGATGTCGCTGCGGACGAGTATCGCATCGAGCGGCTGCGCACTCTGAAGGTCTCGCCCGGTTACAGCGCAAAGTTGCAACCCCACCTGTATCCGGGAGCCGGCGAGCTGGCAAGCCTGGCCGTTAGCGGCGTGCGTGCCTACGACCTGTGGAATGCCGTCCTTCTAGTAGCGCTCGGACAACCTGAACTCCAAGGGGACATGGAGTGGAACGATCGCATCGCCTGGGTGCAGGCCAATCCGGGAGCACGGGACCGTACCGTCGCTCGAGCGGACAAGGAAGCACAGGCAGGCAAATTCACTCATTTGGTCCTTTTTGATGCGCTGGAGCATCTGCACCAGGACCGGGTCCAGGCAGACCGGCTTGTCGCCGGCATCTTGCAGTTGGCTCTGGAGATGCGGCTGAGTACTAAGAGCATCCGGTGCAAGATTTTTATCCGACCCGACATGTTCGACGGGGCATTGCTCCACTTCCCTGACGCGTCAAAACTGACATCGAACGCCGCCAGTCTGCAGTGGACAACGACCAATCTGTACGGTCTGTTCTTTCACTACCTGGGTAATCACAACAGCATCGAGTCGATGAGGTTCCGTTCCGGTACCGGCCAGTGGACCGAACATGCCGGGCGTCATCTGCCTCCAGCGACGTTGCTCGGAGACGAACAACTCCAGGCGGCGGTCTTCAGTGATCTGGCTGGCCCATACATGGGGGCCAACTACAGGAAGGGCATCACGTACACGTGGTTGCCCAATCACCTCATGGACGGCGTGGAGCAGGTAAGCCCCCGCAGCTTCCTCAACGCGCTGAGTATGGCAGTGGACGAGACACGCGGAAAGTACGCGAGCCATATGTACGCCATCTACCACGAGGGCATCCGAAAAGGAGTCCAGTCAGCTTCTCAGACTCGCGTCAATGAGATTCGTGAGGACATGCCGTGGGTACGTACAGTGATCGACCCGCTGGCGGGCCAGCAGGTGCCGATCGACCAGGGGCTTGTCCTGGACCTCTGGCAGAGAGCGAACCTCACAGCGACCCTGGGCAAGGAGGCCGCTCGCACCAATGCGGGCGGGGCTGAGGCGAAGGTCCGCACAGGGCCGCGGTACCCAGATGATCACCTGCGCCTGATCGACGAGCTGATCGCCCTCGGCGTGATGCGCCGTCGTAAGGACGGCCGAATTGACCTGCCTGATGTATACAGGATCGCTTTCTCGATCGGCCGAAGGGGAGGCGTCCCGAAAGTCCAGTCGTAGGAACCCCGCTTACTGGGAAGACTCGACGGCCCTGCCTCACCATTTGTTGCGCGGCGCCGCACTCCAGATCCCAAACGGCCCGAACCGACGAGCCCGGCTTGGCCTTACACCAATCGCCATTTTGGTGTGCAGCGGCTACTTGAATTGCCTGCTGAAGGGACGACTTGATCCTCGTCGACTGGCCCCGGCGTCCTCGGTTTGGCCTTCGGGTCAAGGCAGAAGACCTCAAATGACTGCTGGCGCTTGGAGGCAACCGGGTCTGTCGTTCCGGACAAGTTCTGGACCGTCGTTGAAGGCGGCGTGTATCAGTGCGACAGTGCCGATGGGAGGAGGCTCGGTGTCATCGCGTAGGGAACTCGGCACGAGCAAGTGGACCGGGCCCCTCCTAGGGGACCGGTCCCTCGCGTTGCGAAGAGGATGACCAACGTGACTGAGGCGACTATGCCGAGCAAGGCGCTGAACAGTGTTCAACCGGTGGATTCACGGATGGTTGCTGAGCGGCACGAATCGAAAGTGTGGGCAGCGGAGATAAGGGAACGCGAACGCCTCGCCGTGAAGCTCGGAGCCCTCTCGCCGAGGAACGGGGGCGTTCCGTCCTCACGCCGGCCTGTGATGCGTCGGTGCTGCAGGCCTCGGGGCGCCCGCATGTCGCCTACGGCACAGAGGGACGAGGTGCATGAAGCGTCCAACCTTGGTACGACGGGAACGGCCTATGTCCCTGTAGTCCGGACGCAGAGGATGACGCGTCCGCCGCCGTCCTGACGGCCCGCAGAATGCGCGGAAGCCGTGGTCCGGCCTACAACGACTGCTGGTGTCAAGGTGGCATCCAGCCACGCCCACCTGATCGTGACTGGTGAGGAGAGTGGCGTACGGCTGATGGGCCTGGTCTTCGCTGGGGATTGCAAAGTGAAGGGGTTGCACGACTCCCTTACTCCGGGTGCCTGGTCCACTACGAGCACCTGAGATCCCCCGAAACGTGCGCGCGACGGGCGCGGCGGTCCCCCTCGCAGCGCTGACGTATACACACTCGGGGCGTCGCTGCTCATCGCTGCCACGGGCAAGAGAGCCATGGTCTCCCCGGATGATGCGGAACGACCGGTGCAGTATCAGGCTGTGGTGGACAACCAGCGGCGCCCGTTCATGCCCGCATCATTCGGGACGGTGATCGACGTCGTGCTGAGCTATGAGTCCTATGGCCGACCGCAGCTGTCTCACGTGGCAGTTGAGTTCCGGCGAGCCGCCAAGGAAACCAAGTGCTAACACTGACACCACGTGGCAGCAAGGGAACAGTCCTGGCCCGAAAGGGGTTGGGGCTCGGTTCCCTAGTTGCTCAGGAGCGCGCGGAACGGGTCACGGTCAGAGTGAGCAGGGAGGCGAGGGAATTTCGGGGTGGGGCGCCTTGGCTTCTCGGCTGTGGCTCCGTCGGGCATCCCCCACTTGAGGAGGGGCCCATGGCCCTTACGGTCACAGCGGGCGAACCACCGTAAGCCCGCCGTGCCCTAGTCAACGGGCCCGGCCTGACATACCTGGTCCGACCTGGGACCGTTCTGGGTTATTGTCCACACCGCCCCAGAAAAGCAAAAAACCCCAGATCAACTGGGGTCTTGCTGGTGTCCGAGGGGGGACTTGAACCCCCACGCCCGATAAAGGGCACTAGCACCTCAAGCTAGCGCGTCTGCCATTCCGCCACCCGGACCAGGTGTCTGTCTTCGCGGGGTGTTCCCCGCGGCGACACAGAGAACATTACCAGGCTTCCGGGGGCGCTCGATCACCCCTCCCTCCGCAGGTCCGCCCACCGTGAACTGCTGATGACGACGTCCGCCCGCCCTTGGGCGCGGAGCCCGGGGGAGAGAGGATGTGGGGGACCACCAGCAGCGAATGCGGGAGGAGCCCAGCGTGAGCGGGTCCAGCACGGGCAAGGCCGTCACCGGTGAGGACGAGGTCGTCGACCTCTGTCGCGAACTGATCCAGATCGATACGAGCAACTACGGCGACCACTCGGGCCCGGGGGAGCGCAAGGCCGCCGAGTACGTCGCGGAGAAGCTCGCCGAGGTCGGTCTGGAGCCGAAGATCTTCGAGTCCCACCCCGGCAGGGCCTCCACCGTGGCGCGGATCGAGGGCGAGGACCCGTCGCGGCCCGCGCTGCTCATCCACGGCCACACCGACGTCGTACCGGCCAACGCCGTGGACTGGACGCACCACCCCTTCTCCGGGGAGATCGCGGACGGCTGCGTGTGGGGCCGGGGCGCCGTCGACATGAAGGACATGGACGCGATGACCCTCGCGGTCGTCCGGGACCGGATGCGCAGCGGCCGCAAGCCTCCGCGCGACATCGTCCTGGCCTTCCTCGCGGACGAGGAGGCGGGCGGCACGTACGGCGCGCGGTACCTCGTCGACAATCACCCCGACCTCTTCGAGGGCTGCACGGAGGCGATCAGCGAGGTCGGCGGCTTCTCGTTCACCGTCAACGAGAACCTGCGGCTCTATCTCGTCGAGACCGCCCAGAAGGGCATGCACTGGATGAAGCTGACCGTGGACGGCACCGCCGGCCACGGTTCGATGATCCACAAGGACAACGCGATCACCGAGCTGTCCGAGGCCGTCGGGCGCTTGGGGCGGCACAAGTTCCCCGTACGGGTCACCAAGACCCTGCGGCACTTCCTCGACGAGCTGGGCGACGCCCTCGGCACCGAGCTGGACCCGGAGAACATGGACGAGACGCTCGCCAAGCTCGGCGGCATCGCCAAGCTCATCGGCGCCTCGCTCCAGAACACCGCCAACCCGACGCAGCTCGGCGCCGGCTACAAGGTGAACGTGATCCCCGGCCAGGCCACCGCGCACGTCGACGGCCGCTACCTGCCGGGGTACGAGGAGGAGTTCCTCGCCGACCTGGACCGGATTCTCGGCCCGCGGGTCAAGCGCGAGGACGTGCACGCGGACAAGGCGCTGGAGACGACGTTCGACGGCGCGCTCGTCGACGCCATGCAGACGGCCCTGCGGGCGGAGGACCCGATCGCGCGCGCCGTGCCGTACATGCTCTCGGCCGGCACGGACGCCAAGTCCTTCGACGATCTCGGCATCCGGGGCTTCGGCTTCGCGCCGCTGAAGCTGCCGCCGGAGCTGGACTTCGCGGGCATGTTCCACGGTGTCGACGAGCGGGTGCCGGTCGACGGCCTGAAGTTCGGCGTCCGGGTGCTCGACCGGTTCATCGACGCGTCCTGACGGGGGCCGGCCCGGTACCCGGCCGGGAAGCAGCCGGGGGCTGGTTTTCGCGGCTATCGTCTGCTTTCCATGGTGAAACGACACTCCAATAATCGCCAGCGCGTGCGTACTTGACTGAAAAGAGTGAAAGCACTCTTCAGCTCGTAGCCCGTCAACTTCCTCCTCGTTACAGGTGATGCAGTCCGCGGCTGGGGCTGCATTGCCAACAAGGAGGAACAATGATCAAGAAGATCGTCGCCGCTGCGGCTGCCACTGGTGGTCTCGTGCTCGCCGGCGCGGGTGTCGCCGCTGCCGACGCCGGTGCCCAGGGTGCCGCCGTCAACTCTCCCGGTGTCGTGTCGGGCAACGTCATCCAGGCCCCGATCCACATCCCGGTGAACGCCTGCGGCAACACGGTCAACGTGATCGGCCTGCTGAACCCCACCTTCGGCAACACCTGCGTCAACAAGTGACGTTGTTGTGCCTCACCCCTTGAGGGGCTGAGTCCGTCGGCCCCGGAGTGCGTGCCATGCGCTCCGGGGCCGACGGGCATTCCAGGTCCGGGCGAGGCCCGGATGTCTTCCGGAAGGTAAAAGGCAGGGAACAGCTATGCGACAGGGCACCCGAAAAAGCTTGATCACCATGGCGGCCGCGACCGGCGTACTCGCCATGTCCGGTGGCTACGCGCACGCGGACTCGACCGCCAGGGGGAGCAGTTCGAACTCTCCCGGCGTACTGTCGGGGAACACCGTCCAGGCCCCCGTTGACGCTCCGGTCAACGTGTGCGGCAACACCGTGAACGTCGTCGGGCTCCTGAACCCCGCGGCGGGCAACAACTGCGCCAACTCCTCCAAGGGGGGCGGCGCGCACAGGCCCTCCGGCGGGTCCAAGGCCGAGGGACGCAGCAGCAACTCGCCGGGCGTCGGTTCCGGCAACACCGTGCAGGTACCGGTGCACGCTCCGGTGAACGTCTGCGGCAACGGCGTCACCATCGGCGGTCTCGGCAACGCGACCCATGGGAACAACTGCGCCAACAACGGCGGCCCGGCGACCCCGCCGGGCGCCGAGAAGCCCCCGACGGACCCCGAGCACCCGGGGAAGCCGGAGGAGCCCGGCAAGCCGGGGGAGCCGGGCAAGCCCGAGCAGCCCGGTAAGCCGGAGCAGCCCGGTAAGCCGGAGGAGCCGGGGAAGCCGGGTAAGCCGGGGGAGCCGGGCAAGCCCGAGCAGCCGGGTAAGCCGGGAGAGCCTGGTAAGCCCGGAGAGCCGGGGCAGCCGGGCGGGCCCGGGAAGCCGAACGACCCGGGCACGCAGACCGTCACCCCGCCCGAGGGCACCTCGCTGCTCGCGGAGACCGGCAACTCGCTGCCGGTCGGCCTCGCGCTGCCGATGGGCGCGGGCGTGCTCCTCGCGGGCACGGTGCTGTACCGCAGGGCGCGGGCGACGGACTGACGATCAACCTGTGCCGGGCGGTTCCCAGCCGCCGGGCACGCCGGAACGGAGCGGGCCCCGCCGTCACGGGGCCCGCTCCGTTCCGGGACGCGCCGGCGTCCCGTCCCGGGTCAGCCGGGCTCGTCTCCGCTCACCAGGTGGCCCGCACCTGGCGGATGATCCGTCGTTTCAGCCGCACCCTGCGGCTCCCGTCGGGGTGCAGACTCAGGCGGTCCAACTCCCAGTGTCCGTACTCTGCGTGGTCTGTCAGCAGACGTGTGGCTTCCTTGCGGGTGACCCCGCGCGGTACATACACGTCGACAAATTCGTATTCCGGCATCGCATCTATTGTGCGGGCACCGGCCCGGTACGGATAGCGTCTGCACTATGTCTGATGCTGCGCAGCCCACCGCTGCCGAGGTACGTGCCGCCGCCGAGGCGGTCAAGACCGCGCTCGACCGCCACCTGGCCGCGGTCGAACGCAGGTCGGGCGAGGACGATCCGGCCGTGTACGAGGCGTTCAACGAACTCGCCGCCGCGGCCGAGGAGTACGACGAACTCCTCTACGACCGCTACGACGAGGTCACGCCCTTCGAGATCCCCGGCACCGACGACGCGTTGCCGCCCTATCAGGGCCCGGAGGAGGCGAACGCGCTGAGCGTGCTGATCCGGCGCGACTACGCCGTGGCGGAACCTCAGCGGCTCCTCGTCCAGGCCCAGCGGGTCGCCGGCCTCGGCGCGGGCGGGCCGGGAGGGACCGGCCCGGCCGACACCGTGCACGGTGCGCTCGGTGTCCTCTTCGGGGAGTTCGAACCGGACGAGATCGCCTCCCGGCACAAGGAGTTCGGCCTGGAGGAGGGCGACTCCACGCTGTGGGTCACCGCGGCGGACACCCCCGCCGAGCCGGGGGAGTGGCTCGACGCCCCCTTCGACGAGGCCGACCCGCACCGGGTGGTCTGCCGTTTCGACGTCAGCTCGGTCTTCGACGACGAACTGGACCACGAAGGGCTCGACGGGCTGGACGCCGACCCCGACATCGACCCGGACATCGACCCGGATGTGGCCGTGCCCCTCGACGAGATCGATGAGATCGACGAGATCGATGAAGACGCGGCCGGCGGAGGAGTCCATGTGAGCGAGGCGGCTGATGAGGCCGAGGGCGCCGGTGGGGCAGGGCCCGGCCCACGGGGACCAGGTCGCTGACACCCCTCCGCCGACATCTCCGCACATACGACGAGCGCGCCGCCCCTCCTGGGGCGGCGCGCTCGCTCGTGGGCCCGCCGAACCGGGCGGTGGCGCCGCCCGGCTCAGCGGCTCAGGACGCCGCCGAGGGGACCTGGGGACGCAGCAGCGTCCGCAGCGCGTCGTACGGTCCTTCCAGAGGCGCTCCGCCACCGCGCGCGGGAGGGCCTGCTCGACGCCCTGCACGACCGACAGGTGCCGCTCGCCCCGGCTGAACGCCGTGTAGACCCACGGCCGGGTCAGCGTCTGCGCCGCGTCACCGGGCAGCACCACGACCACGGCGGGCCAGCGCAGCCCGGCCGCCTGGTGTGCCGTGAGCGCCCAGGCATGCCGCACCTCCCGCTCCACCCGCTCCCTGCGTACGAGCACGGGGTCGCCGTCACACTCCAGGTGCAGCCCCTCCGCGTCGGCCCGCACCACGCGGCCGAGCGTCGTGCGGCCCGGCGCCGGGACGTGGGCGACCCGGTCGCCGGGGTCGAAGCCGCCGAACCGGCCGGGGCCGGGGCTCAGCCGCTCCTTCAGCGCGGCGTTGAGCACGCGGGTGCCGGCGGCGCCGCCGTGGCCCGGCGTGATGACCTGCGTGTGCTCGGCGGGCACGCCGATCGCCCGGGGCACCGAGTCCGCGACGAGCTGCACCGTGCGGTGGATCGCCTCGGCGGCGTCGCGCACCGGGACGAGCACGACCTCCTTGGCGGGCGCCTCGACCTGGTTCAGCTCGCCGATGCCGATGCCGGACGTCAGCTCCCCGATCGGGCCGGGGTCCGGGGTGCGCGAGACGACCTGGGGGCAGCAGCGGGCGGCGACGAGATCGGCGAAGACCCGCCCGGGGCCCGCCGACCACATCGTCGCCCGGATCGCGCTGAGGACGAGGCGGGCGCCGTCCGGCAGGGACTCCACGAGCATCGCCGCGGACTCCACGTCCAGCTGCTGGGCGTCCAGGACGACCAGCAGGTCGAGCGTGAGGGCGCGTCCGCGTCGCGCCCGGGGCCCTGCGTACCGGAGAGCAGTCCCGCGACCGTCACGGCCGCCTCCTGCATACCGGTCGCTTGCGCGAGGCGGCGCCGGCCGTCGGCGCTGTGGGCGGCGGCGCACGCCCGAAGGCCGAGCGCGGCGGCCGCCGAGACCAGCGCGGCGGCTCGGCCCGGCCGCCGCCCTCGCCAC